>JBDRAX010000092.1:0-4471 GCA_043823375.1 Candidatus Omnitrophota bacterium | reverse complement strand
TCCTTTCCTGCCCCACGCGTTTAATTTCACTCGGCCCTTTTCCCTTGGTAAAAGACGCGAAAGTCCCGAGCGGCATCATACCGCCGCTGGGCGAATTTATCCTTATGCGCGCCAGCTCACCGTAGCCTTCCCTGTCCTCTTCCCGTATCCTTACCCTTATGTCTATTTCTTTTCCTTTTTCCCTGAACTGCGACGGGATATAACCTCTTAATACCATCTGAGCGATCCTCGCGAGGTCAACAACCGAAATATTGAATATGGACGCTTTATCCTTATCAATGTTGATCCTTACCTCAGGCGAAGGTTCCGGCACATCATCTTCTATCCCGAATATACCCGCGATCTTTTCAAGTTCAGCCTCTATTCTCCGGGCTATATCTTCCATAACCTGGAGATTCTCTCCCTTTATCTCTATAGCTATCGGTTTCCCGCCGCCGCCGAAAGCCCCGGATATGACACCCTGCTCAAGAGAAAACTCTATCTGGGCTTGTCTCAATTTCTTATCTTCACCCATTTTTTTCCGAAGTTCCTGGACAAGATCCATCGTCTTTACTTTTCTTTTTTCTTTAAGGCTGACTATTATCTGCCCTTCATGCGAACCCATCCTTTTTATTACGTCTTTAGCCGTTTTCCCGCTTGTAGAACCCACAACAGAGCTGAACGACTCTATCACAGGATAGTCTTTCATCTTTTCTTCCATAACGAGAACTATCCTGTTGGTTTCTTCCACGCGCGTACCTACGGGCATTTTAACTTTTATGATAAACTGCCCCTGGTCCGTTTTAGGCATAAGTTCTTTCTCCAGAAAATTGATAATAAACAGGCTTGAACAGAAAATAAAAAATACCACGGCAAGCCCTATACCTTTATGCCTAAGAAAAATCCTGAGCAGCCTCTCATAATGAACAAGAAGCTTTTTCCATACATGCCCGCCCTCGAACGCGGCGCTGCCATGCTTCGCATCTTTTCCCCCACCCAGCCTGCAGCTCAAAAGAGGTATAAGAGTTAACGCGACCCACAAAGACCCTATAAGAGAAAATGTTACGGTAAACGCCAGTTCTTTAAACAGCTGCCCTGCCACACCGACCACGAATATCATGGGTAAAAAAACGGCTATCGTAGTAAGCGTGGACGCCACGATAGCGTTGGACACTTCTTCGGCTCCGTCTGTCGCCGCTTTTTCCGACGGCTTCCCCATTTCCCTGTGCCTGAAGATATTTTCCATTACAACTATAGCGTTATCAACAAGCATACCAACACCGAGCGCGAGCCCTCCGAGAGACATCATGTTTATCGATAATCCCCCGAAAAACATGAAAGTGAACACGATCATTATCGATATAGGGATACTCAATGTAACGATCGCGGATGACTTAATATTACGCAGAAATACCAAAAGGACCAGAAACGCGAGAAGCCCTCCCTGTACAGCCGCGTCCCTCACGCCGTTTATGGAATCCCTGATAAATATCGACTGGTCGTATATGATCTCGATCTTTATGTCCGGAGGCAGCAGTTTTCTGACACGGGGAAAAGCCCCGATTATTTTATTAATTACCTGCATAGTATTCGCCTGGGCCTGTTTCTGTATCGAGATCGAAACGTTTTCCTGCCCATTGTATCTGGAAAAGCTGCTGCGTTCCCTGAAAGTATCAACGACTTTAGCTACATCTTTTATAAGGACGAGGCTGCTCTCTTCGCTTATATTCCGCTGTTTTATCCGTTCGTCAAAAGGAAGCTGTCTCGTGTCATCTTCGGCCTTCGATTTCACGACAACATCTTCTATTTCCCTGGCTTCTTTAAACTCCCCGAGCGTACGTATCAGGTACTCATAGAAACTTTCCTTAATGGTCCCGGCGGGATAATTAAGGTTCGCGTTAGTAATAGCGTCCGAAACGTTCAGTATCGTAACCCCGTAGCTCTGGAGTTTACTCTGGTTCACATCAACCAGTATTTCCCTTTCCAAACCGCCCTCTACGGACGCGGACGCCACACCGTCAATTTTCTCGAGTTCTTCTTTTATCGTATCCGTGGCTATCTGCCTTAACTGCACCGGAGACCTGTTGCCTGTAACGCTTATCGTCATTATAGGCATCTCGAAAGGGTTGAAAGGGACGACTAAAGGCTCTGTAGCGTCTCTTGGGAGCCGCGCTTTGATAAGGTCTACTTTTTCCCTTGTCCGGAGAGAAGCGAAATCCATATTCTGGTCCCAGTCGAACTCCGCCATTACAAGGGAGATACCTTCTTTTGATATTGACTGTACCCTTTTAAGACCGCTCACTGTTCCTATGGCTTCTTCTACGGGCCGGGTAAGAAGTGTTTCAATTTCTTCGGGAGCGGCATTGGCGTATCCGGTAAAAACCGTAAGCTGGGGATAAGTGATCGGCGGAAAAAGTTCCTGCGGCAGTTTGGATAAGGAAATAACTCCAAACAGCATGACCCCCAGAAATATCATAACCGTGGTCACTGGCCTTTTTGTCGAAAATTCCGGTAATCCCATTTTTAAAGCCCGCGTTTATATTATAAAATTTTCGGTTCTTTGCGCCCCGGGCATTAACTACATAATTAAGCCCTTGTCTGTTTCCCTCTTCCGGCGCAAAAATACGCTATATCCTGTCCGTTTTCCCGTCTCGCGTTAAAAGATCGTTTCCTGTACTTCCGTAATTTCTACTTTGTCTTTGTCCTTATAATCCTGGTGAAGCTCCCGTATTATCATTTCGCCCTCTTTGAGGCCTTTACTGATCTCCGCCACATCATGCGTCAGATATTCTATTTCTATGGCCCTTTCTTCTACTATGCCTGTTTCTTCCGCCGCGGGTTCTCCTTCCGCGGGCGCGGACGCCGGCTCTTCTTCCTCTTTTTCAGCAGGATGCACGACATAGACAAAATACTGATTTTCTTTCTTTTTAAAAGACGATGCCGGGATTATCAAGGCGTCGCTTTTTTCATAAGTGTTCACTATCGCTCTGGCAAACATGCCGGGTTTTAATTTGCTGTCAGCGTTTTCCAGCTCAATTTTTACCTTCTGCGTCCTTGTCTTCCCTTCGATCATGGGGGAGATCATATCTATCGTACCGTTATAAGACGCGCCGGGATAAGCGTCCAGGAATATTTCGGAGTTCTGCCCGAGCTCCATTTTAGGAGAATCTTCCTCTATAACGTCAAACGCCGCGTACACTTCACTGAAATCCACAAAAGTCCCTATCTTGTCCTGTGTAACTATGTAAGCTCCTACATCTTTCTCTTTACTTCCCAGATAACCGTCGCTGGGAGCGTAAATATTTGTTTTTTCAAGATCTCTTTTCGCGGACTCATACTCAAGTTTTTTCTGATCCATAGCCATTTTATCTACGCCGCCGAGGTTATACAGTTTCTTGGCTTTTTCAAGTTCAAGGCTCGCGTATTTGAGTTTCAAAAGCGCGTCTTTCTGATCAAGGCTGGCTATAATATCACCCTCCAGTATACGTTCGCCTTCTTCGAAGTTAAAACTCTCAAGTATCCCTTTCCCGTCGAATCTGAGTTCGATCTCCTTAAAACCTTCTATCCTGCCCATCAAAGGCAAAGTATCTTTAAAGTCCATTTTCTTTACCTTATATACTTTCACAGGTGTACTTTCCAGGAACTCCACCATTTTCTTGTCTTCCTCTTTCTTCCCGAAAAAGACCTGTTTTATCTTGCCGACTGTCCGCGACAAAATTAACGCGAACACGAGAACACCAAGTATAACCCAGATATAATGTTTCTTTAACTTTGCCCGGAAGCTTCCCCTCTTTGGTTTTTCCATGACAGCCCCGGGTTCAGCTTTTTCCTTTTTTTTGAAAAATTTACCAAAAAATTTATTAATTTTGTTATCTCCCATAAATACCCCCCCGGGATTTAATACGTATTATCAAAATTTTAACCACAGAGTTCACAGCGACCCTTTAAAAGAAAGAGATCAGGCAAAAATATACGCCCTCCCTCTTTTCTATCCTCAATCATTGATCCTCTCTGTGGTCTCCGGCAAACAAATTAATCCTGCATTATTTAACGCCTCTTCCGGCAAAAAACATACAGACAAACCGATCCTACTCTTTTCCTCCGGATACCATTTCTTCTATATAGACCAAAAGCTTTTTCGCTTCATCATTTTCAGGGTCAATCTCTAATACTTTCCTGAGATATTTTTTAGCCCTATCCGGGCTATTCACGCTTATATATCGCTTTGCGGCATCCACATATGCCTGTACAGTTTTAGACAGTTTTCTTTTTTCCGCCGCTTGCGCTATCTGTGCCTCTTGCCTTTTCCTCTCTTCAAGTTCCGCCTGGCGACGCGCTTCTTTTTCCTGCCTCTCTTCTTCAAGCCGCGCTTTCTCTTCTTCCCGCGCCTTGTTCCGCTCTTCTATTTCTTTCTGCTTGCGAGCCGCTTCTTCCTGTCTCGCGGATTCTCCTGCTGTCTGCTCTTCTCTCGCCCGTTTCTTCGCTTCAAGTT
>JBDRAX010000091.1:0-4944 GCA_043823375.1 Candidatus Omnitrophota bacterium | reverse complement strand
TAGATCATTACTACCCCTACCATAAGCAGCAGCGATAAAGTCAAAAGAACTATTTTTGAATCCCTGTTCATCGTAAATTTTATCCCTTGTTCCACGACCGGTGGATCACAGGCCGGGCATACCAGCGGGTAAAGATCAGTTAAGGCTCATCACTTCTTTCTGGAAATCACTGCCTCTGTGTTTATAACTTGCATACATGTCAAAACTGGAACACATGGGCGACAAAAGAACGGCTTCCCCGGGTTGGGCGAGGCTGAATGCCTTCCTGACAGCCTCAGTCATATTTCGCGCTTCCCAATTTTCCACATGATCGCCCAGAGCTTTTTTTATAAGAGGACCCGCCTCTCCTATAAGTACGACACTTTTAACCTTATCCTTAAATACCGGTAATATAGACCTGTAATCCCCTCCCTTATCTCTTCCTCCCGCGATAAGTATCACCTTTCTCTCCGCGGATTCCAGCGCCCTCTTCGTCGCGTCTATATTCGTGGCTTTGGAATCATCTATAAATTCAATACCGCGGATTTCACGGACTTTTTCGAATCTGTGATGTAATGGCCTGAATCCGATTATGCCGCGGCGGATAACATCATCACTTAAGCCTAAGATCCGGCCCGTCATTACGGCGCAGCTTATATTTTCCATGTTATGAATGCCTTTGATCGGTATCTCTCCGCATATCATGCTGATAAAGCTCATAACACTTCCGCCGGTTAAATTCTTTCCATAACCGCGGTTTTCTATATACCCGTTTTTCCCGCTGTAAAAAACCTTTCTGCTTTTAATTTTTTCAGTTAACGGCTCGGACATGAAATCTTCATACAAAACCGCCCAATCCTCCGGCGCCTGATTTTCAAATATCCTGAACTTTGATAACTTATAATTCTCGAAATTCCCGTGGCGGTCGTAATGGTCTTCCGTAATATTGAGTAAAACTGCGATATACGGCCTGAACGTCCTTATGGTCTCGAGTTGAAAAGAGCTCACCTCGACTACGGCAATACTCTCAGGAGTCAGGCGGTTTATTTCTCCGCACAAAGGGTTCCCAATATTCCCGCACACAACCGCCGGCCTCCCGGAACAGGCGATAATATTCCCGATGAGCTCCGTAGTCGTACTTTTTCCATTAGTCCCGGTAATCGCGATAACAGGCGCGCGAGAGAACATGAAACCCAGTTCCATTTCTCCTATTACAGGTATCCCCAGACGCTTAGCCGTTAAAACCGGTATGGATTCGATACTTACACCCGGACTGACTACTACCATATCGGCTTCTTTACAGAATTTCTCGCTGTGCAGCCCGGCTTCGTACTCTATACCGTATTTTTCAAGTCCGGACAGATAACGGCGCACATTATCATTATCAGCCCCTTCGGATACCCTTACAAACGCTCCTTTTGACGCGAGGAACTCCGCCGCTTTAAAACCGCTTATTCCAAGGCCCGCTACCAGTACTTTTTTATTTTTAAGATCGATCATTTTTCACCTTTTTTCCGGCATGTATTTCTTATCTGACCTTCAAAGTCGCCATACTTATAAGCGCCAGTATAGCCGCTATTATCCAGAACCGGACAGTAATTTTAGATTCATGCCAACCTTTGATCTGGAAATGATGGTGCACAGGAGACATCAGAAAAAGACGTTTTTTCCTCAACTTGCAAGAAGCCACCTGTAATATGACAGATAAACATTCCACAACCAGAACTCCTCCGACGATAATAAGTAAAACTTCTTTTTTGATCAGGACGCTCATAACCGCTATTGCCCCTCCAAGAGACAGAGAACCGGTATCCCCCATAAATATCGTGGCGGGATGGCTGTTGAACCACAAAAAACCTAAAGCCGCGCCGGTAAGAGCGGAACAGAAAACCGACAATTCTCCGGCCCCAGGCAGATAAAACACCTGAAGATACCTGCTGAGCCCCGCGTGCCCCGTGATATAACTGATAACCGCGTAAGTAAGAGTGATAAAAACCACGCAGCCTATAGCCAGGCCGTCAAGGCCGTCGGTAAGGTTCACGGCGTTCGACGTACCAACAATTACGAGCAATACAAATATTATATAAAAAACCCCGAGATTGACAACCGCGTTTTTAAGAAAAGGAATGTACAGATCCGTGCCTATGGCCTTATTTTTTATCACAAAAATACCGACGATCAGCGCCAGCGAAATCTGCCCGGCTATTTTTGTAAGGCCCTGTATCCCTTTCGAACTTTTATTTTTAAGCTTAATAAAATCATCCACAAAACCGACGATACCGAGCCAGACCATCCCTCCGAGCGTCAGTATCACATAATCGTTATCCAGGCGGCACCATAAAAAGGCCGAAACCAGGACAGACAGAATTATCATAAGCCCTCCCATTGTGGGAGTACCCTCCTTATGTTTATGCAGGTCATAGAGCGTGTGCACATGTTCTTTCCTTACGAACTGCCCCACTTCCAGATTCCGCAGGCATTTTATTATAGCGGGCCCGAAGATAAGGCAGATCGCGAATGAAGTACACGCCGCCATGCTTGCCCTGAATGTAATATATTTAAAAATATTAAACCCGAACCATAAATTTTTTAATGGGTATAACAAGTGGTAAAGCATTTCAGTACTTCCTCCATTTTAGCGGCGCGCGAAGCTTTAAGCAGTACAACAGTTTTTTCCGCGGATGCCATGAAGCGCACTTTTTCCGCGGCGTCCCTATGGTTTTCAGCATGTAACACAAAATCCGTTTTCATCCCCTCTTCCACGGCACCCTCAGCGATAAACCGGGCCTTATCTCCAACAGTTACAAGAAAATCTATTCCATGGTTATATACGGACCTGCCCGCCTTCCTGTGCAGATCATCACTCCGGTACCCCAGCTCGAGCATATCTCCCGCGACGACACCTTTTCTGGCGCGCGGGTACTTTTCGCGCAAGACATTAAGCGCGCATTCAAAAGAATCAGGATTAGCGTTATAAGAATCATTGATGAAAATGATATTCCCGAGATCCACGGGTTCAAGCCGCATCCCGGGAAGAGGCGCGCCCGTCAAACGCTCTTTTACCGCCGCGTACGGTATCCCCATTATAAGCGCGGCAGACGCGGCGCATGCGGCGTTGTAGACATTATGTATCCCGTCAAAAGGAATATACAGGGTATTCCCATTAAGCGCGAACTCATACCCTTTTTCCTTTCTGGCAACATCACTTATCCTGAAACTGCTGCCGTACTTCATACCGTAATATTCCTTTTTACATTTTATGCCGCCGGCCCGGGACAGATAGTCATCATCATTATTGAGGACAGCCGTTCCTCCTGAAGGCAAAGAGTCTATAAGAGTTATTTTCTCTTTATACACTCCCTCCCGGTCGTAAAATGATTCAAGATGCCCGCATCCGATGTTTGTAATGACACCGATATCAGGTTTAGCTATTCCGGACAGCTCAGATATTTCCCCCGGATGATTCGTCCCCAGCTCCAGAACCATCGCTTCATGATGGTCCTCAAGATTAAAAAGAGTAAGGCTCAGTCCTATAATATTGTTATATGACTTTTCACTTTTCAGCACATTATACTCCGCGGAAAGCAGATGCGACAAGATTTCCTTTACAGATGTTTTTCCGTTAGTCCCGGTTACGCAGGCGACCGGTATTCTGACGCGCTTTCTTATGTATCCGGCTAAGCGCCCCATACATTCCATTGTATCATCGACCAGAACGACTGTTACGGCACGGCCTGTGATGTTTTTCACACGAGCGCTGTCTTTGCGCATGATAACCCCGGACGCCCCTTGAGCTATTACCCCGTCGAGATAGTCATGCCCGTCAAAACTGGCGCCTTTTAACGCTATAAAAAACCTGCCTTTCACATCCTTCCTGGAATCCGCGCAAAAACCCTTTACAACTGTCCGGGCCTCGCCTTCCAGCAATTCCCCTCCAGTCGCGGTAATTATGTCACTTACACTTACTTCAATCATATTATTTGTCCCTGAATGTTGATCCAGATGGGAAGAGCGGCAATACCGTACCGGATCAATAACCCATTTCCCTCAGTATTTTAACCGCTGTTTCCCTGTCGTCAAAATGCACCGTTTTTCCGCCTAAGATCTGATAATCTTCATGCCCCTTACCCGCTATCAGCACTATGCTTCCCGTATCCGCCTGAAGCAGAGCTTGCCTGATAGCTGTTTCACGATCCTCTATTATGCTATAGCTCTTTTCCCCGGCCATCCCCTTTTCTATTTCACGTAAAATATCAATGGGCTTCTCGGTACGGGGGTTATCATTCGTCAAAATTACGCTGTCGCATAGATCCGCAGCTATTTTTCCCATTAAAGGCCTTTTTGTCCTGTCCCTGTCGCCTCCGCAGCCGAACACGCATATCAATTTTCCGGAAGCAAGCGGACGCAGGCAGCTCAACACATTCTCCAGCGCGTCGGGCGTATGCGCGTAATCGACAAATACTCTGAAAGAAGCAGAGCTTTTTACCGTTTCAAGCCTGCCCGGTACGGGCCTCACCTGCTCTACGGCGTTCTTCATATCTTCAGGTTTGATCCCGGAATCCGCCAGCGCCCCTGCCGCGCCCAGAATATTATAGACATTATGTATACCGATAAGCCCGGTATTGATCCTCAGGCGGCCGAATACCGGTGAGACCATATCAAATCCCGTACTGTGAGATTTAAGGCTGATGTTTTCAGCCATTACATCCGCGGTGCCGTTTATCCCGAACGTTATGATATTTTCGCAGTTTATCTCATTTTTCAGTTCAGCCACCCGCGGGTCATCCGCGTTTAATACCGCGATGCCGCCTTTTTTCAAGTTATTGAATATCTTCTTTTTCTCTTTTAGATATGACCCCATATCATGGTGGTAATCAAGATGTTCCGGCGTAATATTCGTAAATACCGCGCTGTCCAGCATAACACCGGAAACCCTCTTCTGGTGGAGGGCATGGGATGATATCT
>JBDRAX010000090.1:0-2911 GCA_043823375.1 Candidatus Omnitrophota bacterium | reverse complement strand
AGATTTTCCGACATTAGGCCGTCCGACTATGCAGATTACGGGAATATTATGAATGTTTTCCATTTATCTGATTTGATCCTATTCTGAGATAATCAAGCCCGGACGCGACAGTTACAACAGCTGTCGTATTCCACATCCAGTTTGAATAAGGGAACCGCAAAAGTAAAGATATAACGGTGAGCATCTGGATAACAGTGGTTATTTTACCCAGAACAGAGGGCCGCACATCAATACCGCTATTAAGCAAATACACGATCATCGCCCCGGCGAGGATTATCACATCCCTGCTGATAACAATAATGGGTACATATACCGGCATTTCAAGATAAGCCGGAAGCCCTTTAACAAGGCTGAAACATATAAAAGCGCTGCCTATGAGCATCTTATCCGCGATCGGATCTATTATCGATCCCAGTTTAGTCTTTTCGTTCCTGGTACGGGCCAGATATCCGTCAAGGCCGTCGGTTATCGCGGCCAAAATAAAAATCACGAGAGCAAGGTTAAGGCTGTGATATGAAACAGCCGTGATAAAAACAGGCACCAGAACTATCCTTAATAATGTTACTCGATTCGCCCAATTCATCATATATCCCCCCCACGCGCAAAAATTTCAGGTAAAAATCAACTTATTCCCGTATGAGCTGTATACGCCTTATCGGCCAATGGATGATAAAGGCTTTCCCGACCAAATTCTTATCCGGCACAAAACCCCAGTATCTTGAATCCAGGGAATTGGCGCTGTTATCGCCCAGCGCGTAAAAATAACCCTCCGGTATGTGAATAGGCTTATTCTCCTGCCCGTACTCTCCGCGGTTGTAATAAAAAAAGTTCTTAAAGGGCTGTGTGTCAATACCCTTGCCGTTTACATACAGTTCCCCGTCTTTTATTTCGACAGTATCGCCCCCACCGGCTATGAACCGTTTAATAAGAAATTTTTTCTTTTCAACAGGAGAAAGGAATACTACGATATCCCCGGCATGAGGCTCCCTTACCGCGGGAAGCCGTATATCCGTAAAAGGCAGTTTCGCCCCATACAGGAATTTACTGACAAAGATACGATCCCCGGGCTGAAGTGTCGGGTACATCGAATTTGACGGTATTTTAAACGGCTGCACGATAAATGTCCTTATGAACAACGCCAGTATAGCCGCTATCAGTATGGGCTTGATCCACTCCTGCCACCAGTAATCAATAATTTGTTTATTTATTTTCATGATATCCTCATTGCTTTTAAGAAAGCTTCTTTAGGTACATCCACTTTTCCTATCCTTCTCATGCGTTTTTTCCCTTCTTTTTGTTTGTCCCATAATTTCCTCTTCCTGGTAATGTCACCGCCGTAGCATTTACCGGTAACATGTTTTTTTAAGGCGGAGATCGTCTCCCTGGCGATTATTTCCCCGCCTATCGCGGCCTGAATAGCGATCTGAAAAAGATGTTTAGGTATGGTCTCTTTCAGTTTCCTGGCAAGCTCCAGCCCGACTTTACGGGATTTATCCTTATGTACAATAGTAGAAAGGGCATCACACGGGATACTGTTGATCAGGATCTCAAGTTTGACAATAGTCGCCTTCCTGTATCCTATCAGCTCATAATCAAGGGATCCGTATCCCTGTGTCGAAGATTTGATTTTATCATAAAAATCTATTACGATCTCCGCAAGAGGCATATTGTAAGTAAGTTGGACCTTCCTTGTATCCAGATATTTAGTGCTGACAAATTCACCTCTTTTTTCCTCACATAGTTTCATGAGAGAGCCTATGGAATCCGCCGGTGTAAAGATATAACTGCGGACGAAAGGTTCTTCGACATAATCCACCTTTTCTCTGTCCGGGTATTTCGTAGGGTTATCCACTTCTATCATTTCTCCGTTTGATAATTTCACTCTGTAGTTTACGCTCGGCGAAGACGCTATCAGATCAAGGTTAAATTCACGTTCAAGGCGCTCCTGGATGATCTCCATATGCAGTAAGCCGAGAAATCCGCACCTGAATCCAAAACCCAAAGCCGCGGACGTTTCAGCTTCATAGACAAATGAGGAGTCAGACAACCGCAGTTTTTCCATCGCACTTTTAAGGTCTTCATATTCCTCGTTAGTCACCGGATATATTTCGCAGAAGACCATCGGCTTGACCTCTTTATAGCCCGGGAGCGGCTTCGCCGCGGGTTTATTGGCATTAGTGATCGTATCTCCCACAACGACTTCTTTCGCTTCTTTAATGTTGCAGACAATATAGCCCACACTGCCGCATTCGAGACGGGGCACTATCAGTTCGGAAGGGGCGAAAATGCCCACCTCTTTCACCTCGTATCTGCTGCCCATATGCATCATCTCTATATTCATACCTGCTTCGATATAACCGTTCATGACCCTTACATAGATGATAACTCCCCTGTACGTATCATAAGAGGAGTCGAATATCAATGCCTGGAGCGAACCGTCATAATCGCCGGAAGGAGGTGGTATCCTTTCAATAACAGCTTCCAGGACATCGACCGTACCGATATCCTCTTTCGCGCTGATAAGAAGGATATCTTCCTCTTTAGCCCCGATCAGATCCTTCATTTGATGCTTCACTTCGTCGATCCTGGCATTCTTAAGATCTATTTTGTTTATTATAGGTATGATTGTCAAATCGTGCTCCATGGCCAGATATAAATTCGCTATTGTCTGAGCCTCTACGCCCTGAGCCGCGTCAATGACAAGCAGGGCGCCTTCACACGCGGCAATACTTTTTGAAACCTCATAGGAAAAATCAACGTGGCCCGGGGTATCTATAAGATTCAAAAAATATGCCTTACCGTTTTTAGCCGTGTATTTTATTCTTACGGCGCTGCACTTTATTGTAATACCCCGTTCTCTTTCAAGATCCATATTGTCCAGGAATTGATCCCGGAATTCCCTCCCCTCAAC
>JBDRAX010000089.1:0-7529 GCA_043823375.1 Candidatus Omnitrophota bacterium | reverse complement strand
ATGTATCTATGTTTTTTCTGTCTCGGCCCTACGGATTCGGAATTTTCCATTCCCGCGGTACAGATAACTGATTCCTGTTATGTGGCGCATTCAGAGGATATTTTATACAGGAGCGGTTATGACCAGTTTAAAAAGAGCGCGGGGTCCGGGAAATTTTTCCGGTTTCTCCACAGCTCCGGTATCCTTGAAGGGAATGTAAGCGGGGATGTATATAACCGCAGAGTTTATATAGATTTGCATGAAGAAATGGTGTACAGCATAAATACGCAGTACGCGGGTAACACTGTCGGTTTAAAAAAACTGGCGATGCGCCTTGCTATTAAAAGGGCGTCGGAAGAAGGATGGCTTACTGAACATATGTTTCTTATGGGAGTTAAGGGCCCGGATAATAAAAGGGTGACATATTTCACCGGTTCCTTTCCGAGCGCGTGCGGCAAAACGGCTACCGCCATGCTTGAAGGGGAGACGATAATAGGCGATGATATCGCGTATTTGAGGAATATTAAAGGATGTATACGGGCTGTTAATGTCGAAAGAGGGATTTTCGGGATCATTCAGGATGTCAGCGGGGAAAATGATCCTGCCATATTTGACGCGCTGACCGCGCCGGGCGAGGTTATTTTTTCGAATGTACTGGAAGATTCGGAAGGAAAGCCGCGCTGGCTCGGTGACGGCAGGCCTCTTCCTGAAGAAGGCGTGAATTTCGCGGGGAAGTGGTTTCCAGGGAAAAAAGGGCCGGATGACAGAGAGGTACTTCTTTCACATAAAAACGCGAGGTATACAATAAAGATAAAGGGCCTTAAAAACTGCGATGAAAACCTGGATAATCCACTGGGCGTGGAAGTAGGAGGCATCATATACGGGGGCCGCGATTCGGATACAAATGTCCCTGTTCAGCAGTCTTTTGACTGGTATCACGGGATCCTTACTCAGGCGGCTTCGATCGAATCCGAAACAACAGCCGCTACTCTGGGCCAGGAGGGAGTCAGAAAGTTTAATCTCATGGCTAATCTTGATTTCCTTTCCATACCTATAGGCCGGTATATTCAGAATAATCTCGAGATCACAGAAGGCGTAAAAAACCCGCCGCTTATTTTTCATGTTAATTATTTTCTGAGAGGGAAAGACGGGAAATATTTGAACGGGATAAAAGATAAGCATGTATGGGTTAAATGGATGGAAACGCGCGTAAACGGCGAGGCTGAAGCTGTCAGGACGCCCACAGGCTACATCCCGGAATATGAGGATCTCGCGGCTTTGTTCAGGAAAGTCCTTGATAAAGAATATACAAAAGAAAAGTACGAAGAACAGTTTAAGCTAAGGATCCCCGAAAACTTGGCAAAGATCGAAAGAATAAAGAATATTTACCATACCAAGGTTTTTGATACCCCGCATATTCTTCTCCAGGCGCTGGATGAACAGAAAAAGCGCCTTGAAGAATGCAGGGAAAAGTATGGCGAGTATGTGTCGCCGTCGGTTTTTATGAACGGAAAATAACAGCGGTATTTCGAGGGAGGAAGATAATGGACACGACTTTACTATCGCTTGATATAAAAGAACTTCCGCTTTTCAGGGAAGGCAAGGTGAGGAATGTTTATGACCTCGGGGATAAGCTTCTTTTTGTCGCTACCGACAGGATCTCAGCGTTTGACGTGATAATGGCGAACGGTATCCCTGACAAGGGTAAAATACTTAACATGATCTCCGTTTTCTGGTTTGATTACATAAGCGGTATCGTGGATAACCATATGATCACTGTGGATATTGATGAAATGATAAAACTTGAACCCGCGCTTGAAAAATACCGCGGTGTTCTTTCGGGAAGAGCCATGCTGGTAAAAAAGGCGAAGCCGATAATGGTAGAGTGTATAGTCAGGGGGTATATATCCGGGTCAGGATGGAAAGATTACCAGAGAGAAGGGAAAGTCTCGGGCATAACTCTGCCTGAGGGCCTTAAACTGTCGGATAAACTGCCAGAACCTGTATTTACACCTTCGACTAAAGCCGAGGCCGGGCATGATATCAATATTTCGCAGGATGAGATGAAGGAACAGGTAGGAGAGGATGTTTTTAATTTTCTGAAAGAAAAAAGCGTGGCTGTTTATAAAAAAGCGAGTGAATACGCGGAAACAAAGGGAATAATCATAGCTGATACTAAATTCGAATTCGGTAAAGTCGGCGATAAGATCATAATTATGGATGAGGTACTCACTCCCGACTCTTCGCGCTTCTGGCCCAGGGACGAGTACGCGCCGGGTAAGCCCCAGAAAAGTTTCGATAAACAATTCGTAAGGGACTATCTTGAAGGGCTGGACTGGGATAAGACACCTCCGGGGCCGGAGCTTCCCGGGTATATCGTGGAGAAAACAAGAGAAAAGTATCTCGACGCGTATAAGATCTTAACGGGCAGGAAAATTTTTTAAACCTAAAGGCGGGATATATCTATGAAACCGAAAATTATTAAGATCGATCCGACCAATATCAATATTGATCTTCTGAAACAGGCGTCCGAGGTGATACATAACAGGGGCCTGGTCGCGTTCCCTACGGAGACTGTGTACGGGCTCGGAGCTAACGCCCTTGACCCGAAAGCTGTAACGGGTATATTCGAGGCGAAACAGCGCCCGCTGGACGACCCTCTTATCGTGCATATCGCGGAGATGGAGGATTTATATAAACTGGCCGAGAACGTGCCTGCTGAGCTTGAAAAACTCGTAAACCGTTTCTGGCCGGGGCCGTTGACGGTCGTACTGAAAAAAAAGGATATTGTGCCTGACCTGGTAACTACAGGGCTTGAGACAGTCGCTGTCAGGATGCCTTCAAACGCTATTGCCAGAAAATTTATCGACGTCGCGGGTGTTCCGATCGCCGCTCCTTCGGCGAATATTTTCGGCAGGCCCTCACCCACGAACGCTCAGCACGTTGTAGACGACCTTGAAGGGAAAATCGACATAGTGCTTGACGGGGGAAAAACGGAGATCGGCATAGAATCAACTGTTGTCGAGGTTGTTGACGGTAAAGTCATAGTGCTCCGGCCCGGGGGAATAAGCATAGAAGAATTACGCGAAATTATTCCGGATATAGACCTGTCCCTTACTTCAGGCCATCCGGAAAGATGTCCCGGGAAATATCCCCAGCACTATTCTCCCAGGGCAAGAGTGATACTTATTGAAGATTCTCCCGGACAGCTCGACAAGGTTCTTGAGATCATATCCCAGAGTAAAGGCCAGGCCCGCAAATTGGGTATTATGGCCAAACAGGAGCACGTTGACAGTTACAGGGGATACAATGTCAAGGTGATCGGTTCCGGAAATGACGGCAGGACCTGCGCGGCGAGGCTTTTCGAGATCCTTCGGGAATTCGATTCTGAAGAAGTCGATCTGGTTATTGCCGAAGGCATATCCGAAAACGGTTTAGGGCTTGCAGTCATGAACCGTCTGCGTAAAGCCGCCGGGCCCGATCTGTGGACGTTATAAGGGCGGGCCGGGTATAACCCCGGGTCATTTCAGCTCCCGCACATAATCCAGGTATTCCGGGTTGTCCGCGAGTTCATCATAAGAGAAGATCACGATCCCCCCCGGCGATACTTTCTTGAGAAACTCCAGCTGGGATTTAAATACTCTCGGTTTATTTTTAAGAAGATACGCGCCCAGTCCGATAAAAACTTTTTTCCTGAAAGGCGGGATAAACAGGGAATAGGTGTTCATTTTCATCAGTTTCGTGTCATCGGTATAATTCATGGCCACTATATAATCCGCTATACCTTCTTTGAGCCATTCGATCCAGTCCTGGAAAGTCACAAGATATGTCCTGTCGATATAAGGCATGACTGTGCAGGATATGATGATCCCGGGCGAGAGAGCCCTCGACCGGTCCGAAATGCTTCTTATCAGGGATGTGACCTGATCCCTTTTCCATTCGTCCCAGAGCCAGAAGTTTTCCGGCGACTGTTTCATGCTTCTGGGGTCAAGCCCCGTAAACGCCCCGAAATTCCTGATGTTATCCGGGGTATACCCGTAACACAGGCCGTGCGAAGCGAATTTCGAGCCCGGTATGAACGGTACGGCGGCCGGATAACGTATATAGTCGAGGTGAAGCCCCGCGAGGCCCGGGTATTTTTCCAGGAGTTCCGCCGTTATGCCGGTTAAATAGTTTTTCACGCGGATATCGCCCGGTTCAAGAAAAAGCTGGTTCTCGAGCACAAAATGTTTGTTCAGCTCTCTGGACTTATTCTTGTCCATTGAGAAATTGCCGTACTGGTCAGTTGTCAGAACGCCTTTACCGAATTTTTTAATGATATTGGCGTTTTCATTCTGCGCTATGCTTAAAAGATTAAGCCAGGCATGAACCTTAATGCCGGCGGTTTCAGCTTTTTTTATGATGTACTTGACCATGTCTTCGCCGGCTTCGGAAAGCATCTTATCATAAGGGGCATGGTCCGTAAGAGCGGAATTGTAATAAGCGGTATCGGACCTGTAAACCTGAAGGTAAATATCCGTAATACCGCACGCGGCGCAGTTATCGATAAGCTTATCCGCGTTTTTTTTAGAGAAAAGCACGTTTTCGGGAGAGAAAACCGATACCCAGACGCCTATTCTGGCCGGCTCGGATCGCGAGGCTTCGGCAGGGTTTTCAACATAAATAAGCGATAGACAGCACGCGATAGATAGAAACGTCCGAAAAAATTTACTGATCACCACAGGCATTTTAAACTCCAGTCTGGTCGTGGCTGTACGTTCCGCGGAAACATATGGATCACAATGAACATAATATTTATATTATGGGGAGACAAAGATGTCAAGGATATTTGAAGAACGGATACATGTGCGGCAGAACCATCGACCGCGTGATATGAAGTATATGTATAAAGGCTTGGTAGTAAATGGGATGAATAAAAAAAGTGGCACATGTCAGAGGAGCACAAATATTTAATGTGAGCCGATCCGGTCAAATTGTCGCCAACATGTATGTGGACAGAATTGTTAGTTTGTGATATACTAACAAAATGCATAAAGTACAAAAAACATATATATCGATTATAGCTTTGTTCTTAATAACTACATTTTTCGTATCTAACTTTGGTTATGCGGATGTGGATATTCGTGGAAATCTTGTTCCACATCTTGCGTTTAATTCGAGTGATGAGAATCCGGTATTTTGTGCTCAGTATGCTGCAGAGCATAATAAACGAGTTAAAATGATCGCTGAGTTTTTAGTGGAAGGTCTAAAGAGAAAAAGCGGCTTTTCTGATAGCTGTTTGAATACAATGAAGTTAGAAAAATGGGAAAAAAGGCTTAATTCTGAAGAATTTTTGCGAAATCTTTATTTTGTAAATCGATATCACGATATTGCCGCTCCGAAAGCGATGCCTAAGAATAAAAGAGAAGAAGCTCGCGCGAGTTTAACGGAGAAAGGGGTTGTTATTGAGGGGCATGTTTCAAGGGATGAAGAAAGGTATGACAGTTTGAGAAAACTTTTTTTCCAGAAAAAGCCCGGGTATTATTCCCGGGAAGAAATTGAGTTTGCCCTGGATTATTTCCAGGGGCCAAACGCTCTTCATGTTTTAGCGGAGCAGGGGTTTTATCCGAATAAAATAGCGGAGACTGCGATCCTTTTTCATCATCATAGACAGGAACTTGATGATTATCTGAAAGGCCTGAATTGGACTGATGAAGAAAAACTGGATGTTCTCATTTTGACTTCCATACAAGTAGCCGCTGATGTTATTGAAAATGGTTTAAATAGATTCAAACCACTTTACGCCAGGAACAAGGAACCTGATGAACTGCCGCAGGACACACGTGAAAAATGGATGGATAAGTTTGGAATTCCTCAAGATCATTTACTTGTATTAAAAGATGCGTTTAGAGTTATTACGGATACAGACACGCATCCGGATCTTAAGGCTGAATATTGGAGAATCCGGGAAGATGCTAAAAAACTATCTAATGAAGAAATCCGGGAATTAGATAACTATAATAAACTGCCTGATGATTTGAAAACAGCGAGAGACCTGATTTTACAGGAAGATAGCAGAGTAGATAATATTTTGTATATGGCGGAAACGCTGTATTCTCAGAGAACTGATATTGGAAAAATACCTCCTCAAATCGATAAATTTTATGAAGAAACTTCAGAGGGTGGAGATCTCGGCCTGGAGAATGATATTGAAAGGCAAGAAGCAAAAGATATTTTTAAACTGGCCGAATTGATCGATAAAGAAGTCCTTGATAAAGAAGTCAAAGAAATTTATATATCCGCGTCTATCTCGTTAACCGAACAGGTCAAAAACGACATACGTATGTTGAAAGAAAGAAATATCATCATTCGGGACTATGACAGTAATAACCTGAAAAATATGCTGCCATCAAAACCGGATAAAATAAAACGGTTATTTATTGTTGACGATTCCTCTAAAGATTTCCTGGAAAATTTTTTAAAAGAAGACTGTAATGTATCTGCTTTTTGTAATGTGAGGGTTCTGCATATGAAGTTTCCCGCAGAATATCTTTCAACAGCACACAAAACTTTTGAGCAATCAAAAGCGCTAATGATAGCTATTCTTGCCAGGCTTTTGGAAGAAGGCAAAGCCGGAAATCTTATAGTAAAGCGGCTCCTCTGGAAAATGATAGACAACAATATGGCTTTGGATAGGACCGAAATGATCAAATTTATAAACCGCGTAGATACAAATGAGGATAATGCTACTACATTATTAAAAGATATACGGGAAAGGATCGAGTATTTTTTATCTGACCACAGAGCAATTAATCTTGTTAACCAGTTAAGAATAGACTATCTCAGAGTTAAAGAATTCTGGATATATGCGTAATATCCGCATCTGTTCGCGGTAAACGCTTAATCTGGCCCGCATTTCTCAAAAACTGTCTACCGCGAAACCGTAACTACATACGGCAATTGCGTTATACTCCATCGGACTCCTCAGCGTATTGTCAAGTACGCCTCCGGGGTTCTCAGTTGTAAGAAGATAATCCTGTCGGAAAAGAGAGTGGGTGAACACATACCTGGGAAGAGTAGTGAAACTGATAGAGGATATAAAGAAAGAATACGAGTTTGTAAAAAACTTTTTAATAGCCGCGTAAGTGCGGATTGGAATTTCTCAGAGCAGATAAAAGCGATAGAGCGCATGAGACTTTACCACATCTTTTTCCTGAAAATATGCGATACGGAGATGCATATTAATTCTTCCTTCGTAAATTTTTTTCGACAGTTTTTTTATCCGCAATCCGTACGGGGCTTTGTTTGTTTCAAGGTATTTTTTTATTTTTTCTATCGCGTCAACGATAATTTCCTGCTCTTTGCTTTTGCGGGAATCAAACCTCTTAAGAAACGGACGAGGAATATGTATACCGTGATAATGAGACGTCTGTTTGCCGCCGGGCTTGATTTTACGGGAAAAGACATTATTCTATATGCTATGGTCGAAAAAATTTTCAAATTAAAAGAGAACGGTACGGATGTAAGGACCGAGATAATCGCGGGGGTCACTACATTTATGACCATGGCGT
>JBDRAX010000088.1:0-2712 GCA_043823375.1 Candidatus Omnitrophota bacterium | reverse complement strand
GAATTATTATAAGCAGGAATTCGGCAGTCCTTTACTTCGTAAGCTTGTTTGTTTTGAGCGGCTTGTGAGTCTTGAAAATATATGCGAAATAAAAAAAACTTCTAACGCTATCGAAGAAAAAACAAGCGTAGCGGGTAGAAGAACGGTTAACATTGATCCGGGATATATTACCGAGGCAAAAGTTGTGCTTTTGACCACGAAAGATTATTCCCACAGGATTTATATCGGCAGCCGTATTTTTGCGGAATGTACTTTATATTTCAATGACGGCGCATTTAAACCATGGCCGTGGACATATCCGGACTACGCTTCAAAAGAAATAGTGGATTTTTTTTGCAGGGCGCGTGAGAAATACAGGCAGGACGCAAGGGGCCGGGAATAAAGCGCATTCCGTTTATATCATGTCTAAGCCGCTTTTTTAGCAAATGCAGTTAAGGGTGATAAAATAGTGTTTATAAAAAAGAAACATATAGCGGTAATTGTTTTTTCTTCATCGATTATATTACTCGTCTTATTGTCGACTTTAGCCGGGTATATACTTTATACGCAATGGACTAAGGACAGTTTCGTGTTGAAATATAAAAATTCCATTTACAAATTAACCGCGGAAATCTTTCGAAAAGAGATATTGATCACAAATGTAACGGTCGAGACGGGGCAGGACGAGTTTTATTCAGGATTGCCGCTTCTTACAGGCAGTTTGCGGAATAATACGGCTAAAACGATTACGTTCATTCTGATGGAAGTATCTTTTGTCCGGCCGGATGGAATGGTTCTTTATAAAGACAGATTTTGTCCGCTTGGGGAACAATATTTCGGGAGTACTACTTTAGCGCCGATCATACAGAATACGAAAAACATCCTTTTGCCAGGGGAAGGCGTTTCTTTCCGGCACAGGCTCGCGAATTGTCCGAAAGAACTGATAGAACAGCTTTTGAATAAAAATAAATTCGCCAAAAACGACTCGGCGGATAATGTAAAAATAGTCTACGCTATTACCGGGTTAAGCCTATTATGAAAAAACTTGTTATCGCGGTATTTATTTTTATGTTTTTCAGTATAGTGTCCGTCGCGTTGGCATTTCTGATGATCGATTCTTTTGTACACAGAAGTTTCGAGTATGAGTTGTCGGTCGGGGACAGGGTATATGGAAGCGTGAAAGTCGATAGATATAATACGGAAAACAAGATCGTATATAAGAGTTACGCGGAATATCCGTTTTCACTCGGCTATCCGGCCGAAAGTGAAAGATTATATATTGATAAAAATATCATGACTCCCGGGAAGTTTGTCAGAGAGTCTATGGGCAGCAAGGGGCAGAAGGTAATAACCTTTCTTTTGCAGAATGGGGAAAACTGCAACTATATATATTTTAACCCGCCGAAACAGATCATTTTAAAGGATTTCCCCACGGGCAGGAAGACTATGGTCTTTTCGCCGGATGACGTCATGTTGTATATGCCGCTTATGGAAAAGTATAATTACTGGCATAAAGGAACTCAGTTTTTCGAGGTTATGATACCAGTGGATGAAGCTGTTCCGATAATGCGGGATAAGATTGAAATCCGGTATAACAGGGAAGAATATATAACAGTGATGGGGAACAAAGTTGAAGCCGAAAGTTATATAGTCCGGTCAGGCGGGATACCCGAGGCGATCGTATATGTCTCCGATAACTTCCACAAAGTTTTACTGCTTGAAATACCGGGCGAGGGGATCCGCTACATCCTTACGAAATATCTGGAAGGCCCTTCTAAAAGGATACTTCCGGCAGTAGAAAAGATAAAATCGTTTTTTAAATTTAAAAGATCTGTTGCGCAGAGTATTCAGGAAGGGGAGGCTTGTTCTCTGGGAGATTTTCTCAACAGGGAAAAAACGCCTGTTAAATCGCATCTTTCGAACATTTATGATGTCAAAGGCAGCAAGGATGTGTTTTTTGAAAATGGCAACCTGCTGCTTTCGGGCAGGATATGGATCCCCGGAGAAGCGGAGAATATGCCTGCTATTATCCTTATTCCTGATGACGGCCCTATGACCAATGGAGAGCATGTATTGTTGAACTCTCTTGGTACGGAGTTGTCCTCTCTGGGGTTTGCGGTATTAATGTTCGATAAGCCGGGGCAGGGTAAAAGCCAGGGTGCTTACGCGGATCTGGGGGAGCAGAGACGGGTTAATAATGTGCTCGCGGCGATCTCTTTTTTGCGGCAGGATCCTCATATCCGTAAAGACGCTATTACACTTCTGGGGTATAAGGGCGGTGGGTATTTTTCAATGAAGGCGGCAGCTGTTTCCGATTCGGTAAGTTCGTGTATCCTTTTAGGGCTGCCTTTCAGCTTTGAAAAAAATATTCTGAATGCACGTGAAAAGAAAGAAGTCATGAAAGCGCTTTTGAAAGATAAGCACTTAGGGATGTTTGACGATAATTACATGGACATGGTAACTGCCGAAATCATGAAAAACCTTGAAACCATCAGGCAGTCCGAAGAGACATTCCGGTTTTTTATGGGCATGCAGATATCTCTTTCGGAATACAGAGAATATATAGACCGTAAGATATTTGAGACTACTGTTTCTCTGAAAAAACCGATGTTGCTGATAACCGGAAAGGATGAAGATAATTATAACGTGAAAGTTGTTAACGCTTTGAAAGAAGCGTTATCCCGGGCGAATAAAAAAGATAAGCTTGTAGTTATTTCAAAACTTGGGGAATAT
>JBDRAX010000087.1:0-19330 GCA_043823375.1 Candidatus Omnitrophota bacterium | reverse complement strand
AAAAAATATTTATACAGTTAAACAAATTGCTGAGGGAAGATAATGTTGCTTACGCTATAGCGAGGCAAATTCTTAGCGTACTTGACAGTGGGCAGCTTATAGGACGTGATACGGAAGATTACATAAGGGACGCGTTTTCAGAGGTTTACCTGTCTCAGCCGGGAAATGAAGAGCATAAGAAAAAAGAAATAGAACTGCTGAAGTTTTTACTCAGAATCGCGCGTAAGACAGGGCAGTGGAATAAATACAAAGTATTGTCATGTTTCCGTAACAGTCCGGTGAAATATTTGGCAACAGGTATCTCGTCTTTCAATCTCGGGGAATTCAGGGAATATCTTAAGTACTTTGAGGCGCTTATGGACGGTATGCGGGTGCAGGAAGAATGGGGGCAATACGAGGGGACTTTCCCGGCGGGTGAATACAATGCATGGTATATCAATGGTTGGGGCGGGCAGAAAGAAGGGACGCAATCTGATGGGAGTTTTGTTTCCTGCCATGGCTGGAATAGCCTCTTCCAGGATAGATTGTTCGAGTCTTTCGGGTATTTCGCGAAAGCGGTTATCGAAAGAGAACGCGCGCAGGGGACTGATCCGGGTAAAACGCGGCTTTCTGACAATGTCATGCTTTTGCTGGATGAGATCAGGAAAGATGGATCCCTGGGCGCCGAAGCGTTAGTGGACTTTTTCGGGGTGGATGTCCCCGATGCCCTGGAACTGGCCGCGACGATAGATGAAATATCATTATGCGAAGGTATAACCCGGGAAGGCATGAAAAATATC
The DNA here is from genome assembly GCA_043823375.1 of Candidatus Omnitrophota bacterium. Lineage (GTDB taxonomy): Bacteria > Omnitrophota > Gorgyraeia > Tantalellales > Tantalellaceae > JBDRAX01. The sequence goes on along the minus strand of JBDRAX010000087.1, from coordinate 18,551 downwards.
GCGAAATATCATATTCTGCACGGCGGGAAATTCCTTATGGAAATTTTCAATAATATCAGGGATAAAATATGGCAGGGAGATTACTATTGCGCCGTTGTCCTCGCAAGCTTCGCGGATAAGGCGCCCGGACTTGAGAAAGAGATAGCCGACGCTATTAAAAATATCTCCTTAGCCGTGGAAATGAAAGATATAAGTGATGAAACCGCCCGTAATACCCGGGAGGAGATAGTAACCGTTTCGAGGATACTGGAAGGCGGGTATCTTGTAAAAGCCCTCAGGGACATAGCTCTTGAGCTGGAAAAACCTGAGGCTGACAGGCTGGAAAAATATTCGCTCAAGGGTATCGACGGTTCTATATCCCAGGGCACGGAGGCAAAGGAGGAGTTCAGGAAATTATATATAGATAGCGCAGGGGCCGGTACATCAAACAACAATAAGCCCGTTCTTGTGAAAAAAGTAAAGGAGTTTATCTCCGGCTCGGAGGAACTTAAAGCACTGTATGAAGGATATGATGTTTTTGTCGTACCCGGGATAGTCAGGGGGCCTGACGATTTTATCATGGGGCATAAAGACTGCGGCAGAAAACGGGTATATCTCGCGGAAGAACTTGTGAGGACACTTCCTGACGCTCTCCTCGAGGAATACCTGTGGCATGAGATAAAAGAGAGCCCGAGAAAGGAGAGGCATAAGCTTGTCATACTCGAACAGCAGAAGCATGAAAGGTTTTCAGGGCATTACCGCGCCGCTGAGACCGATGACACGGAAATAGAAATCGAAGGACGTAAGGTTCCGGCCGTAATAGACCGGGCCACCCGAAAAATATATAAAGGGAAGCTCGGTATGTTCATAAGGAAGGCTATCGACGACCTTTATCTCATACACTGTAATGACTTCGGCTCTGCCGGGGATGCGGCGGAGGTGTACAGGCGCCTTTATAAAGGGGACGGGATATGGGACATTATAACGCTTTATTTCGGCGAGAATAAAGTATTCCTGAAGAAAAAAGTGCTGAAAGCCTTATTTGAAGGGCTTGAAAGCAAAAGCGCGCGTGAAATGGAAATGCTCATGAAGTGTTTTGCCGCGCTCGAACCGCTATTTGAAGGAGATGGGCCTTTCGGGGATACGGTCCGGAGGGCGGCAGACAGCATAATATCTCTGAAAGAGAGCTTCAGAAAAACACTCGCGGAACTGGGAGAAGGCGATGACCCTGTTGAGATGTGCGCTCTCTTTGTCCCGGGCATAGTGGGGGGAGGGAAAAGCGTTGACAGCCTGGAAACCCTGTTCCGAAATGTTGCTCTGGCCTCGTCGAAGATAAGCGTTGATATGTGGGGATGCCTGATAAAAGGTGTACTGCCGTTCCGGGAGTTATTCACGGAAGATCCCATATTTTACATGAATTCCTTTCTTGCGAATCAGAAAAGGGACGGGATTGATACGAAAACTGATGATATGGTTTATGGCATCATCCGTGTTTTCGCGGATAATTTCAGGCAAAAGGTATGGGCCTATAGGGGATATATTCTGGAAGCTATAAGCCGTTTTATAAAAACTTTAAGAAACGGGAACGAGCCGCTTTTGGAAAACGCGGATGCTGTGGAAAAATTTCTCGAAGCACTCAGGATCATGGCTTCATGCGGTACGGACGGAAGGGCTGTTTTCAGGATACTCGGAGGCACGTCGGACGCGTGGGAATTTACAGCGGAATGCATGAAGAACAGCGAAGCGCGGGCCTCCACAATAGCCGTTATCCTCGGCGCGTGCGCTTTAGCCGGGAGCGAGCACTGTCAAACACTGACCTTTCTGTGGAAAAAAGAACGGGACAGGTGTATCTATGACCTGAATATGCTGGCGGGAAAAGCCGCGGGATATGAAGGTGAGTTGGTGTCTGCCATGGCAGGAGTGGTAAAAAAGATATCCGGCACCCCGGTCCAGTACAGAGATGTGTTCAGGGAAGAACTGGTTTCAGGAGCGCGTCTGTATGCCGGACAGGAACTTATAAACTATCTTAATGAAATAGCGTCCGAGGAAAGGGGAGGGGAAAAGGCAGGGCTATCCGGCTATGACTTTTCCTCCGCGGCAGGTGATAAAACGCTGGGCCGGGATAAGTTGACAGGCAGGGAAAACATCGGCCGCGTTCCGGATGGATCTGATGTGGAAGACGGGTTTATCGCCCGGGGAAAGGAAGCAATAGGCCTTTTTAAAAAGAACATAGCTGACGGTGTATACCGGGACTTGAGGGACGTATCTATCGAGGGAAAATACGCTGAGCTCCTTAATGGGCGGAAGGTATTTGTGGTGCCGGCTGTTGTGCTTGGTACGGAGTCATATGTACTGGGTACGCGGGATAAGGATGTGATATATATCGCCCGTGAGGTTGTCGCGGCGCTCGGGAATGAGGCGCCCGGCCTTATGGAAGAGCTTATATACCATGAAATCAACTGCAATACGGAAGACGCCGGAAGCCATGCCGTGACGATCGTGGCCCAGCAGAAAAAATATCCCGGTAATTACGCTGATCAGGAGTTCGATTATGTCACGGACAAGGACGGTGTATTGAGGGACAGGAAGAACGGCTACAAGACCGCGAAAGGCAGGCTGGGCCGTGTTCTAAGGAAAGTCATAGATGACAATTATGAACGTTTTATGAAAAGGCCGGAACGCGGGGGATTCGCGGAGGTAATGTTGAACAGCCCTGACATGAGCGGTATAGACCGCGTGAAACTTTATGAACTTAAGAAAAAATATGTTTTCTTCAGCGAGCCGGGATACGCTGACGCGATTCGCGCGGAGGCTGATTTTATAAACAGCCATGGCAGTATGCCTGAAGAAAAAATACGGGCATTTCTCGCGGGAGTAAAGCTCGAGATGATGTGGAAGATGATAGATGAACATGACAGCAGGCCAGGGGAACTGCCATGCCTGAGGAAAGCGGGAGGGAAGCTTTTCTTTTTTATCTTTTCCGCGCTTCTGGAGAACAACCAGCTCTATATGAACCTGTTCTATCTTTACAGGATGATGCCTGAGAATATACCCGGCCTCGGGAGCGGGGACGAACAGCTCCTGGAGTACTTTAAGTGCGTGGCATCAGACGATGTGGGAAAAATAGGGCGCAGTATCAAGAACGGGCACCTCCTGGATATTTTTATAAATTTCGTTCTCACAGGCGGTAACAGGGACCTCATAGAAAGGATGGAGAGGGTATACCCGGACTTCTATACGACCGTAGCCGAATGGGAACAGAATGTCAGGATCAAGGGCGTCAGGGAAGGGCTTGACGCTTCAAGGGTCAGGATACTCAGAGAGATGGGAGAGATGGTGCCGCAGGACCTCATGAAACGGCTTTTCAGGACATTTTTCGTGGACATCCTTGGAGATAATTTTCATCTGACTGAAGGTGATATGGAGGTAATGAAAAATATCTTCAGGATATTCGCCGCTCCGGCCGGTGTCAAAGAAACCCGGGCGCTCCTTGGACGCCTCGGCGAGATAAAGGCGTATTTCGAGTACGACGAAAGCGGCCGGAAGGTGCAGGATGTGACCAACGCTCAGCTTATTGACGCTTTGGCGGATATAGCCATGGGCGCGAAAAAGCAGATAAACGAGCAGGTAAGCCTCATGACAGGGAAGTGTTCATACCTCGTGAACAGGGACATAAACAGGTTCAAGCTCATCGGCGTGATCATATCGAACACCGGCATAGACGGGTTCAACGATATAAAGTTCGATGATATAAGAATGAAATATAACATCAGGGAACACTCGATGGAAGAGATCGAGCTCCTCAAGCTTGTCGCGCGGCTCTCGGCCGTTGCAAAGGACGGGACAGGCGCGCTTATTGACGAGATAGTAAAAAGGTTTTACGGGGAAACCGGAAAGGATATGAGCAGGCTTAATTCCCTGGTATCCGTGCTCAAGACCTTCATATGCATAGTCAATTTCCATTACGATTACGAGAGGTACGTCAATAAAGGCACGATAGGCAAGGTAAACAACGAGACATGCTACATAAGCCTGAGAGACCTTAACAGGGCTCTCGCGATCATAAGCGCGGAATACGCCGCGGGAAACTCGCTTCATACCGCGGCGCGCCGCGCTGTCGAGAGGAGGTATTACAACCGGCTCACGGACAGGGACCGGGAAGAAGTGAAAAACCTCATGAGACTGCACGGGCTTTTACGCAGGAACGAGGATCTGGATCACAACTATATATTCGAGGGGGCCGAAAAAGGCTCGAAACTCGTACGTATTCTGGAACAGCCCGCGCCTAAAGTAAGCATTGACGGCGGCATAATAGAGTCTGACAGAAAAGAACTCGCGGCGGAAATAGTGCCTGGGGAAGAGTTCACGGGGCTTGACTCTTCCGAAGTACTCAATTCAAGCACGAAAAGGAACCTTGGAAGGCTCATGCGGGCGCTTGTCATGAATACAAAGGAAAAACTGCTTAACCCTGTGATGCTGTTCGGCGTGACGTCAGGCGGGAAGAGCACCATAGCAAGGCTTGCCGCGAAGATATTCGGCGCGGGGTACACAAGGATACAGATCACGGAAAGGACGGATGAATTCGAGCTCTTTGGCAGTTACCAGCCGTATGAGGTGGACATGAGCCTCTCCCGCGCTCTGGAGCGCCTTGAGGAAGCCGTGAAGAACGGCGAATACTCTAAGCTTGCCGACGCGCTCAGCAGGATGAGGCATAATGACGGCGGAAGGTATTTCCGGGATCTCATGGACGCGAAAGATGACAGGAAAAAAGAGCTCGGCATAAAGGACGACATGGAAAAGTATCTCGCGCTTTCAGGGAAGGAAAAAGCCGATAAAAAACAGGAGATAACAGGTAAAGCCCTGACATGGGAGATAACGGCTCTTATCCGGGAAGCCCGAATGTCGCTTGGAATGGAAGAAGAACTTGAGTCCACAGCGCGGGAGACTAAAACACTGACCCCTGACGAGGACAGGGCGCTCTCCCGGATAAGGCTCGCTAAAAGCCTCGCGGCCCTGATGGACCATGAAATAGGCCTGAGGTTTGTGGAAGGCAGGTTCCTTAAGGCTTACAGAAAAAGCCATCTGATACTTCTGGACGAGGTGAACCTCGCGAACGAGGAGATGATAGGCGTGATCTACCAGATGCTCACCATGGGTTACCTGGAATATAACGGTAAAGAGATAAAACCGGAGAACGGGGGCAGGCCCAGGATAGTCGCGACCGCGAACCCGTCGAGCTACGCCGGCCGGAACAGGATGAGCGAGGCGTTCATGAACAGGTTCGAGATAATAAACGTAGACGACATGACACCGGAAGAGCTTGTAGAGATAGTCGAACAGCAGTTGTCGGAAAAGGGGCTTGACCTGGAAAAAGATCTCGGGATATCGCGCCGGGCATTCAAAAGTCTTGCCGTACTCGGGAGCAACCTGAACAACCTCATTGAAGCGGGGAGGTTCTCCAGAATGAACAACGACAGGAACTATGTCTTCACTATAAGGAATCTCTTCAGGATAGTGGACGATATAGCCGAAAGGAAGAAACAAGGCCTCGAAGTATCGGAAAATACCTGGCTCGAGGAAGCTTTCCTCGAATACAGCGGTGTGCTCCTGCGCTATGACGTATTTGACCGGGACAAGTTTACGTCCCACCCGGATTACGCGCTGATAAGGGACGCGGTGAGGAATGTCTGGGATATCAGTGACCGGGATTTCGACGCTCTTATAACAAAACGTTTTCTCGACGTGGACTATCATTATGACAGGCATTCGCGTGACCTGAGGATAGACGGCATCACGACCAAAGGCAGGACTCCCGTGGAGGATGTGCCTTGCGATGAACTGGTTGAGGTCAATTCCTCGAGATACGCCCAGATAGCGGTGATGAAGAACCTGCGCGCCTCGGAAAAAAAGAACGGCAGATGGATGACCCAGCCCCTGCTTTTTGTCGGGCAGTCAGGCGGAGGAAAAAGCGGTCTTATAGCCGACGCGGTAAAGCGCGTGGGCGGGAAATATACCAGCGTATCGCTCGGTGACGCTACTCTCGAGAGCCTTGTGGGTACCATGGAATATGACAAAAAGGAAAAAAGGTTCAAATACCGGCCGGGAATCCTTATAAAGGCTATGACTGAAGGCAGTGTGCTGGTGCTCGAGGAATTGAACATGGCTAAGTCAGGGATACTCGAGATACTGAACGAGTATTTTGACGAGGGAACTTTCATAAACCCGTTCACCCTGAAAGAGGTAAGAGTGCATGAGGATTTCAGGCTGTTCGCGACAATGAACCCCATAGAAGGGACCATGGGTACTAACGAGGGCAGGAAAGCCCTGTCCCCGGCACTCCGGAACAGGTTCAGGGAAGTGTGGGTCCCGCATGAAAAGACAGAGGCGGAAATAAAGGCCATAATAACGGACAGGCTGAAGGCGCCGGGCGTGAAGATGCCGGTCGAGAAAATAACGGAAAAGATATGGAAACTGTACTCAGGCTATAAGAAAGAAATAACCCCGGGTATAGACAGGGCATATTACACGAGCCTCAGGGATCTGGGCCGTATCACGGGCATAACAGGAATATATGTCAGGGATATGGGCCTCGCCGCGGAGGAGGCGCTTTCCCTGGCGGCGCGCAGGGTCTATGGCCGGCGTATCGACAGGGAAAACTTCCTCAGGAAATTTGAGAAAATACTGAAAGAAGCCGGGATAAAAGAGTACAGGGAGAAACCCGCTATGAGGGCGCGCCTGATAGAAATCCTGAAAAAAGCGGGAATAACAACATCCTTTGAGGCGCGTGTCAGGGAAGATCTGGCCTCGTCAGGACGCCCCGGCGTGAGTAATGACGACGTTCGCGAGGCGGTAGAGGAAAAACTCGCGAAGTCAGCCATGGTGGAAGATAAAAGGACCGAAGGCAATTTGCTGGACATCCTGCACGCCCTTAACCGTGGAGAGAACTCTTCCGGCGAGTGGAAGTTCAGCCCCGTAATGCTCATGGGCGAGACAGGTACAGGTAAAAGTAAAATATGCCGTTATATAGCCGAGAACCTGCTGGGCCAGAGTTACAGCCGTATACAGTTCACTGAGAGGACAGATGAATATGACCTTTTCGGAAGCTATGAGCCGAGAGAGGTTAAAATGGGATTTGACGACGCGTACATGATGCTCACTGAGACCATGAAAAGGGGAGAATGGGTAAAAATAACGAAAGCGCTGAAATATCTGAAAAAGGGAACGCTTACAAGGGCTGACGAACTCGCTATGGATCTGCCGAAGAAACGCGTGACGTTTTCCGGCGAGATCAGGACAGCCATGGCAGAGATGAACCGTTGTATCAGAAGCGCTTTCCGGGACGCGGAGACGGAAGACGACGCGCGGGATAAGGAAGAAGCCGTGAAGCGCGTAGTAAACATGGGATACCTTCTGCAGAACGGGATAATGAACGTTGAGCTTGAGTTCAAAGAGGGACGCTTGCTCAAGGCGATGAAAAGAGGCGACCTCGTGGTCCTCGACGAGATAAACCTCGCGGACGAGGAAGTGCTGGGCATACTCTACCAGCTCCTTACCATGGGATACGTGGAATACTATGACAGAGAAAAAGGAGAGATAGCCAGGATATTCCCGGCAAAAGGGTTTAGATTGATAGCGACCGCCAATCCCGCGGGTTATTCAGGAAGGAACGTGCTCAGTGAGGCTTTTCTCAACAGGTTCGAGATCCTGCACGTGAAGGCCATGTCCCCCCAGGATATGGCCGCGGTAGCGGTAGATAAATATTCCATAGGCGAGAAGGCCATAAAAGACCTTGTCACTAAGCTGTGCCTGATGCAGGAAGAACTTAACGGTATGCTTAAGGATAATAAGTTCAAAGGTATCAACTCGTCTCCGCAGGGCGGTTATATGTTCACTTTAAGGGATGTGGAAAGGGTAATAAAAGACATGCGCGAACTTGTGAGCATGGGAGACCCTTCTCCTCCCGGGGAGATCCTCATAAGAGAAGCTTTCATAACTTATTCCGGGATACTCGGCAGGGATAAGGGCAACATAGAGGTTCTTCATTCGCTTTTTAAAGACAAGAAATATTTTAATAAAGACATGGCTGTCCCGGACTTTTGCCATGTGAAGACCGCTACAGGGCTTCGTATCGGCTCCATAGAACTTAAAACCCCTGAGAACCCTTCAAAAGAAAAGCCTGTGATAGAGCCGCTCGTAAAAAGCCCGTCTACCAACCTCGTCCAGTACCAGATAGCCAAGGGATTCCACGACAGAACGCGCCCGGTCCTCCTGGTAGGCCAGTCCGGAGCGGGAAAAAGCGAAATGATCGGCGACCTGGCCCGGGACCTGAACTACAGGTATATAAGTGTTTCCCTCGGGAACATAACTCTGGAAAGCCTTGTAGGCAGTTATTGTATAGACCCGGATACCAAAAAGTTCGTTTATAAAGAGGGCATACTCATAGACGCCATGGCGAATGGCGGCGTGCTTGTCCTTGAAGAGATAAATATGGCTGACCCGGGGCTTATAGAGATACTCAACGAGTTTTTCGATGAGGACAGCTTTACCAACCCCATGACCGGCGAAAGGGTGAACATCCACCCTGATTTCAGGCTGTTCGCCACAATGAACCCTGTCGCGGGGGTAACCGGGAGCAACTCGGGGCGCAACCTTCTCTCACCCGCTTTCAGGAGCAGGTTCAACGAAGTCTGGGTCGACCACAAAAAAACCGATGAGGAGATAAAAGAGATAATAGAACATAAAATGCGGCTGAGAGGTATAGCTTCAGCGGCAGACAGTAACATAACCGGCGAGGTCCTGAGATGCTATAAGGAATATACGGCCGCGGTCGAGACAAGGCGTATAGGCAAGGAAGTGAACGAGGGATATTTCGCGAGCCTGAGGGATATAACGAAGATATGCGATCTCATGGCCGTGGATATCATTGAGAGGGGTTTTAGCGCGGAACAGGCCGTGAAAAGCGCGCTTTACAGGGTATTCTACCTCAGGCTGAACAGCAAAGAGGATAGGAGCGTGGTTCTGGATGAGATACTCAAGATAGAGGAACAGGATATGTATTCCTGGGAGAGGCGAGAGGATGGTTACAGCATAAAGAAGAACGGCTATGAGATGGCAAAAGCCGAGGCAGGCCTCTTTGACCGTTTTGTGCTTACCGGACAGTCTAAGACGGCTGTCGCCAGGCTGATAGACGCCATGTCATTCATCAAGTCCGGTGTCAGGAGTTTTAACCCCATCATGCTTCTCGGTGAGACTGCCGGCGGTAAGAGCACTATAGCCGAGCTTGCGGCGGCCATAAAGGGCAAGAGGTTTACGCGTATCCAGGTGAACCAGCGTACGGATGAATACGACCTCTTCGGAACGTACCACCCGGTCGAGGTTGAGATGGACGACGAAAAAGCTTATGAGGTCATCAAAGAAGCGCTTATCTCCGGCAAAGAGAAGTTCTACAGGCTGAAAAGGGCCATGGAAAAGATGGATGTGAGCTTACGGGATATGGCAAAATACGCGGGTATGGACGCGGCTACGTCTAAAGAAGAGGATATACTCCGGCAGTATGTCGAGAAGTATTACATGAAAGCTTATGAGGCAGGCGATAAAGATAAGATGGAAGATCTGAGGAGGCTCGCGATCCTTATGATGAACGGCGCGCAAGGCATAGACCTCGAGTTCAAGCGCGGCCTTTTCTTTGAGGCGATGATAAGGGGCGATGTGGTACTCCTTGACGAGGTCAACCTCGCGGGAGAAGAGACGATGGCGCTTATATACCAGCTTATAACACTGGGCTACATCGAGTTCCAGGGCAAAAAGGTGTATCCGGGCAAAGGCTTTCAGCTCATTGTCAGCCTTAACCCGTCCAGGTATTCCGGCAGGAACAGGCTGAGCGAGGCGTTTATGGACAGGTTCGAGATACAGTACGTAAGGGACATGGAGCCTGCTGAGATGGCTGAGATCGTGTACAAAAAATACAGGCTCGGGGACTACGGCATAGAGCTTAAAGATGTGGAAAAACTCGCTACAGCGCAGAAAAAAATAGACGAGTATTCCATAAACGGTATGTTCGACTATTTCAATACCGAGCGTTCTTATAAATTCGCTTTAAGGAACCTGGAGCGAATAGCTGAGGATTACATAAGGAGAGTGGAGGATACTAAAGCCCGGCCGTCGCTGGACATGTTACTGGAAGAGGCTTACGCGGAATACTCCGGGCTCCTGGATGAGACGGATAAGAACATCGATAAAGTAAAGGCCCTGTTCAGGGACAGCTTTGCCTGGGAACCTGAGGATCCCGGGAAACTACAGTATGAACTTGAGCATATGAAAGAAGAACCGTCCATTATCATCAGAGGCGTCAAAGTCAGGAAAAAGCCGGCGGAAACTGAGACCATGGCATCCAGGATAAAGAAACTCACGGAACTCGTTTCCATGGGCAGTGTAAGGACGCAGATACTCAAAGGTTTCAGGGATGGTGAGGTAAGGAAGGAAGTGACAACTGACAGGAGGACTGTCAGTAAGCACAGGACAAGGCCGGTCCTTCTCGTAGGCCAGTCAGGCGGAGGGAAGACTGAGATGGTGGGGGACATAGCCAGGGAACTGAACTGGAAGTATATCAGCGTTTCACTGGGAGCCGCGACAGTGGAATCGCTTATCGGCAGTTATGTGCTCGACGAAAAGAACGGAGGATTTGTATTTAAAGAGGGAATACTTGTAAAGGCCATGAAATACGGTTACGCCATAGTCCTCGAAGAAATAAACATGGCTGAGGCATCTGTTATCGAGGTGCTTAACGAGTATTTTGACAGGGGGACTTTCACTGTGCAGGAAAAAAGGGTCGAACTGGACATACACCCTGATTTCAGGCTTTTCGCCACCATGAACCCTGTGCAGGGCAAGACAGGCAGGAACGCGGGCAGAATAGGCCTCTCGCCCGCTTTAAGGAGCAGGTTCAGGGAAGTCTGGGTAAGGAGCGAAAGGACCAGGGGAGAAGAGTACCGGATCATGCTCGGAGGCATAACGGATATGATTGGGCCGCTTATGGAACACGGTACCCGTGATCATGAGGAGATCACTCTCGGTATAAGCGAATATATCTGGAATAAACAGGATGGGAAAAAAGGGGAGGACAGCCCGGCCTCTGTTATGCGGCCTGACCCGGGAGCGCCTGTTACGGAAGGGCCGTCACCATTATCCGGCCCGGGCTCGCCCGGGATCAGGATGGCCAAGCCGGATGACGGAGAAGGGAAGGCCGAAAAGAAACCTATCACGGAAAAGGAAAGGGACATAAAAAAGAAGAAATATATAGATACTTTCATACAGGTAAGTAAAGGCCAGGTGCGCGTAGCTGAGAGTCCGCCTGATGAGGAAGGGCAGTACCACTGGGCATATAACCCTGATACCAATACACTTTATTTCCCGCCTGACGCGATAGATGCGGCGGACGAAGAGGAGCTTGTCGCGGTCGGCGTGCATGAGTCCATGCACAGGTGGCTTACAAGGTATATGTCGCGCTTCAGGGAGTTCATAGCGCGCGGCAAACTTGAAGGCATGATATTCAACGTAATAGACGACGGAAGGATAGAGAACTGCGCGAGGCTCAGGTTCCCTGACGGCAGGGTAGCCGCGTGCCTCAGGCATATGAACGACAGGAGTATTTTCGGGGACATAAAAGATAAGAAAAAACTGCTGGATACCATATTCGGCCCGCGGTTTTCATATTCAGCCCTTATACAGAATTTTTTCCTTTATCTCGCGAAACGCGGTTCTGACCCGGATTCGGAAGAAAGGGTTAAAGAGATCATAGAGAAACTGAAGCTGAGATCAAAAGAATTCGGGGAAGACATGGAGAAGCTGGCAGGTTCAGGAGTATTCGGCGGTTCCCGGAAGGGAGACAGGCCGCATAGTTACGGCGGAGCGCGTGACGAGGATATGCTGGACGAGTCCTTGAGAGGCGTGTTTTCAATGGTGCCTCTCAGGGTAGATGAAAACGGCCGTATAGCGTTTGAGGAAAACCCTTCCGAGGAATACATCCAGCAGTTGGCGCAGAAACAGGGGGAGCTTATAAGGGAACTGATTTTGCCTTATGCATATAAATGGGCGGTCAAGGATGTGAAGGAGAAAAAGGGAGGCAAAGGAAAGCCCGAAGAAGGAAAGCCCGAAGAAGGAAAGCCCGGAGATAAGGTGAATAAAAACGCCGGGGGCGGTGACCCCGGCGACATGAAGGAGTGGAAGGAGTTATGGGACCAGCTTACCCCGGAAGAAAAGCAGGAACTTGAGGGCGAATTGCAGAAAAACCTTGGAGATAAGGCCCGGGACAGGACAAAAGAACAATCGAAAGATTTCCAGAGCGCGAAACAGAATAGCTCCATCGGCGGGGATATGTCCGAGCGCGGCAGGCTTCTTGAAGAGGTAGGGAAATACATAACCGAGCTTACCGGGCACCTCAGGGAAATAATACACAATGTCACAAGGCCTAAAGAGATAAGGCGCCAGAAGAAAGGTATTATCGAGATGCGCGACCTTATGAACGCGCTCGGCGGAGGGCTTACTAACCTCAGGTTCTATAAACAGCGCCTGACGCCTGCAAAGAAGAAGCTGAAATTCACTATCGTAATAGATGAGTCGGGGAGTATGTCCGGCATGGACCACACTGAAGCGGCAAAAGGGTATAATACCCTTAAAGGCGCGTTCGTGCTTATGGAAACGCTCGCTAACCTCGAAGACTGCGGCATAGATTTCTGCGTGAGCTGGTTCGGCAGTAATACCGGCCTCCACAGGAGGTTCAAGAACCAGCCGAACCGTGAAGGCGCGGATGTCCCGAACAACTACAGCGGGGAAAACAGGGAAAAGATAGTGGATGATATCTACCGGTCAATAGGCCGTAAAGGCGATAACAATGAACAAAAATCTCTTACCGAAACTATAGAGGATATTAAAGCGTACGGTGAAGAACAGCACTTCGTGATAGTTTTTACCGATGGCCAGACCTCTAAGGAAGCTGTACAGGCTATCATAGACCCTGTAAGGAAGAATAACGGTTATCCTGAAGGGTGCGGCGTGAGAACCGAGTTCATAGGCGTCGGCATAGGGGACGACACCGCCGATGTCCCGGAAACATACGGCACTAAATACTCGATACACCTTAAGAACGGGGAACTGCACATGCTTCCGGTCAGGATGCGTCACCTTCTCGAAAAGATAATGCACGGCGTATATCTTGACGACACCGGGGAAGGCGCATCCAGCATACTTTCCGGCACGGCGAAATGGTTTGACGCGGCATTGAAAATCCCGGGCCGCGCCCTGCGCAAAGTAATGCTTTCAGTGAAGACCCACCACATAGAAGAAAAGGATACGCGGGACCCCGCGTCGCCTTTCAGCCTCGCGGCATTACAGGATTTATACAGCAGTCATGCCTCAGCTTCCGAATTCAGCGGTCTCAAGGAATTTATGAAGAGGGAGAACAGCCTGAAGATATATACTTTCAGAGAAAAAAGAGGTTTTCTCTCGAGCATAGTAAAGCGCGCGCGGATATTTTTCGGGTATGCTGGTGATGATCTGCCCGGGGATGCCGGCGCTTTTTCCAACTATGACGAGAACGCGGGGGTTCTTGAGATATATATCTCCGAAAGCATATTTGCCGGGTTATCGGAAGATGAAAAACTATGGATGGCCGCCAACGTAGTAGACCATGAATACACGGAATCGGTCACGGCGCCCGGAAAGGGCATACCGCGTGAAAAAAGGCACGCGTACGCGAGTCTGCGCTCCTCGCTCTTCGTCCAGAAACGAAATGATATAACATATTTCCATGGCTACGCGATAAGGAATATGCCTACTGTTGAACTTCTCAACTTCAGGCTTTCAGGTTTCACGCCTAACCGTGAAGGTATCGATTTGCCGCTTTCAGCGGCCAGGTATGACAGGAAGTTTTTCAATGCTGTGATGGCCGAATTGTCTCGGAGAAAAACATGGGGAATCATGCCGCGCGATATGTACAGAGAGTTTTCACAAGATGAGATAAGTGCCATAGCTCAGTCTATGGGGGCCGCGGAAAATGACTGGAGGGAAAGCATTATAAACAGCTTCATGACAATAGCCCCGCCTTCCCAGAGATACGCGCTTCTGAGCGAACTTTTGTCCATGGCGACAGCTTCTGTCCCCGGCCGGGAACATCTTGTCAGAAGGTTGAGCTCTTTCTTTTTTCACACGCAAAACCTCACACCATTGGTAGAGTCTTCAGGGGACAAAATAAGGCCGTATCCCGGTTATGAAAAAGATTTCAACCGGCTCATTCTTGGCATGGCCGGATTCCTCGGGCTGGGAGTAACGAAGTTTTTCAGTGTACTGGGTATCGTTGAACACAAGGACGGGAATACAGCGATAAAGGACAAGTACAAAGGCCTTTTAAAGGAAATAGCTAAATGCCCGGCGGGTTTTGATGTGCCGGGTATGACTGATGCGGAATTATGGAATGACATATTCAGGGTACTGGCTGAATGCCGCTGTGAAACCGCCATGCAATTCTCCAACGCGATAGAGAAATATCTGGACAAGATAAGCTCAGGTATTTCCCACGGCGCGGTTTCTCCTGATAACTTTCAGTTTTTCAAGTGGAATATAGCGCGGGATCTTGCCTTGACAGGAGGCCTTGACTATGCCATGAGATTCATCAATAATCAGGATGAAGACTTGCTGAAAGGGTTTGTATATTATGACCCGGAAGAAAAGAAAGAAAAATTCTATTATCCTGAAACGCCTGAAGAAAAGGCGGTAATGGATGAACTTCTGCGTAACCTTGCCCTGTCGGAAAAACTCAGGCTGTTGGGGGGCGATTCCATAGAGCTCCTGACAGGCTTCATGAAGCGTATGCTTTCAAATCTACGCGGCCCGGACGGACAAAGAAGCCGCGAGGATATAAAGCGCGTGATATCCCTGCTGAACGTGCTGACGCGTGACTATAAAGAAGATGATGACCCAGGCTGGAGGTATCATACCGTAAGGGCGCTTATTGACGCGGCTTTTTCTGACCGGCCGGGACAGGGAGGGAATTACCGTCTTATGAAAGCGCTGATACGGTTCGATACTTACGGTAATAACACCATATTTCCGCTCTTTTTAAAATTCGGCCTTGTGAGAAGCCTGGACAGGAAACTCGCGCCTTACAGCGGTTTTGAAGAGGAATTCCAGGATATAATGCTGGACCTCGCGCGCCTTTACGGGTGCGGGGTTCTTCCGCTTTTTGAGGGTATGGGAATAACCGGCGGAGATTTCAGGATAAAACAGGAGTATCTCGGCCTTGTTGAAAAGATGAAAGAATGCCCGCCCGGGATCAGCGCCGGAAGTATACCGGGTAATGAGGCCTGGGACAGTGCCCTTACAATACTGCAATCAGGCGCGCGGGAAAGCCGCGCTTTTATTATACAGCATCTAATCGATGACGAATACGCGGGTTCGCCGGTTTTCTGGTATCTATTGGAAAAGTTCGCTTCAAACGGCTATCTGGAAGCGGTAGTTGCTGCCATCGGCGGCATACGGGATTTCTGTAAAAATTTCACTTATTATGAGGAGGAACAAAAATCTTCCATTTTTTACTGCCCGCGGCCGGGAGAAGAAAAGGCGATAATGGATAACCTTCTTGGCAAGGTGGCCGGTATGTGTGGATGCGTTGGCAGGAGTGTTGAAGAGAGTCTTGGACACATAAACAGTTTCATATTTTTTATGTCCGTAAAAAAAGATAAAACCTCGCCTGTCGCCAGGAAAGACGTGAATAATATCCTGCAGTACATGGCAGAAGTCTTACGCGCTATGAAGGATGAAAACGCGTATTCCGCGTTTTTTAATATTTTACCCGTTTTCATGTTTGGGGCACTCACCAGAGGCTGGGAGGAACAAGTTTTATATAGAGAAGCTGTTCTTATGAATCTCAGGCTCTATGGCGGCAGTAATTTTCTGGAAGACATTATCGCTCTGACAGCGGAGATGAAAAAAGAGAGAAACGACGCGGATATGGAGCCGTATAAGCTGAGCGGGAACGCGTTTCTCAAGGTTCCCGGCGAAGAAGCGCCTGCCGCGCTTCTTACGAGTTTTCTCTACAATATAAAGCCTTATAATCATGATGAGATCGTTGACAGCAGGATAATAGAAAGCATAAAGGGAAGGCCGGACGCTGACATGAATTTTAGCGGGCTCCTCGGTTTTCTCGAAGGACGCGGTACGGTAAGGTGGCACAAATATTCGCCAAAGCATACACCACTGGCCCTGATAATGAGGCTCTTTATAAAATTCAGGGGCCTTTTTCAGAGAGGCTTGGGAAAGGGAGCCGGCCGGGCTAAAAACGACATGCGGCAGTTTATGGATCTTCTGCTGGAAAAAGGCGTTCTTAGTTTACGATCATACGATGATACGGAAAATACAGCTATAAAGCGATTAGCGAAAATGATAAAGGAGTTCTTTTCTATCCCCGGGGACAACGTCCCGGTTTATTCGGACTATGACAAAGGGAATAAATGCCTGAACATATACATATCGGAAGATTTGATCCGTGAGTTCGAAAGGCTTGGCGCGGAACTGCACGGTTATATCATTAATCTTTCTCCGCGCAGGAAACCTTTTTATCTGTATATCCTTGACCATGAATACACGGAACATGTAAAAGCCCTGGAACAGGGCATCCCTGAAACAAAGAGGCACGCGTTCGCGAGCCTCAGGTCGCACCTGTTCTCAAACGATACCAGTGAAGGCTTGTGCGTCTACCACTTCCTTATGCTGGGCCGGATGGCTGAACGTAATAAATACCCTGATTTTATTTATGAGGGCTTTACGGGCGGGAGAGAAGGCCTTGAAATACCCGCTGAAGCGGAAAGATACGACAAAAATTTTTTCGAATATTTTATATCGCGGAAATATGCGCCCGCGGTACCGGTACAGGCGGCCATGGGAAAGCTTTTAGGCCGGGCAGACTACCGGGAGACTTGGAAAATAATACAGGCGCAGAAGAAACTGTATGACAAGTGCCCATGGGTATTCAAGACAGACATACCCGGTGTTACGGATGTCCTGAAAAGTATCAATTATTTTCTCGAAGATACGATAATGACATTCGTGAACATGAACAGAGAGAAGGGGATAGAAGGCATTACCCCCGGCCAATCCATGATGATAGAAAACTATCTTTTCGCGCTGTTCGACGGCGGCCGTGTGCCGGATGAGGCATACGGAAACGCTGTTATGAATTTTTCCACTTTTGCCTCAATATTGTCCCATTTCATAAACAGGCCTGAAAAATTCATAAACAGGCCTGAAAAAGACTGGCAGAACATATTCATGATAATGACGGACATGCTGAAAAAATCCGGAGAAAAAAAAGATGATTTTGTCCGCGCGTTTAACGCGCTTATGGAACTGTATAAGGATGGTCATTTTGTCCTCGAGTTTAGCGTGCTTATGGAACTGTATAAGGATGGCCCGTCTATATCGGAATCCATGGAACTAAAAGAATCACTCATAACTATCTCGCGGCTCTTATCAGGTGAAGCCCTTGTGAACGCTGTTTCGGATCTGGCAGGGGAAATAACAAAAACGCGTAGTACTTCTTCCACGGAGTATGACCTTGCCTCGTTCGAGACGGGACGGCCATACGGCGAAATCGGCACATTTGAAGAGGCCTCTGCTGACGGAAAGAGGAAACCGTTTAATGAAGCGGGAAATACCTGTGAATCCCTCAAGGTCCCGGGCGGGGAAGCTTATACGGATATGATGACGAATAAGGAATACAGGCCGGAGCCTGATATGGACATGGATACGGATAAAAGGATCCCGAGGGGCTACGACGGCGTGCCGAACGAAATGTACTCCCCGTACATAAGGACAATGCTCGCGCGTAACCTGTTCTCAGCCGTCAGGTTCGGTAAACGAGGCGCGGAAGTCACAAGCCTTGACAGGGAAACAGGCGAGGGTAAAGACGAATGGTACGGGCAAGCGGACATATCAGGCAGGATCGGCCTTCTGGACAGGCTGTACACCGGGCTCGACGAGGATACAAGAAAAGCCCTTGAAGGCCTGAAGCTCATCTTTATTCCCGGACAGAGGCCGCATTACGGGGTATCGAGGCCGCACATATACTTAGATATAAAGATGCTGACAGAGAAGAAGATGTTCATGTTGAAGGAGTATCTCATACACGAGCTTACGGAAAGACAGGTAAGCGTGGCTACAAACCGGGATGAGAAAGCTGTAAAGGCTGTACACGAAAGCCTGAAGGAAAAGGAGCTTGTATCCGCGCAGTCGGAAATATTGAAGGCCGCGCGGGATAAGGATAAAAGAATAATATTCATCCCCTGGACAGGCAGGATAGAGGACAGGAACGCGTATGAGGAGCTGAGGACAAAGGTGAAGAAACAGTTCGAAGACAAATACGGCATGGCCGGGATAATAGTGAGGCTGTATGACGGCACAGCCCCTGACCTGGAGAAGGAAGCGGAGAAAATGAAGAAAAAAGAGCTTTTGGAACAGGGAAGCATGGGCCTTGTGTATGTGCCGGCAGGGTTATCCGGGAGAGCTGAGGAGTTTTTTACCGG
>JBDRAX010000086.1:0-4383 GCA_043823375.1 Candidatus Omnitrophota bacterium | reverse complement strand
GCTATTCCTGAAATCAAGATCTGACAATTCATCCGCTATATTTCTAACATCATTTGACATATTCTGCGTTTTCTCAACATCTCGCATGATATCCATTTCTTCAGCCGTCATCTGGTAAGGAGTAGCTGCAATATCCGCAGTCACATTTTCCGTAAGGATTTGCGCGGAGGATCCCGCCGCGGAGTTATCCGTTTCTTTAAGCGTCATAACCACATTATTCACTTTTCCCGCCATAGCCCTTATTGTTTTCATATCTTCAACGGTAGTAATTATTTGTGAAATATTTCTTGGAATACCTTTAAGGTCAACATAGCCTTCTTCGACATAATCATCCACGTTTTTTTCCATATCCGTGTGTTTCTCCGGCTCTTCCGCGTTTTTACCCCTTTGCCGCCATTTCAGGAACTCAGACACTTTCATGAGCATGGATTTTCCCCCCGGGCGGGTCATAGTTTCACCCAGATCAGTTTTTCCGGATATCACAGCCTCTTGTTTAGCCTTCGTTTCGCGGATGGACATGGACAGCCTCCGTAACGCGTCCATTTGTTTTCTCTTTTCAGCTCTTTCCACTGCCGCTACGGTCTTCAGGTCTCCCTGAGAACGCGCATAATCGGCAAAAATAATACTCGTGCCGGAAATGATCATATCCAGCGTTTCGATCTGTTTATACAAAAGCTCCATCTGCCGCGGAGAATAATCCGCCGCGCCGTAAAAATCACTGATAATACCTATATTCTCCAGCTGTTTTAATAATCCGGTAATATCAGTGTCTTTAATCCTGTTTTGATGGTGCAGTACTTTCAGGTTTTCAAATGATCCAATAGCCTCTGACAACTCCGCCTCAGCCTTCCCGACATCATCTAATTCCATAATAGCCGCAGCCGGTCTGGACATTTGTTCAACCAGAACATAAAAACTCCATTTATCCGTATCTTTCTCCCCGCCGATACGGATAACTTCGCCTCTAAAATCTTTTTCAGGCAAGTTTTTCTGAAAAGTTATATTCATGACCTGGTCAGGGTTATCTCTACTTACCGCGTAAAGAACATATGGTTCTCCCCTGGCCTCGAGCATGAACCCGATCCTGAGATACGCGATATCCCTTTTAACTTTATCACTCTCTGAATTAGCTTCCTCGATAAGAGCGATTATGTCGGGTGAAAGCGCTTCACTTCCAAGCTGGACACGCAGATCCTCAACATTTATCTCCTGGAATACAGTAGGAAGGGACAGCATGAATTTACTGATCTTATCAAGTTCGATTTCAAGAGAATCCGGTTGCCCGCTCAAAAGCTCATAATACGGGCTTTCCTCTATGCTTTTAACCTCCATTTTAGGCAGGATTACCGCGTAAGAAAATCCTGCCTCCTTCATCAGCCGCGTCATATTTTCCTTATGGAACCCTCCGGAAACGAATATACAGTTACCATTATCCTGAGTAAGAAGTTTAAGGCGTTCAATAAAATTGCGGTCTCTCTTGAATGAAATACCGTAGAATTTTTCCATATGAGAGGTCCATGAATCCAGTACTTCCATTTCCGGCGGCACATTGAAATCAATGCCGTTCTTACTTCCCGTATCCCGGCAAAAACTTTCAAAGGACGCGGCGGAAATATATCTTTTAAGACCGATATATTCAACATATTCTTCCTGCGTGAGGGTTATACTGAACAGCCCGCGCCATAGATCAAGCGCCTCACCTTCGTTCCATACATATTTTTCGTCTTCTGTCCCGGCTATCGAATCAACAAGGGTTTTCTCGAGCTTTTTTATCTCGGGCATGACTCCGGACTTGTCAAAAGCGTCATATTCATTTATATATCGCGCGTACAGATAAAGATCAGGATATGCTTTTTCCGCGTCTATATTTTTCCGCGCCGCTTTTCTGAAAAGCATTTTATAAAACACGCCTAAAGGTATCTCCCCTTTTTCAAAAAGTGTTACCCTGCCCAGAATATATTTCATTTCAACAGGTGATAGCTTTTTCTCAAGCTCATCTATTAACGCCTTGCGCTCAACATTAGCGCGGCTGAAATTGATCCGGCTCTCATTTTCCAGTATAAGGCGAAACTCGTTCAAAAGAGGAAAACCTTCTATTCCTACCCCTTCCCGGACGGCTGTTTCCATAAGATACTGATAATATTTTTTCAGGTCTATCGCGTCGTTCCGGTATCCTTCCACCATATCCGAAAAATCCCGAAGCCGGTCTGAATATACCCTGTCCTTTATTTCCTTCCATACGGAAACGAACTGCGAGAGATACTTATCCGCTTTATCCCTAAACACAAGGCTCTTTCTGTATACATCAAGATTCTGAAAATACAGCAATATGTCCTCCACCCCGCTGAATCTTATATTTCCGGGATGATCTATATAATAAAGTTCCGCTCCTGACACGCGCCCGGACCTCATTATTTCAACAGCGATCTTATGCCGTGTTTCTTCATCCACTATTTTTTCAAACATACTGAAATTGTAGGGCCCGCTCCCCCCCTCAAGAGCGCCTGTTTTTATACCGTATACGCTTTGCAGATAATCGATTATCCCTGCTATATTTTCCTGACAGGAAAATACACAATGCGCGTCCTGGATATACAAAACTACCGGGGAACTCTTCGCTGCCGTATACTTTTCAGTAACCACGCCGAATTTATATGGTACTGTGAGCTCTCCCACACTCTCTGGTGTTAACTCTTCTGTTTCCTGCTCATATTCCATGTAGATTTCAGGAAATAACGGCCCGCTTTTTGCGCCCCACCCCGGGATTTCCATGAAAACATTCATAAACGCGAAAACCAGTATGATAAGAACTGTAATTAAAGGCTTGCGAAAAAACATAGTCCTCATAACTACCCCCAACTGATTTTCGAAACTAAATAAATGCTTTTATAAAGTTTTGACCTATTTAAATATTACCTGGGTTAATAGGAAAATGGAATAAAGAATATTTAGATTTTTAAAATACTAACATATTAAAAAAAACGCTTCAGGACTTCAATTAAACAATTATTGGGCCTTTTATAGGGGATTTGATTTTTACGTATTTACGATGGCTTTATTTCGTTGTAAACAGCTTTGCGGAATATATCAGTCTATACGGACAATTTTTGAAACTATATTCCCTTTTATGATCTCAATTATTCCAAAAGACCTGTATTTGGAAAAAAACTGATCAGTAGGGCTTCCCGGATTAAAAAACAAAATACCATCTATTACGACGTTTATCGCTTCATGTGAATGTCCGAAAATAATGATGTCAGGCTTTTTGCTGAAAAAACCTTTTACCGTCTTAATGATATTTTCCGGTGCTCCTGTACCGTGAACCACACCGATATTCTTCCCCTCCGCTTTAAAAAAAAGCTTTTCCGGCAAAGTATCCTTAACATCAAAACTGTCCATATTCCCAAAAACCGCTTTTGTCTCAGCGATTTTCTGAAGTTCGTTTATTACGGACATCTCAACAATATCCCCCGCGTGTATTATAAGGTCACAGCCCTTAAACGAGTCATAGACTGCTTTGGGAAGTTTCACCGCGGAAACAGGAATGTGGGTATCTGATAATACACCGATTTTCATAATACGATCTCAAATTCCTCAAAAAGCCTCAAGATTTCATTAAGCTGGGTAATTTCCCATATCCAGATATTCTGTTCCTGCGCCAGAAGAAAGGCATTCTGTTCAATACTCTTGAGGGGAATAAAAATTTTCCTTACGATTTTTGAATTCTTCTTATCCATTTTACAGCCGGCAAGCGCGTGGATATCATTTTCTTCGGTTATGTCATTACTTTTCACCCTGCAAAGCCATTTATTGTTTTTTATTGTACCGGTAACCTCTATGACATTGTCGGATATTTTCCTGCTTCGAACATCATCAAAATGAGGCATTCTTCTGTCATTCATACTGACGCGTATCTTCTGATTCCGGAAAGCCGCGAAAAAGCCTTTTATGATTTCCTCTATACTCTTCGCGGAAAAAACACGGAAACGCGAGTAATCTTCTTCAATGGATCTTTTAAACTCAATGTATCTTATATCCATGTCATCTATCATTGATTCAGTTTTAAGACTGTAAACATATTTAAGCCAGTATTCAAAAAACCTGTCCGAAATCTTAAAAAAAACACCGCTGTTATAAATGAGATCCATGCTCTGCAAAGTCTCAAGTTTTTTCCCCAGAGAATTATCCGTCTTTCCAAGGCTTTCCTGGATAGATTTTATTGTATTATTCCCTTTCGCGACGGCAACCAGAAGAGGGATAAAATCTTTCCTGGACCTTTTTTCCAGAAAAAAATTAATGCTGTTAGTGAAATACTGATGGAAGATCCCTTCGGATTCGTATAAAAGTTCCGCGAAAACATCAAGCAAATATTCTTTTTCATCT
>JBDRAX010000085.1:0-2459 GCA_043823375.1 Candidatus Omnitrophota bacterium | reverse complement strand
CCATTATCACCCGCAACAGATCCCGCCTTAATTAGTGCTGTTTTCCGCTTGTTCACAACTTTTCCGTAATATTTGATCCGGGTATACTTTTTGATCTCAAGCGGTCCGTTAGTTTTATCCTTTTCCTCTAATTTCCTTATTTTTATACAGTAAAACTATATCTCCTACCTTGCATCTCACATCTTGAGCGACAACAGGGCATTTTGCCATGAAAAGAAAAAATATTGGACGCTTTGAATTAGATAACGCTTCAAAGTTTCCCTGCCCCTTACTGATAATCATGTCAGCGTGCCTGTAGACCTTAAGGAATTTTTTTGAACACCCTGAAAGCACAGTCCCTGGGGCATCTACTCCTGATGAGAGAATTTTAGCGTATTTCTGGATCCCAGCGATACGCGCGTCTTTAGCAAGGGCATCGTTTATAACAGGCTTTTCCTTTACAGCGTAAATAATATCCACATTCCTGCTTCTTTTTTTTATCTCTTCTATTAAAATCCGGTCAAATACTACTTCTCCGGAATTATCAGCCAAATAAAGGATATTTTTCGCTTTACCTAAAGCGCTTTTAAAACTCCTATAATTAAATATCGATCTACTTTTTTTTCTGATCGCCGCGTTTTCTTCATCCAGGATTTTATCGAGTTCTTCTTTCACATTTACGGAATTTTTTACCCCATAGTCAATTATGTTGCCCGCGATAGCCATTTCGACAGCGGTTAATAGCCTGTCTTTTGAGCATAACATTTTTTCTTTAAGTTTGGGGTAAACTTTTAATGCAAGATTGTTACTCTTCTCTTTTATACTGGCGTAGGGGTCTTTTTCACCTGTTACCTTTTTAACGATGCCATGGATAACACGCGCCATCTCAGGAGGACAGGCGCTTAAAGGAAACTTCGGCATAGTTAAAGCTACCGCGTCTAATATTTTTTTTTGCGCCCTGTTATTCGCGCCGGAAAGTCTTGCGGCCTCAAGCGCCTGTTTAAAAAAACATGGTATACACTCTAAATATGTCTTCATCGTCCATCAAACCTTACCCCTTCGCTTCAAGGTATCGTCTGAGCTTATGGGGCGTACAGCTTTTTTTTTCGCGTCATAAACTGAAAGAACGCTGAGCCCGACAAAATACTCTTTGATAATATCCATTTCCAATTTACTTACCGGCTTTATCCCGCACGGCCTGAGCGGGGTATTCAGTTGAACCTCATCAGGCTTAATCTCACGAGCAATGTTAGCGATTTCTTTCGCCGTTTTTTTGTTCTCCTCAACAAACATGATCTGCAATGCCAATCTTCCGGAATAACAGCTTTTGAAATCTTTTATCGCTTTAATAATAGCATCAATCTTGACTGTACTAATAGGTTTATTAACCACTTCAAAAATACTTTGTGTTGACGCGTCTAATTTAGCAACAATGAAATCAGCCGCAAACAAGTCTTCCTGAACGTCATTTCTATGCATCAACGATGAATTTGTCAAAACCGCTATTTTTTCGCCCCTGATCTTTTTCAACGCCCTTATCATCTGTCCCAGATTTTTCGCTAAAGTAGGTTCACCAGCCCCGGAAAAAGTAATATAGTCTATTTCTAAACGCGGCAGGCTGTAAATTTCTTCCACAACATCGCTAACCCTGGCAAACTCATCCCGTTTATCCGTTAAAAAATCAGTCTTTCCTATCTGACAATATGAACAATCAAACGTGCAAACTTTTTCGCCGCGTGAAAGCGGATCTATCCCCAAAGAACTTCCCAATCTCCAGGAAGGCACAGGCCCATAAATATATTTATATTTTCTTTCGGTCATCTAACCCTTTTATAATAGTTTCAAGTATTTGGTCCATAATATACGCTGTTTTCGTCTGGCGTTGAAAATGTATATAAGGCCTGCCTGAATCACCAAACTTTACTATTTCAGGTTCGATAGGGATCCTTCCCAAAAACGGTACTTTTAAATCATAGGCGGATTTTTCACCCCCGCCGGTGCCGAATAGATCTATCTCTTTTTTACAGTGAGGGCATGCTAAACCACTCATATTTTCAATAATACCGATAAAGGGCATTTTTAACTCTTTCGCGAATATAACGCTCTTTCTTGAATCTAAAATAGCCACATCCTGCGGAGTAGTCACGACTATCGCTCCGCTTATATCCGGAATAAGCTGGCATACGCTCAACGGTTCATCTCCTGTACCCGGAGGCGAATCCACTATCAGGTAATCAAGTTCGCCCCAGTTGACGTCGGCTAAAAACTGTTTTATTGTTATCATTTTAAGTGGCCCGCGCCAAATAATCGGCTGATCTTTATTCTCAAACAGTAAAGCGAGGCTAACCGCCTTCAAGTTATGTATAACTTCCATAGGCTCGATTCCCAGATCAGATCCTATAAGTTTTTTGCTTTCAATCCCCAGCATTTTAGCAATATTGGGACCGTGAATATCGACATC
Organism: Candidatus Omnitrophota bacterium; assembly: GCA_043823375.1. Classification (GTDB taxonomy): domain Bacteria; phylum Omnitrophota; class Gorgyraeia; order Tantalellales; family Tantalellaceae; genus JBDRAX01. Next base: position 19 of record JBDRAX010000085.1, on the reverse strand, counting down.
CAGAAGTCCTACCTTGTTT
>JBDRAX010000084.1:0-3214 GCA_043823375.1 Candidatus Omnitrophota bacterium | reverse complement strand
CCCAGGATATTATTCAAATTCTTTTTTGCTTCTTGAAAATCCTTCTTGCTTAACACGCCTAATTTACGTGTTATTATTGTCGCTTTTACTGTGAAAAGGGGTCAAGCCTCGGGAGCGTTGATTTCCGGCTTTAAAGTATCTAAAATATTTCGCTGTATAATCATATTGCCAATTTTACCCTATGGGTCAAAAAGGCAAGAAAATAAAAATTTAGAAAGAAGTGTTACTCGTCAATGACCAGAATATATAGACATCTCAGGCCGGATTTTCTGCTTGAACAATTTAACGCGCTCTGCTCTTCCCCAGGTAGTAATGCCGACATGAATCAGAGTATTCACGAAAACCTCACCGCTATAATATAACGCCGGCAATTTTTCGTAGTCAGGGATAAAAACGTTTGTTATTTCTCTGATCCAGGTGTTAAAATGTGGAGGACGATGTTGTCCGGGTATTTAGGCCCTTTATAAAAAAGATAGCCCTGTTAACCGGTCTTCAGGAAGAAAAGAGAGATTGGGCGGGAGGAAGAGATCCAGATGAATAAAAGAAGCAAAAAAGCCAACAGGGTCACATGGATAGGGCTGTTCGCTAATGTCGCCCTGACGCTTTTTAAATTGACCGCCGGAATTCTTGGGAAAAGCGCGGCCATGGTAGCGGACGCGTTTCATTCTCTTTCGGATTTTGCCACGGATATTGTTGTTCTTCTGGGGTTCAAGGTCATTAGTAAGCCCGTGGATAAGGACCATGACTACGGGCATGGTAAAGTCGAAACTATGATATCGGTTATTATCGGGGTCATGCTGTTCGCCGTAGGGGTTAAGCTCTTGTGGGACGGGGCATATCGTGTCATAAGATTCTACCGCGGGGCGGCCATACCGGAGCCCGGGTGGATCGCGTTTTATGCCGCGGTCAGTTCCATAGCTATAAAAGAGTGTTTATACCGTTATACTAAAAAAACGGGCGAAGAGATAAAAAGCCCCGCGGTTATTGCAAACGCGTGGCACCACAGGTCGGACGCTTTTTCGTCCATAGCTACCATGGCAGGCATTGGGGGGGCCATAATGCTTGGTGAAAGGTGGCACATACTGGATCCCATAGCCGCTATAGTTGTCAGTTTTTTTATTATTAAAACAGCCGTTATTATTTCATGGCATGGTTTTGACGAGCTTGTGGAAGTGTCTTTGAGCGATGAAACGGAAAATAAAATACTTGATATTATCAGGGCTGTCCCGGGCGCTGAAAATCCCCATAACCTTAAGACCCGCAGAATAGGCAATTATATCGCCGTAGACGTGCATATCAAGGTGAAACGGGAACTTGATATCGTGGCGGCGCATAATATCTCGACTGAGGTTGAAAAAGAGATAAAAGCCGCGTTTGGCGGCGATACGTTTATATCGGTCCATGTTGAACCCCTGGATCGATGATCCGGCCGGCCTGTTTTTTTACACCGAACCTTTGCTTTAGCCTTTTATGTCAGATATTATTAGTCTATACACATTTTTTTAACACGGGTATTGTCAGGGGGTTGACTTGAGATCAGTGTTAAAAGCAAAAAAGGAGACGCAGGATATGAGAAAAATTCTTTTTTACGCTGTTTTTTGTTCCATGCTTTTGTCTTTCTGCCGGTATGCCCCGGCTGACACAGATAACGCGCGGGAAGCTTCGCTGACAAATGACGAATTGAGCGACACGGAGAGGCGTCTTGATATTATGAGAGAAAGGATACGGGAAGAAAAAAAGACAGGCGATCCGGCGGATGAGGAAGAGAACGCGGAATCAATGGGGCCGGAAGAAGAGGAAGAATAGAAGCGCTGCACTACGCAAGTTGTCCTCTGGATGAGTTATAGAGAAATCTCAGAGCTCCTCCAGAGGACGAATTTGCGATATAAGAGACCGTCAGTGTCCATACTGTTTTTTTGTAAGGCACGTTCAGGGTGCGCTACATCCTGTTTTATTCTTTTGACCCGGGGTATCTGGATCATAAGAGATATATTAGAGCCTGGATAATCTTTCTTCAATAATCCGGGAATATTTATTTTTCATCCCATCAGACAAAAAGCTTATTCCGATAAGTTTTCTCCAGGTATCGTATGATTGTTTTATCTGAGCCAGCACATCTTCCGCGGTATTTCTGTTCAATCCCATTTTTTCACAGGCAAAATATTCCATAAAATCTTTTCTATGCAGTTTTGTTTTTCTGCCGTTAAGAGGCAACGCCAATTCTTCTTTTGGGGATTCGACCGCGATCGTGGTATTTACAAGATCATATACGGGCGAAAGTTCGACTACATTATCTCTTGTAATGAGTGAAAAATTTTTCAAATGCATATCTTCATTACCGGTAATAAAATTGAATAATGTCCTCAATAATAACTTCTTTTTTTCAATAATGGGAAAAGAACAGAATTTATCAATAATTTTAACTATTCCCTCCATTGAAAAATTATACTTTGTATCCCTTGTTTTACCGGCCAGCTGGGCAAAGTCCTCCAGAGGAACTTTTTTATTGGATAGCAACCTGTCAAACCTCCGTATGAAATATGTAAATCTTCCGTCCTTTGAATAAAGCAGTCCGTGTAAAGGAGTTTCAATCCCGGCCGCTCCCGCAAGGCGCATGCTTAAATCCTCATTTTCGGGCAGTTCCGGATATAAATCATTTTGAGGTTTAAGAATATATTGCCCGCCCCTGTTGACTATCTCAAAACATCCTCTCGAAATTCTCAGTTTAGCTGAGAGTTTCGGCTGAACACCTTGTATCGAAATCTTATCAGCGCGTCTCGCCGCTTCTATCCTCAATTCTTCCGAAGTCATTTCCAGAACCCGGAGAGACTTAAGTTGTTTTGAAAGGCTTTTAAGCCCCTCTGTTGAATACAATTCTCCCGAGGAAAGCGGATTATATGAAATGGGGCATATCTCGCCCCTCGCCGGAGTCATTCCTGGGAATCTCCTTCTTTATGAGGTTCGGCAGTAACCGCGCCGACCAGATCTTTCCCAACTGTAACAAGTTGGGAGAAGCAGTCATTTCTATCCAATTTGGCAATCCTGCATAAAGCTTCCAGCTGTACACCTTCAGGCAGTAATCCGTCAAAAAATGGAGGGAATGAATCAAAAACATATCTTTTTCGGAAGACAGGCATAGTAAGAGATACAGGTTCTCCACTATAATCATTTGAATATTCAAAAACATAGCGTTTTTTATTATCTTCTTCCATAA
>JBDRAX010000083.1:0-2149 GCA_043823375.1 Candidatus Omnitrophota bacterium | reverse complement strand
AGGCCCGGGTTTAGGGCTCTAAAACACGCGACTATCGTTGAGAAAGTCAATAATATCCCCCAGATCATCGCCATGAATCTGCAGCCTTGCACAAGCCGCGGATCATTCCATCGTTCTTTCGGAAGCTCGGCCCTCGCGTATTGTAGGGTAAACGGTTTTCCGACAAGAATGGTTATCCAGATAATGGACGCGAGAAATCCGTTCACGATGATCCCCATGTGCTTCGCGAAAACTGTCACCTTCATGAAATTAATGACGATCGCGCAACACGCGAAGAAAAGCAGCGTCCCCCATTGGAGGACGAAGCCTTTACGTAATTGCCGAAAACCGAATATCAGGCTGGCTAACAGGCAGATGACGATGGCTCTTTCAAGACCGGCAAGCGTATGGCCGGCCAGAAAAAGGAACAGGATCCAGGGCATGAAGCCCATGATGAATTTCAGAAGCTCTTTAAGTTCTTTCATTTCCAGGATTGATTGACCTCGCGGGCATACTCATCTTCGGGAATAATTGGCCTTTCGAGCGCGTCTTTCGTCTCCGGAGAAAGCCGTCCGTTTTTTACCGTCTCTTCGCCGGCTTTTCTTAACAGGTCCTTGTATTTTTCGATCAACGGCTTGATGTCCGGGTCTTCTTCTTTCAGCAATCCGCCCTGGCTTCTGTAGATCTGCGCGATCACTTTAGCTTTGGAATTCCGCGCCATTCTTTCGCAGAAAATCCTAAGCACCTCAAATTGCCCCGCTTCCGGGAAGCCGCAATTAGACATCATTATTATAGACGGGTATTTCCCGTACCTTTTTTTATGCCTTGTCTCCCCCGTCTTGTCTTTTTCAAATTCCGGGCACACTATCGGTATCTTTCTATCCATGAAATCCTTCATGATACCCGTTACGTAATCCACGTAAAGCGGCGTGGCGTATATGACTATATCGGACTTTATGTATCTTTCCAGAAGATCCGCCATGTCGTCTTTAATAACGCACTTGCCCGGCGTTTTTGTCCAGCAGGAAAAACACCCCATGCAGTGCTTAATATTCTTTTTGACGAGCGGTATATTTTCAACTTCGGCTCCCGCCTTTGCCGCGCCCTCCATGAAGGCTTCGATCATTACATGCGTATTTCCGCGCTCCCCTCTCGGGCTTCCGTTAAAAGCGGTGATCTTCATGAGAGTCTCCTTTTTATAGTTTAGAGACGTTGTCGATTTACACCGTACACTGACCTTTTTCACACAGGACAGTGTACTTTTCAAACTTTTTTAAAAAATATTGCAGGTTTTTGACATATTGCTTGTCTATATATATGAGGGGTGATATATATGCCAAATGGCCCAAGGCCGCTAGTTGAAGGTGCCTGTTATCATATTATCGCAAGGGGTAATAATAGGCAAGTAATTTTTAGATCTCCGAAAGATTATGAAAAATATATTTCACTTATAAAACATTATAAGCGAAAGTATAAATTCAGGGTATTCTGTTATTGCCTCATGCCGAATCATCTTCATCTTGTGATAGACCTACAAGAGGTTAAAAAAATATCAAACGTTATGAGTTCGCTTCAACGCGCTTATACGGGATATTTTAACACGAAATATAGGACGGTAGGACACCTGTGGCAGGGGAGATTCAAGAGCAAAATAATACTGAAAGACAACTACCTTGTGCGCTGCATTAACTACATTGAACTGGATCCGATAAGGTCAGACATCGTGAAATCGCCGGAGGAATATCGATGGAGCAGTTATGCGGCGCGAACCGTGAATGAGGAGTCTGAAGAGTGCGGCATTCTGGATGAAATTGACGTGCTATAGGGATGCTGGAGTACACTGTCCTGCCCAAACTTGACTCACTGTCCTGTGTGTTTCAACACCGTCTCTGTCTCTCTCCTTGCTCAGTGAACTCATTGTATTTTTGTTCATTGGCTATACTCCTATAATTACATTCAAGTAACGTTTATACATATAAAATATCATATTTTTGCCGGATGTCCATCACAAATCCGGTAAAAAATCAGGGCCGGGGCTTAAGCCCCGGCCACTGCTACCGGGGACAGCTTTAAAATCACATCCGGGACACTCGCATATTCAAAATCGCAAACGGTACATTCTGAAGGATATAAAAAGAAACGTTTGACATTAGAGCGCGGGAAGAAGTAT
>JBDRAX010000082.1:0-17651 GCA_043823375.1 Candidatus Omnitrophota bacterium | reverse complement strand
ACTGAGGGTCGAAAGCGGTACGCAGGGCGCGGGTTTTTCTGTACAGGAGGAGATACTAAATTCATTTTTCATTTTTCGTCCGCTTTCAGCTGATATATCCGGCCTGCTGTCTTCAGGATCATGGATTAACTCGATCCCATATGCGGCTAACAGCACAACTCCTCAGCCTGAAAATGACCCCGGATGGGATATCCGGGATGTACTGTTCGATTTTGAGTGGCACGACATACCAATGAAGAACCCCGGGGAATATGAGCCCGGATTTATTGACGAGAAGCTATTGGAAATGACGCGGGAAGTAAAAAAAATCGCTGAAAAAAAAGGATTTACCCGCGTTGAAGAGGATGATTTTGATAAGGCTCAAATGACGGCCGCGATCAGCGTGCCTGAGAGTGATTATTCACGGACCATGTCTCTTAATACGGTTTATTTAGCACGAATGATCCCCTTTTACGAGTGGGACAAGAACCTGTTTATCAAATACATCGATTTTTTAACTGACCATGAAAAAGGGCACGCGGGTTTTCGCGGCGGGTTCAGTGTAAGTGAAATTTATAACACGGTTATATTCAGGTGGTTTCATAATACAGAATACTGGAAAGAACTTTCTGGCATGGAAGCCATAAATAAACTTGTCGTTTTATTGCGACAGGGAATAAAAATAAACGATCTGCCGGCCGAGGCAAAGAATACCATAAACCTGGATCTTGTTGAAAAATACGGCTTTACGGAAGAAACAAAAACGCAAGTTCAGGATGTGCCGATCTGGCGCGTTATACAATATATAGGCGATATGTACGCTGATAAATATGCTTTCGAAGTATGTGATCCAATTTCCATAGCCGCGTTTATATGGTACACGGAAATTTATCTCGCAGGCTTAACGGAGGATACAGCGGATAAACTGATGGAAGCAGTTTTGAAAAAAATATCAGCGTTCTGCCCGTTGAAAAAAAAGGAAAGTATCTGTACGGAAGTTCTCAGTATTAACGTGAGATACGCACGGAGCGTTGATAGCGATGGAAGAAAAAAACGTTTACTGATAGGCCCCCCCGGGGATTTAAGCTCTGAACTTTTCGAAAAATTTTTAAGGGAATTCTCCGCTGAGGGAAAAACGCCGGAAGATTTCGCCCGTGCGATCGAAATTTTTAACGGTATAGCGGAAAAATATATCTGGAAGAACATAGCGGTAAGGTTTTATGAAAGGAAAGTGTTCCGGGAGCTTTTCAGGAAGGTTTTTATCGAGAATGTTACCCGGAAAAATTTAAGCGACGCCGCCCGTTTCTGGGCCGTTTATCAGAGATCCGTTTTTTCCGTGGCAGAGCTTTTCAGGGACGCGGCACCGGATATTTATGAGGCCGCGAACCTTATCAGAAAAGGCTATCCGTGTAGCAACTCCGTAAGGATCGAAGACCTTTCAGCGGAACACGTACGCTTTTTTATTGACGCTTTTGCGCGTTTTTTTAAACTGTATGAAGAAGAACGGCTGTATTTTCTCGCTATGGAAAAACTGGCAGAAATAGATTCTATTACAGACTATAAGGCGCCGAACGGAAAAATTGACCCATTGATGGAACTGAACGGTAAAATCTTTATTAACGGTTATTCGGAAAATTATTTGTTCAATGTGATGAGGGACAAAAATCTTTTTACAATAAGCGTCAGGAACGCTGAGACAAAACAGGAAGTCGTGAAATTCCTTATGGTTATGGAAAAGGCTAATGACGACGGCTCCTCGGAATATTCCATGCGAAAAATTTCTGTACTCAAGCCCCATCTTGATAATGTGATTTTCGTGCTCCGTCATATTTTCGACAAACTTAATTACGGCGACAAGGTTAAATTAGCAAGTATACAGGAGTGGGCCAAGGAGATCTTTAAAGGCGGGTATGTGAAAGGGAGGGTAACCGAAATATTGAAAATTGAAGAAACATATTTTGTGAAAAGTCTTACAGGCCATGGTACTATCGAGTTTGTCAGAAAAGAAAAAAAAGGTGCCCGGGGCCGGGATATGAATATTGAATTCAAACGCGCGATGCACGGAAAGGAGAGTCCCGCGGGACAAAAAAAGGAAAGCGGCGGTAAGGAGGGCGCGGAAATAAATATCCGGAGTAAAAAACGGGTTAACACGGATCAAGGCGCGCTGTCCCGTTTGGCCGATGAAACCTCAGAAAAGGAAAAAAATATGCTTTTTAGTGAACGGATGAGAAATGGCATCAGAAATGACATTAACATTTTTTTTAACGCGGCCTGGGATTCGGCGAACGCGGTTTTGAACTGCAGAAGAAGCCGGGTCCTTATACGTATACCTGTGTCAATAATCGCGAAAGCCGATCCAGAGTACGTCAGAAATACTATCGCGCGTTTAAGCCGGCACTCTAATGTATGCGTCCAACTGTTTTCTACCGGTATTTCTGACCCTGAAACTGAACCTTTTTATACTCAGTTCGGGATAGAAAAAAAAGTTTTCAGGAAAGAGGAAATATCGAGAAAAAATGTCATTACTCTTATTGACATAAACCAGCATGACGGCATTGATCTAAACGACATTTCAGCGTCCACAGGAAGAGACGAAAACTGGCTTTTGAAGTCGGTTATCGTACCTGTTAACTCCGATTACACGAGCGATATTTCGCGCGGGATTATCCTCGGGTTTCAATTGATAGACCTGATCTGCAGGGGGGAGGCTGACCCGTCCGAAATAAGCGTGCTCAAACAGAAACTATATGATATATATATCAACATGAGGCTTAGATTAAGCACTGATATCTGGAATCCCGTACAGATCGAAAAATGGATAAGCGGCAGGAACGATCAGGATCTGGTGATAATGGTAAAATTCTTTTTGGAGCTGAAATACCCCGAGAGCCTTATCGCGCTTCAACAAAAGGATTGGGCGATTGAATCCAGCAGTTTTGTATCCAGTTTATAGGGGGTCACGTCTTTTATCGAAACGTGCAAAAAATGGTTCAATAGTTAGCAAATACTTTTCTTTTCAAGTATACTTTATTGTTCAAACCGAAAAAATATAAGACCGAAGGGTTCAGTGAATACGGCATGGTATGGGCGGAATTTTTTATATGCGGCGCTTTGTTAACCTTCTTCGCGTATAATCTTTGCAGAGAAGGAAGTATTATTTCTGACAAAACCAAAATAGACGAGGGGATAATAGGCATATTTTTTCTGGCTGTAGCAACTTCTTTTCCTGAGATCGTGACAGCGGGGACCGCGGTATTTTCCCTTGGTAAAATAGGGCTGGGATATGGGGATATCATCGGGTCTATTATAGTAAATCTCATGGTACTTTTCGGGCTGGACTGGTATATCGGAAAAGGGCGAATCTTGTCCAGGGTTTCAGGCCTCACCAGCCTGGCCGGCGTATTTGTTGTATTTATTCTTTTTATCCTTCTGGGCGCGGCTGTTGCGCGTGTCAGAGGGGTCCCAATACCGTCTCTGGGGAGAATGGGCATCGAAAATATATTGGTTGCCGGCGGATATATCTTCTATCTATTTATTGCCGGGCGTAAAAATGCCGGGAGTAAACATGAATCCATTTTTAAAAAATGTCCTGATCCATTTTTAAGTATATGGGCTAAATTCGCCTTTTTCCTGATAATAGTAGCGTTTCTAAGTATGTGGATGGCGAAAGTGGCGGAAAAAATCGTAGAAACTACGTCTCTTTCTCAGACTTTTACAGGTACTCTGATACTTGGGTTCACTACATCTCTTCCTGAAATTATTGTATCTTTTACCGCGCTGAGGGCCGCTTCAGTGGATATGGCTGTGGGAGATATCATAGGGAGCAATTTATTCGATACCCTTATTATCCCATTTTTGGATGCCCTGACGGAAGTACCCATTGCCGGTATGCTTTCACCGGGCCAGATCATCGCGACAGTTCTGGCATTTTTATTGTCATGCGTTGCCGCCGCCGGTATGCTTATAAAGAAAGATACGAAATACATTGTCAATTGGGACACTGGATTAATTTTTATTGGAGGGTTTATGAGCTTTGTGCTATTATATTTTATTAAATAGAAAACAGTTATAAAACAAACGGGGATGGTAATCTTTTAAAATGCGTTTCCAGATTCTGAAGAGAACAGATATTGAAAAACGAGAACAGGTTTTGCTGGCTCCATACGCTATGAAAAGCGCGGATACCATGGGCAGAAAGTTCAGGGAGCCGGAGCATGATTACCGTTCTGTATATCAGAGGGATAAAGACAGAATAATTTATTCAAAGGCTTTCAGGCGGCTTGAATATAAGACCCAGGTTTTTGTTAACCACGAAGGCGATTATTACCGTACAAGGCTGACACATACTCTTGAAGTCGCCCAATTGGCTAAATCCATAGCCAGGGCTCTTTGCCTTAACGAAGATCTGGTTGAAGCGATAGCGCTCGCCCATGATCTCGGCCATACGCCCTTCGGCCACGCGGGGGAAGATACTCTTGCCAGGTTAATGCGGGATCATGGAGGATTTGACCATAATACGCACGGCCTGCGCGTCGTGGATGTACTGGAAAAAACAAATCCTGAATATGACGGGCTGAATCTTACGCACGAAGTACGAAGAGGCATAATCCGGCATTCGACTCCTTTTGATGACAGAAGGGTAAGTGATATGGACATACCCGGCCTTTTCCTTCTTGAAATACAGGTCGTTAATTTAGCGGACGAAATAGCTTATGATAATCATGACCTTGATGATGGCCTGAAAAGCGGCCTTTTGGACGAAAAAGACCTGGATGATGTTCCTTTATGGGATAGAGCTATAGCAGAAATAGATAGATAAATGTTTTCCCGAAACGGATGAAAAGACCAAAAGATGCGCTATTGTGCGCTACCTTATAAATCTTCAGGTAACGGACGTTATAGAGAGCACACTTGAGAGGATAAATTCCCGCGGTATACAAAGTATCGCTGATCTTGACGGGAAAAATGGTGATTTAGCGGGGTTCAGCGTGGGGATGTCCGCGGAGAGAGGGCCTTTGCGTGAAGTCCTGATGAATAAACTCTATAAACATTACAGGGTCATACGCATGTCGAATAAAGCTTCCCGCTTTCTGGAAAGCCTGTTCAGGATTTACTCCGATGACTACAACCAGCTTCCGCCTCAGGCGCTTGAGCGGTTAGAGGAAAGGGGCAAATATCAGGTTATTTGCGATTATATGGCCGGAATGACCGACAGATACGCGCTCGATCAGTATAAAAAATTTTTTGAACCATATGAGCGAGTATAAAATAACGGTGAAAAGGAAGAGATCATAATATGGAAAGATTATTCTACTGGCTCAGGAAAAACTGGAACAAGCGCCATGAGATAACAACCCTCTCGAAATATTTAAAAAACCCCGTATGTGTTTTATTATCCGTTCTCCCCGAAGAATATGCCGATTTCAAGAACAGCGAAGCCGCGAAATGTATTAAAAAGGAAATAGGAAACCAAAGACAGTTCAGAAAGGCTATAAATGAAGTCCTGAAAAATATGAAGAAGTCCTGGAAAAACAAGAGCCTTGAGCTTTTTGACTACTGTGGCCAGAGCCAGGGGCTTTGTTATCCCTTTATGTTCGACGGTAAGGTTTTCGGGCTTGTGTTCATGTGCTGTTTGAAGAAAAAAATGAGTTCGGAATTCCTGACACTTTTCGCTTCGGTTATTGACGCGGCGGTAAGGGAAAGTAGAAAAGAACTTGAACTTGAAGAATTAAACAAAACCATACGGCCGAGGGCTATCGCTCTTTCCACGGTGCATACGGTCCATCGTCTCATGACCTCTACACTGAGCCTGAATGAGCTTCTTCCGAGGATCGCGCGTTTGTCCCTGCAGATTATCAAGGCTAACAGGTGTTCAATAAAAATTGTCGATAAAAAACGCAGGATACTTCTTCCAAAAAGCACTGTTGATCTCAGGAAGGCAAAGACAAAGCTTAAAAAGGTTGCTATCGGTAAATACGCTCCCGGAAGAGCTGTGAAGCACGCGATGTCAATACGATCGCATAATTTTTTGGCGACGCCTATGGTAGATGATGATGTCGTGGGTGTAATAACACTTTATGATAAACTGGACAAAAAAGAGTTTACCCAGTTTGACGAAGAGATAATGAAAACTCTCGCGGAACAGGCCGCTATAGCGATAAAAAACACGCAGCTGTACCATGAGCAGCAGGACCTTACGTTCAGCAGTATAAAATGCATAGCGCAACTTATTGAGGCGCGGCCGCACGGTACGCACAGGGCGGAAGCTTCTTTTATGAAACTTCTCCGTATTATCGGCCGGAAATTTAACATGAACGAGCATGAAATACGGATGCTGCAGTACGCGGCGATGCTCCATGATGCCGGGCAGATAAGCATTCCGGAGAAACTTCTGTCAAAAAAAGGAGGCCTTACCGGAAGCGAGTATGATATTATAAAAAAGCATCCGATGAAGGGCGCGGATATTCTTTCCAAGTTTAAACCGCTCAAGCCGATCGTGCCGATCATTTTATACCATCACGAGAACTATGACGGCACGGGGTATCCCAAAGGCCTTAAAGGCAAAGAGATCCCGTTGCCTGCCAGGATCCTGGGGGTAGCCGGAGCGTTTGAAGCCATGATCATAGAAAAACCTTACCGTAAAGCCCTGTCTATCAGTTCGGCAATAAAAGAAGTCAGGAAAAATGCCGGAAAACAGTTCGATCCCGAAGTCGTCGAGGTTTTTTGTGAAGCGGTCAATACGAGAAATGTCAGAAAACTTCTGGAAAAAGAATTAGGTATTCACGGATAAAGAATATCTTTTCCCGGAACGAAGAAGGGAAAGACAGTCCGGCCGGGCAGAAAAGAATTTTAACAAAAACTGCCGTAATAAGCGGAAGTTATATTTATAAAAATAGATCGGTGATCAGGAGAAAATGTGAAGCGGGTAACCAGTCACAAAAACAGGCGTTTTACCGTAGCGGTTTTAATACTGGCGTTTTTTCTGGCCGTGGCGGCACTATCTTTTTTATATTTTTCATTTGATAAAATTGTTTTGTTTTTTATCAATAATTATACTGAATACAGGGTTTCCTGCGGTAAATGGGAAGGGGGAATGATCAGCCGCCTTGATATCCTGGATGTAACGGTTGAATCGGAAAAAATGAAGTTTTCGATCAGCGCCGGGAAAATAAGTATTGTTCCGGATATGAAATTGATAAAGAACAAACAGTTGTTGCTGGAATGCGTTATCGATGATGTGTCTATTTTGTCGCGGGATAAAGCGGGACAGGACATGAATCTTTCTCAAAATTTTATGTCAGTGCTAATGAAAACCGGGAATAAATTTGACAGAGTTTCCTTTTTCATTTTATTTGAAAAAAGTATTATAAAAATTACGGACCTAAAAGCCTTTTCAAGGGATATCCATATAAGCGGAGACAGTGTTTTCAGGACGGATGGCAGAGAAGTTGAACTGAATCTTCAGATATCGTTCTCTCCCGCGCTTGTAGCTACGCTTGATAAAAATCTGCGGGACAATGTATTGTCTCTTGACGCGGGAGGCTGGTATAGTACGGTCATAAATTATAAAGGGAACCCGTTGCTATTGAAGGCGTTTTATTCATTGACATTAGGGGGGACATAATGCATACTTTTGAAACGTGAATATGCCTGCTGAAAGCGGGGAAGACAAACAGTATTCGCATGGGCAGTATAGAAGGATTTTTTCTGCGGGCTTTTTTTAGATTTACATGAAAAGAGTTGATTTTTTTATATATAATTGTATATAATACAAACTTGCTATTTAATAACAGTATGCTAAAATATAGCCAAAATAGCCAAATGGTAGAAAACACTAATCAGAGTGATTTTTTTGAAGGGGATTTTTTTGAACAAAAATCCAGAAAACATCGTATACCGGCCAGGTATCCGGAACAGAGATTTTTGCCTTACCTGAAGATACCTGTTGAATATACTGTCATTATCGCGATAGGTGTCCTTGTGGTGGCAATACTTTCATATGCGCTGGGAGTTGAACGGGGGAAAAAATTGCCGGGACTTGTCATGGGAGAAACTCAGGCAAACTTGTCACTGGGATACGTAACAGAAAGTAAGCTTTTTGAAATAGAGGAAGAACCCGGGCTTGAAGCCGAAAGAAGTGTAAAAGATGCTTCACCTGAGTACGATGAATTTACTATTCCGGATGTTGAACCAGTGGATGTAGTCCGCCGACCTGTCGAGGCCGAAGAATTTAAACCGCGTATACCGGAAGATACTACTGGTGCTTCTTCCGATGGATCCGGTTATATTGTGCAACTGGCGTCTTTGAAAAATGCTGATTCAGCGGTAAGCGAAACAGATAAACTCAAAAAAGACGGTATTCACGCGGAGTATGTGAAAAAAGGGAATTGGTACCAGGTGTATGCTTCAGGCTACAAAACGATAGATCAGGCAAAACAGGCCCAGAGCAGGCTTGCAAAGATATACGCGGATTGTTATATAAAAAAACTTGATTGATACGGGAAGAACACAGTTAGTGGTGTGCTGTGAACTGTGTTTTGAAAAAAGTAGTACAAAAAAATACTGCTGACAAAGTTTATGTTAAAAGGAGGAAAAAATGTCACAGCATCCGAGTTTAAAAGGCAGCAAAGTGGGGGGGAAATTCCGTTCTGTTTTAAAACGTTATGAAAAGATAAAAGAACTTGCGGAAAAAGAAAAGTGGAGTGAAGAAAAAAATTCGGTATTCCACCTGCCCAAAGTGAGACGTATAAAATTTAAGATCAAGAAAACCAAGGCTTCTGCGGAAGAATCCGCTGAAAAAGAAGGCGCTTCAGCAGGAGCGGCTTCAGGCAAAACAGCCAAGGCTTCTGAAACGAAAAAATAATCCTGTCCGGATATCGTGTTGACTATACGCGAATCCGGTATCATGTTGTGCTTGAATAATAACTAAGCCGGGGGTTTTTGTGATGATACCGTTCGGGGAATTTAAAAAAATAGATCTTCGAATAGCTAAAGTGCTGGAGGCAAAAGAACATCCTAACGCGGATAAGTTGTATGTACTGAAGATAGATGTCGGTGATGAGATAAAACAGATAGTTGCCGGAGTAAGACAGTATTATACAATAGATGAAATGGTGGGTAAAAAGATCGTTATAGTCAACAACCTTGAGGCCGCAGTTATAAGAGGCGAAGAGTCTAACGGGATGCTCCTCGCGGCCAAAGACGGTGATATTCCGGTTATCCTTATGCCGGAAAAAGATGTTCCTGCCGGAGCCGGGATTTCCTGATTTTTTTACGGTGTTATTAAATAACATTTTTCCGCCGGGGTATCCAGTAACAGGATGGTGTTCTATGGGAATTTCAAAAGGCATCAGTGTTTCATCCATGTTTGAGATCGATAAACGGGCACAGGACGAATATGGTATACCCCAGATAGTTTTAATGGAAAATGCCGGCCGTGCGGCTTTTGAAGTTATCCTCAACGATCAGAGCAATATAAAAAATGAACGTATAGCTGTTTTGTGCGGTAAGGGTAACAATGGCGGTGACGGTTTTGTCCTGGCAAGATATCTGGCTGAAGAAACCCCGAAAAAAATTGTGGTATTCGCGCCGGATCCTGATGACATAAAAAAAGGCCCGGCGAATATTAATTTTGATATTATATGCAGGATGGGCCTTAAGATTCGGCCTTTGTACGCGTTCTGTGATGATAGTGATGTATTTTCGATAGCGGTCGATTCTATTTTCGGTATAGGGTTTAATGGGAAAATGGGTAAAGATTTTGTACCTGTAGTTCAAAAATTGAATTCTTCAGGGTATAAAGTATACGCTGTGGATATTCCGTCAGGATTGGATGCTACCAGCGGAAAAGCTTCAGGGTATTGTGTCCGGGCCGCAAAAACGGTTACATTCGGGTTGCCCAAGCAGGGGTTTTTCCTGGAAGACGGGCCTCTGGTATGCGGAGATATTATAGTGAAAAATATAGGTTTTCCCGGCGCGCTTCTTTCAGAATATCAGTAGTTATCGCCCGCAGTCTTTATATCTATTAGTGTTTTTGAAATAACGGTAATTTTTGCATTTTATTTTTTTTTGTGCTATATTCACACTATTATGAAAAAAATATCAGTTAATTTGGGCGATAGAAAATATGCCGTTTCAGTGGGGGCAGGCATTGTTTCAGGGTTGCCGGAAGTGATCAAGTCTCTGAATTTCACGGGTCCGATCGTCTTGATCACCGATTCTATCGTAAAGGCCACGCTGTATAAAAATATTTCCGCCGCGTTAAAGGGGGTCAGCAATAAATGTGTGCCTCTGGTAGTTCCCGCGGGGGAAAAAGCTAAATCCATTGAGGTTTTTATGGAGACGGTTCAGGCCGTGAGCCGGAAGACTAAAGGGTACAATCCCTTAGTCTTAGCTTTTGGCGGCGGTGTGGTGGGAGATCTATCCGGTTTTATCGCGTCAGCGTACAGGAGGGGAATACCATACATACAGATACCTACGACATTGCTCGCTCAGGTAGACTCGGCTATCGGCGGCAAAGTGGGGATCGATCTTCCTGAGGCTAAAAATCTGATAGGCGCTTTTTATCAGCCGAAAGCCGTGATCGCGGACGTGGATTTCCTATGCAGCCTTCCGAAAAGACAGATAAGGAACGGTCTCTCTGAAGTGATTAAATATGCGGTTATAAGCAGTCCGAAGCTTTTTTCTTTTCTCGAAGAAAATATCGAAAAGGTTCTCCGGCTGGATAAAAAAACATTGATAAAAATCATAGCGGAATGCGTTTCAATAAAAGCGCGTGTCGTTGAAAAAGATGAACGGGATTCCCGAGGGGTAAGGATCTTCCTTAATTTCGGGCATACTTTGGGGCACGCGGTCGAGGCGGCGTCCGGTTATTCGGGAAGGTACAACCACGGGGAATCAGTCGCGATAGGAATGATAATGGCAGCGGAAATAGCCGTTGAACTCGATATGATGAAAAAAAATGATTTTGACAGGATTAAAACACTTATAAGAAAAGCCGGACTCCCGGAAACAATACAGGGATTAAGCCTGAAAGAGATCATGTATTCGCACGGATTCGATAAAAAATTTGTCGAAGGGGCAAATCGTTTTGTCCTCCCCAGAAAGATAGGTTCGGTAGAATCAGTGGAGCATATTCCCGAACTCCTGATAAAAACTGTATTAAGGAAACATGTCGGGTAAAAGTTTATCTTCTATTACTGTAAAAACCACGGCTGTAAATCATATCGTTGATATAACCGCGCAAGTCGCGGATTTAGTGCGTGCCGGAGCTGTCAAGGACGGTATCTGTACGGTTTATGTGCCGCACACTACAGCGGCTGTTACCATAAATGAAAATGCGGATCCGGATGTTAAATCTGACCTTTTGCTCGGACTGGACCGGATAGTGCCGGACAGGCTTAATTACCGGCATGTTGAGGGCAACTCGCCAGCGCATATAAAAGCTTCTATGACAGGCAGCTCCATAACCGTGATTATAGATAACGGACGTCTGCTTCTGGGCACCTGGCAGGGAATATATTTTTGTGAATTTGACGGTCCCAGGACCAGAACGGTTTATATTAAAAGAGTCAGCGGCTGATCCGCATGATAAAAGGCGTGGATGGTGTAAATGACGAAAAAACATTCTATAAGCCTTAGGGTGAGATATGAAGAAACAGACCAGATGAGGGTTGTGTATTACGCCAAGTATCTTGTCTGGTTTGAAGTGGCCAGGACCGAATTCTTCCGTGAAAGAGGGCTTGACTACAGGGAGATGGAAGATAAAGATAAAATTTTTCTACCCGTTGTTGAAGTGTACTGCCGTTACAGGGCTCCCTTGACATACGATGATATTGTGACGATAACGACAGAAATAAAAGATATAGGCGCGGCAAGGATCTCATTCCAGTATGAAGTAAAAAAAGATGATAAAGTAATAGCGACCGGAAGTACCACGCATGCCTTTGTAAATGAGCAAGGCTCTCCCATACCCGTTCCCGAAAAAGCACGCAGGTTTCTGTCTGATTTTAAAAAACAGGACGCCGCATAACTGCGCGTTATGCGTTACGGAACATGTTTTTAATGAAAGATTTTACTGGCGCACACGCAGTTCAAACTCTTCATTATTAACTGAGACAATGACTCTGTCCGGGTGAATTTTAACTATCAGGAAGTTATTTATGCGTGAGCCCTCAAAAACAATAGAGCCGCTTACTATGGCCTGGGGATGATCCGTGGAATACATTATTCCGTTAAGCTCGGGGAGTTCTTCTGTATTATTACTTTCATCCGCTGAAGATAAGGTTTTGTCGGTTATTTTTTCGGTAAGTTCGTTTGTTTCGGGTACCGTGGTTTTAACAGTTAATACGGTGCTGTTTTTCACGGAGGCAGTACCGTCTGAAGGGATAATGGTGGCGACAGTCGCGGGCTGAAGCTGGAGGGGAACCGGTAAGTCCTTTGAGGTGTTATACAATTTTTTTCCGGGTGATTTTCCTTTCAGGCGGATTATTTCATTTAAGACCGCGGCATTTTTCGGCGCGGGAGGAAGAACAGGATCCATATTTTTCACAGAAATGTTCTCCGCCGATGTTTTAAGATACGGTTCATTCTTAACAGGTATTTTTTTATCTGACGTCCCGGCGAAGCGATAGGAAGGGGCCAGCAGAAAATATCCTGCCACGGAAAAAATACAGATTAAGCACACTAATGATATTGCGTTTACAAGTTTTGAAACTTTACCTGCCGGTTGTTTTTTTATCGGATCCAGCCGGGCGGGAAAAATATCACGGACCGGTTCTTTTTTTAGCAGGTTTTCGGCTCGTTCTTCTTGCGCTTTTTTTAACGCGTCAGCGATAATACTCATTTTAGTTTTTCACGAAATGATTTATGCCTTCGATTTCATTTATCCCTTTTTCTATCATGCACGATTCTATCAGATGTGTTTCCTCCACGAAACCGTAAAGCAAGGCTTTGTCACAGACCAGGTTTGTTAATCTGGGTATACCTTTGGAATATTCAAAAATAGCTTCTATGGCCTCGGGTGAAAAAACTATATCTCCTTTGGATCCGGCTACCGAAAGCCTGTGGTAAACATAATCGCGCATTTCGTCTTTTTCCAGAGCCCGTATATGAAAACGTACGCTTATTCTCTGCCGGAGCTGTATCAGGTCAGAAGACTTAAGCTTATCATGAAGCTGGGGCTGTCCGACAAGTACTATCTGAAGGAGTTTTTCTTTATTTGTCTCAAGGTTTGACAGCATCCGTATCGTTTCAAGCGCGGAGAGCCGCAGGTTTTGAGCTTCATCTATTATCAGCACAGTGTTATTCCCCAGGGATAGCTGTTCCAGAAGGAATTCATTTAATCTGCGCAGGAACAGTCCTTTACTGCGTCTTTCCGGAGCGATCCCAAAGTCGAACAGGATCTCTTCCAGAAGCTGGTTTTCAGGCAGGCTGGAATTTAATATGAGAGATGTTTTAGTCCTGCTGTCCAGTCGGTTGATAAGAGCGCGGCAGAGAGTTGTTTTCCCGGAACCTATTTCTCCTGTTATTTCAACAAAACCTTTTCTTTGATTTATTCCATATATGAGATGTTCAAGTGCTTCTTTATGCGTGCTGCTGGGAAACAGAAAATCAGGGTCGCTGGTTACGTTAAAAGGATTTTCGTTGAGCCGGTAAAACTGTGTATACATAATCGATCCTTAAAATTAGCTGTTTGACATGATATGTCTGTATTATACAACCTGCGTACAAAAAATTACAACATAAATGTTCTTTTTGGCGCTCATAAGTCAGATTTGAGCGATAAGCCGTATCCGTCTGTTTATTTGCTTGAAATTGACATTACACTCAGGTATATTATAGCGCATGATGTGGAATGGCATGAACTATAGAAAGTTTCCCAGAGTTTCCTATAAATGCCGCATTTATGTGGCGAAAAAAGAAAAAAAGGAAACAATTGAAACTTATACAGAAAATATAGGTGAAGGCGGGATTTGTGTTTCGCTTGAAAAACCTTTTAATATTTTTGACCATGTAACGCTGGAAATATTTTTTGATGGAAAGGAAGAACCTGTTTCCTGTAGCGGAACGGTGGTCTGGATAGTTGAATATCATGACTATAGGCAGACTGGGAAAAACAAGTTTGATACAGGTATCGAGTTTACGGATATCACGGAAAAAGACCGTGTAAAAATCGCGGGCTTAGTCAAAAATATATTAAAGCCCAAAACTTGACATCATATGCTTGGCATGATATACTTCAAAAGAATTTTAATTATCATGAGTATAAGGAGGTGAAGATATGCAGAAAGTCGTTAAGGTATTATTTGTGTTTTGTGTTGTCATTGCTATGGTAGGTATGGCTACTCAGTGTTACGCGCAGGATCCCGCTAAGAAACTTGGTAGAGGTCTGGCTAACATACTGACCGGCTGGGTTGAACTTCCAAAAAATATTTATGACACGAGTGTGGAGGAAAATGTTCTTTCCGGGCTTACTATGGGGTTGGCAAAAGGTGTTGGTATGACAATTGTCAGAACCGGTGCTGGTGTTTATGAAACAGTAACGTTTCCATTTCCGATACCGGAAGATTATCAGCCAGTATTAGAACCGGAGTTTGTGTTCAGCGACCAGAATTAGATAACGATGTTCTTATAACTTTTACAAAAAGGGAGCGATATTACATCGTTCCCTTTTTGTTCTCTTTTTATGGTGACAGTGCGGTTAGGGGGTTAGGATGACAGAAGAAAAACGGAGATATATGCGCTTTAATGTTCTTGCTGATGCGGTGTGTAAAACAGGCGGGGTGCGGAAGCAACTGAAAGTGAAGAATTTCAGTAGAGAAGGATTGGGGATCTTAAGCGATGAGATGATAAATAAGGGTGAGGAAGTTGAGATCGAAATGGTTATCCCGGGCGACAATATTCCGGTAATGCTGCAGGGGGAGATCGCCTGGACGGACAACGAGAACGCGGGCAATGGACTCCATAATATGGGGATACAGCTCAAAAAAATAAGCAATGACGCAAGGAGCAAAATCCTTGAATATATATATAAAGACTGGATGAAGACTAATACAGAGAAATAAACAACTAATTCAAAGGTGGAGGAAAAATGAGTTTCAGCGAGGAACAGAACGAGAAAAATCTGGCGGAGGAAAACACTTCGGAAGAACAGCAAAAGGCTCCGGAATCGGCGCAAAACAAAGAGGAAAAGGATGCTCAAAATGAAGCGTCGACCGTGAATGACGAGGCGAACCCGGAAGGCCAGATATCACCGGAACAACCTGAAGCCGTGGATAAAGCCGTTCCCGCCGAAGGCGAGAGTGAAGAGCCGGACGGGAAAACGAAAAAAGAAGGAGCGTATACTCCTAAAAGTACTGTGTCCGCTAAAACAGGAGAATGCGCGGCTTGCGGAAAGAATTTGCAGAAGAAGACATGGTATTATAAAAATAGTTTCTTTTTCTGCAATAAGAAGTGTTTTCAGCGTAAAGTCGAAGATGACATAAAAAAAGCGGAAGCGGAAAAAGCTAAGTCGTAACAAAAACTGTTGCTTTATTGTTTGTTTTCGGACAGTTTAAAGGGTGGTCTAATAGCCTTATAGACTGTTGATTTTATACCCGCTATCGGTTTCTGCGGGTTCAGTGAATACAAGAATATTAAATGAATGATCCCTGCCACAGAAAAATTCTTGTAAGCGCGTGTCTTGCCGGCGAAAAGTGCGCCTATGACGGCAAATCCCGTGAAGATCTTACTCTTAAAAAACTGTCTGGCGATTCTATCCTTGAATGTTTTTGTCCTGAACTTGCTGGAGGACTCGGCTGTCCAAGAGAAAAATATGAAATACTATGCGGTACAGGTGAGGATGTCCTCACGGGCAGAGCGAAGGTTGTTTCAAGATCAGGAAAAGATGAAACCGCGAGCTTTTTTCTGGGTGCCACCTTGGCGCTAAAAAAGACGGCGGCGAATAATATATCGATCGCTGTTCTAAAAGCGAGAAGCCCTTCCTGCGGAAAATACAATATTTATTCCGGACATTTTGACGGGGTTTTACGTAAGGGGGCGGGGGTAACATGCGCTTTATTGCAGCGTAACGGTATCCGGGTTTTTTCTGAAGAAGAGTTGAACAGCTCCATTTTTTTGTCTCTTTTAAATAGTAGCCCCATTTAGCCGCGCGGGAATTCCGCAAAAGAGAAACCTTCTTCATTGAAAAAAATATAACTCGTGTTATAATACCGATATGAACGCTGATTGTCTTTTCTGCAAAATTATTAATAAAACGATAAAAGCGGATATCGTCTACGAAGACGATGAACTTATTGCGTTTAATGATATAGCTCCCCAGGCTCCCGTTCATATACTGGTTGTACCTAAACTGCATATACCATCACTGAATGATTTATCTGCGGGGGAGCAGGACCTGCCCGATAAAATTTTCTTAAAGATAAAGGAAATAGCAGGCTCGGCGGGAATATCTGAAGAGGGCTATCGTGTCGTGCTGAACTGTAACAGGAGCGCGGGACAGGAGGTTTTTCATATACATTTTCACCTTCTTGGCGGGAGAATTTTTAAATGGCCTCCGGGATAACTTGGCCTATACGCCGCGAAGCGCCGTATGTTTGCGAATACTGGTGTATGCTTATGAAGATCACTTAATATGAATGAAGAATCGGGAGGAAAAGGATGAGTCAGAAAACGGAACGTAGGAAATATCCGCGTGTTAAGGATCAGGAAATTTCAATAAAACTATCCGGCGAAGGATTTAATGCTGTTACTCAGAGCCTTGATATCAGTGCTTCAGGGGTTTATTGCACGGTAAAAGAGAGGATCCCGTTAATGACCCGGGTCCAAATTAGGTTGATAATGCCCTGTAAAGGAGGCGGAGCTTCTACAACAATGGATGTTGAAGGTGTGGTCGTCAGGGAAAAACCGCTCAAAAAAGACGGGCATGTTCAGAACTATGACATCGCCATATTTTTTGATTTCTCGTCTCCCAGAGAGCGTGAGAAGATAATAAAGTATTTAGAGAAAAAGGGAACAGCGGGATAGACGCATGGTTTTTACCGGGTATGTGGAAATATCAAGTACGGGGGGTACGGACGTTATTGATATTACGGACGAATGCCGCAAAATACTGAGAAATGTACCCTGTTTGAACGGCGTTATGATCATATTTAATCCGGGTTCCACGGGCGGGCTTACTACATTGGAATATGAACCTAACCTTATAAAAGATCTGAAAGCGGCGCTGGAAATATTTGCTCCTTCAGATAAAGTATATGAACATGGCAAGACATGGCATGATGATAACGGTAGTTCGCATATACGGTCTTCACTTATGGGGGCCTCGTTAACAGTGCCTTTTACGGATAAAAGCCTCATGCTCGGCACATGGCAGCAGATAGTTTTCTGTGATTTCGATACCCGAGCCAGAAAAAGGCGGTTGATCGTTCAGCTCATAGGAGAATAATCTGCTCCGTGGGCAGGTGCGGTTATTGTGATAGATTGGAGATCTGAGAGAATTATAATGGGAAAAATGATGGAACAGAAGCCTGTTAAATTGTTTACCAGTATTATTTTTAAAGAAAAAAAATTCCTGGAGTCAGCGGAAAAGGATCTTTTGGGCGCGTACGGGCGGTTTGCTGATCCTGGGGAAGTGATGCCGTTCGATTTTACGAATTATTATAAGCAGGAAT
>JBDRAX010000081.1:0-9100 GCA_043823375.1 Candidatus Omnitrophota bacterium | reverse complement strand
ACACATATAGTAATCCATTGAGCGTATGATCTAACACCTGTATTGTTATACATTTCGGTTTATCATAAATTATTACTATCCAAAAAATAAAGTCGTATTAGTAAATTTCATTTAACACATAAAAAGTAAGGTCAAATGTATTTTATATAAAAATGTGGGTAAAAGAAAACAGTCTTTTTTCGGTTAGGGCAAAAAAAGCATAAATTGTGCGGACTTAAAATATGTGCTGGCTATTTGATCCTTGAAATCGGAGTCATTTCCGCTAAACGATCTGATCAGGAACTTTATGATTACAAAGATCTTGCCATAGCCTGCATGGCTTTGAAGAAGTCTGACATGCCTTCCATGTCAATTTTCTCAATAGGCATAAGATACACTTCGACATTCCCGTTAAATAGATTATGGATTTTACTCCCCGGGTCGGAAATGTTTCCCGCAAGTAAGTCTTTTGATAAAGGCAGCCCTCCCTGCATATTTGATAGAAAATACACAAATTCTTCGGTAGCGGACCTTAATTGCTCCATGTCATTTTCTTCAATAGCCTGGTTTATCCTGTAGGCCAAAATGCCGAGCCATGTAAAAGACGCGGGATCAAAAGCCACCTTACCTGAAAGTTCAACCGGTTCATCATTAAAAGTACCGTCCGGTTTTGTTATTATTTTTCTTCCCGGGTTTTTTTCAGGCAGTATGGAGGAAAGTACGGGTATCCGTCTTTTCCCCTCTTTACCGGCGTCAATATTGTACTGAGCGATCTCATTAAAAATAGACTCGCCTTCCTTTTCCTTAAAATCAGGATTAAGGCTGTTTTTTATAAGTATGGGCACTACCGCGATATTTCGTTTTGTTAAGTCCCGTAATATTTCATACGACTTCCCGCGGCTGGAAGACCATATGGGTTTCCCGTCAAATTTATGCCCTATGTGTTCTTTTTTATTCGCTTTCCAGAAAGTCGTACAGCTTTGAAGTATACTTTCACGTGTCTGAGTATCAAGATCCCCCGGCAGCATATTTTCATCCACTTCGATAAGAATAACAGGGTTATCATCACCGGTATCCGCGATAACGCCGGAAGCCTCTTTCCTCGCGGCATTTTCTCTTTCAAAAAACTGATCCGGCGCTTCAATGGAAGAATTATCCTTTATCCTCGCGATTTTTGTTAATGTCAGCGCCGTATCCGTTGACTCAGGTACTGCGGACAGCATATTCTCAACCGGAGCCCGCAAATCCTCATATCCCTTAAAATCATCCGCGCCTATCCGCCGTTTTAAAACAGTTCCGTCAGGTTCAATATATTTTTTCCCGGTTAAAATCTTCCAGATCTTATCAGCATCACCTTTTGGGACACCCCCTTCCAGCAGGTCTCCAGGCGTTATAGTCCCTTCATGCCTATAATTTTCATCAATAAGATGCATCATTTCATGTTTAGCCAAACTGTAAGCGACATCTTCAACCGTCATGTTATGCCTTTTGGCGGAGTTTATCAAAAACGGCAAAGAGATAAATACCCTCCGTTTACTCCTGCCTAAATGCGCTGAAGCGTATTTGTCTCCTACCCAGAATAATTCTTCCCTGCCAGGGGTATCAAGAAAAAATAATTTAGCTTCCTGTGCGGGAGTGCCGGGAAAATCGTTTCTTATTTTATCCAGCGTTAGTTCTCTTAAAGCCGCCAGTTTTTCTTTAAGTACTTTACCGCGGTATTTTTCATCCCGCAGGTTTAATATGTCACCATCATATTTCACAGATAACGCTTCATCCACGTCCCATTCTTCAAGATCAGACTTATCATTTATTATGTCATCTATCTGGGCCCGGGTCTTTCCAAGAAGCCCGGCGTATTTAACTATCTGTGTTTTTATCTGCGAGTTAAGCCCGTTTACAGTTGTCCTGTGTTCATCTTCAGGCATATACCCGCACGCGTTTTGAGTATCATCCTTACTTTTGAGATATTCCGTAGCAAAGTTATAGGCTTCATTCACTCCCCCGAAACCGGGCCCCTCAACGTCCTTTTTAATCGGAAAATATTCCTTAGCTTCTATTTTACCAGCAACCGCGCCGGAGAGAAAGTCTCTGGTAAATTTCGCGGCCCAATCCACATTAGCCATATAATCGGTATCCCGCAGTTTATTTTGTTTTTCTTTTACTGAAAGCATCTGGTATTCCCGCAGGATAACAAAAGCTTTTTGCCTTGTTTTACGTTGTACAACCTCCATACGCGCGATATCTGTTTTTTTCGTGGCAGCGTATGTTGACCTGTCCCTATCCGCCGATATATCAAGCACCTCAGTAAATTTATTCAAGTTGACATTCTGAATAATAGAAATCATTTCCGCTATATCCAGGGTTTCAGTAAATCCGGTTAATGTCGAATTCACTTTAATACTCGAAGTAAATGTATCCACACTTATCGAAGCAATATGCTGTCCTGATTCATCGTATATCGCGATGATGCCGATATCTTTATTGAAGGGTTCTTCAACGTCACTCTTCAGGACTTCATTAATTCTGTCCATGTCTTTATCAAACTCCATGCTTAAAGCCGCGGATGCCCTGCTATAGTCAGCGCGCACTAACGCGGAGTTTTCATCCTGAGGGTCTATCCACTTTTTTTTCACCAGATCATCCCATATTTTTTCGCCATCGGCAAAGTTGCCGGCAAATGCCTCTTTTTCAATAACACCTGTGTATGCCAGAACAGCATATTTTTCATTTACTCTCGTTTTTATAAGGCCCTGAATAAACGCGGTAAAAAATCTGTCCCTGTCACTTTGTGTCGAAACTATGCCTAAAAACGCGTCGTTATAGGCGCTCTCTTTAAGAGTCATGGCAACAAGATCCTCCGAAACATATATGACAGGTTTTTCCACATTGGCAACCCTGACCTGGCCGACCGCCAACTCAGGTATTGGGACTATTGACACACCGCCCAGATATTCTTTGATAAGGAGCGGAAAACCTGTAAGTGTCCCAGCTGAGCCGATAGCTTTATTCCCGATCGGCGAATCAATATTCATGATAGAAAAGACATTCCCAAGAAACCGCTCTTTTTCTTCAGCATCAAGCTCTTTCATTATCCTTCTGAAATAAATATATCCATCTATACCGTCGATATTCACCTTTACCCTCTGTACCGTGACCTTGTCGCCTGTCGCCCCCATCCGCGATTCCTCAAGTATTTTCTCTTCCAGTTTATCCGACTTCTTCTTCATAGATATAATGATATCCCATCCAAATTTTTTAAGGAATTTTTCCTCTTCCGTCTCCTCGTAAAAGGGGTTTAAGAGTATCGGTATCTGACGCTCCTGATCGAGTTGAAGTGCAAACGTGTTCTGGCTCAACAAATACGAGAGCATGGACCAACGGCTTTTTTCTACCCCGTCAGTCACATTCGCGGACTTCATCATTGTCTGCGCCAGATGCCTCAGCATAGCGGGACGTTTCAGGCGCGAAGATACGGCCCCCGGTACTTCTTTCGGGAAAAGGGGCGTTTTAAGCGCCATTTCAGGATCAGCATTAACATTATATTTTCCATGTATCAGATCCATAAAAATGTCATTAAATCTTTCGGCCAGGCCGTTCTGTCCCAAATCCGTAATAACCCTGAAATCATTACGTATTGCCAGTCTCCTTCTTTCTTCTCTCTGCATTTCCCGGAGTTCTCTTCTCCTTTCATCCATGACATATCTCAAAGCGTCAAGTTCATCCGTTAAGTTCGTATTTTCTTCTTCCAGCCTGTTTTTTTCTTTTTCACGGGCAGACCTCACCGTAAGGTCCAATGCCGTCAGCATATCAACTTTTATAGCTTCGATCTCGTCTGTGTTCAGGGCCATTTTCTCATCGATCTCTTTTTTCCTTTCCTTATATTCGGAGGAAACATCTTTAAGTTCTTCCCTTGTCTGTTGTCTGCGCTGCCTTAACATCGCCAATTGTTTTTTGCTCCTTTCATAGAGGTCTCTTACCCTGAACCGCCCTTCGGCTTCACTTTCACCGGCAAAATCAACGGTTCCCAGGAACCGACCCTCCGCGCTGGATGCCGCGATATCCATACCGAGAGAACGGGCAAGGCACTCTTTCATTAATAAAGTCGCTACACGTTTTGTCTCCTGCCTTACAGCATCAAAGTTTAAATCCGGAGTCCGCGCCGATTCAGCGACACGCGCAAGAAATACCGGAGAGATCACGATCGTATTTTTCCCTATCGCATACCCGCCTTTTATTTCACCGGAATATAAGTCCTGGAAAAATCCCGGCCCGGTCTGTAACGGCGACGGAGCGATAACAAAAGAACTTATTTTCCCCATCAGAACGTCCAAAATATTTCGTAACCCTGCTTTTTCCGCGTCTGAAAGGCCACCTGCATGTATGAAAGATCTTAACCCGGTTATTACTTGCTGGTCGGCTTTTACCATATTCACGAGATCTGACCGGATCACAGCGGGGATCTCTACCGCGTCGTCCAACCCTTTAACTAAATCTCCGGCTCTGTCTATCGCGCGAGAAGCGGACATGAATATCATATTCTGGTTTTGCAGGTCATACCCCTCACCTGAGAGCATCCGCGACAATGATCTGAGCACCGCGACTTTCCCGTTCTCCAGATTCCTTCTCGAAAAATCAGCGAAAATATCTTCCCGGAAAGACGCGTTCTCCGGACGGGCTATGTATTCGACGAAATCACTTATAGCCTCCTTTTTCTGGTTTTCCGCTGTTTTTTCAAGCTCCCGCAGAGATACGGTTGAAGTTATCCCCGCTGTTTCGAAATCTTTTTTCATTTCAACATGAGTATTCTCCCCCAACCGGTCCATCAAACCCTTATTTGCTCTTATGCCCAACGACAGAGATACATCCGGCGCGTTTTTTAAAGTGCTGTCAATTATTTCGTCAGGGATAACCTCCATTCTGCCCCCCGGTATCCTGGATCTCAAAAGCTTCGTGATAAATCCATCGACCATATCCGCCGAATTTTCGCCAAGGTTAATTAGGATCTTACCTTCATGTTCTTCAAATACAGTTTCAGGCAGGATTTTCAAGAGACGGCTTTTTACCACTCCCGCCGCTTCAGGGTTAAAACTGATCACCAATTCATCTCCCGCGATTTCCGCGCTCGCGTACATAAGCCTCGCCGCCAGCACTCTGACAAGCATTTTACTGTTTTTTTCATCACGGATAGACCTCATTATAATAGCCGCGCCCGGGTCCATATTTATCAGGGATATAGTAAGCGTCTTCTGGATCTGTTTCTCAAGAAAATCGATATCGCGGCCTATATTACGCATACGCGTGTCATCTTCAGGCACTATCTGCCGGGCCCTTCTGAATTCATATTTCAGAGCGTCTATTTCAGACTGAATGGAAAGGATTTCCATGAAAAATCTATTTACCCATTGCGCGCCTTCATGATCAGGCAGATCCCTCACCTCTCTCCCTATTTCCCTGTCCATGCGCAGAGCATTGAACCTTTTCAGTACGGACTCGGTTAATCCGGACAGCCTGGATACTTCGGAATCTTTTAAAAGGCCTTTCATGTTATCCTGCCGCGCGGAGATACCCGCGAATTTTTCATCAAAAAATCTTTTCCTTTTTTCGATCTGCTCACGGTTTCGCGATATCTGGTCTCGCAAAGAAAGCATTTTGTCCAGATCACCCCGCAGGGCATCGATATTTTCTTCGGCGTATGCCATTACCCTTTTCCTTGCTTCCTCCGCGTTTTTTTCCATCTCTTCCCGAGCTGTGCCGATAATACGGTCCAGATTATGCTCGTCCGAATATTTTTTCGTGAAATCGGCTGTTTCTTTTTTCGCCGTTTCATAGTTTTTCTGTATATCCGCGTTAAGTTTTTCCCTCACTTCGTTTTTTTTCATGTTCATTTGATCTTCAAGGTCAGCGATCTGCTGTCGGTAAAACGGATCAAGTTCCGTTGTACCGTAGATATTAATGTTATTCTTTCGCGCCACTCTTTCTAATACAGAGTTCTTCCGCGCATTGATCTCATTCTGCAGGGCTTCGATCCCTGATTCCGCCTCAGCGGTATCAGTCACTGTATCCAATATGGCCTGTTTTCTTTTTGCCAATTCGGAATCAAGTGCTATTGTTTCAGAATGGACCTCCTTCTCAAGATCTGAAGGGAGATTATTACGGCGTATAAAACCCGCGCTTTTCAGGACTTCATCTACTTTCTTATCATTTTCAACAGCTATCGCTTCTATCTCAGCAGATGATCTTTCTATGAGACCATTTTTTTCAGCCGCGAATACAGCTTTAATTTCCGCTATCTTATCGCGCAATTCATCCAGCGGAGCGCGCGTGGATTCTCTGGCAGTACGCGTTATCCCGCGTATATTATCGATGAGCTCCTGCGCCCTTTTTCTCGCGTTAATTTTAAGATCGACTTTTTCAGAGAAAGTAACATCCGTCATATTATCTATGTCACTCAGCTCAAGTGTAAGATATTTCCTGACGACCGCGATCGGGTGCGCGAGTTCAAACCCTCTTAAGCCGGCCATCTGTTTTTCAAGATCCGTGATCATAGCTTCCACCCGGCCTAAAATATCGTCTATACCTTTTATCCCCACGAGATCGATACTGCCTATCATGTCCTGAAAAGGCGCATATTGTATACCCGACTTTTTCAGAGCATCGATCCACGTTTTCAACGCTTCTTTTTCGTAATTATCGAGCATACTGTCTTTCTTTTTTTCCGCGTTGCCGATATCCCCTTCCAGCGCGCTGATCTGTGACCTTATTTTCGCGAGTATGCTTTCCCACGCCTCTCTCGACAATGACGCGCCGCGGTTTTTTACGGCATCGCTGTATATCCTTTTTAAAATGCGCATCTGCGCTGTTTTCAAGGGTTTATAATACGACTCCGCCCTCAAATCATCCAATAACAATATTTCTCGAGCCATGATCCCAAAATAACCGTCCATCTCTTTATCGAGGGAATCAATGATTTTTAAATTCGGCACACGGGCTTCACGCTCAAGAGTTTCCGCCTTTTCAAAAGACTCATCGCGCGCAGCGTCCAAAAGAAGCTCTATTTTCTGTCTCTCGATCTTAGCGTCTAAAAGGGCGGATTTCGCGCGGATAACTCTCTCCATAGCCTTAAACCCCTTGTCCTTAAAATCATTGAGCAATTTGTCAGACGCGTCCGAACCTGGCTCTAACTCGGATATAGAGCGCCGTACTACGGATAGATCCCCCAGTATAGACCGCAGATCCACACGCGATTCATTGCACAGATCCAGAACAGGATAACGGGATGAATAAATATCACGGATCTCCTGAAAAGCGCGGCCGTCTAATAAACCAAGCAGTTTTGCTTTCGCGATACGCGCCGCTGTTTCATCCCTCGCGCTGTCCGAGATAAGCGTACTCAGAGCGTTTTCCTTTCCGGCTTCATCCGCTATGCCCTTAAGAAGAGCGTCTATCAAACGGTTCACAGCTTTTTCACGCGCCGCGAGAAGCGGATCGATCCTGGCAGCTATAGCCGCCGCTTCCGTTTCAAGCGGAGCTATCGTATTGTTCCTGAAATTTTCAGCCAAAGTATTGAAATCATCATATACTGCCGTTGCTGAATATGCCTCCACCGCGGAGACGGATAGATCCCATATCTTACCAAGTATCGCTTCGTAATTATCAACTGACGCTTTTAACGCGCTCATCCTGCTGTTAATATCGGAAAGCTCATTCAGATCTTCAGCAGTTTCATATATCCCGTTTTCCTCGTTTGTCTGTATTTCGACCAAAGCCAGTTCTACCAGGATACCGCGCCTCTTTTCCTGCAAAAGCGTATCAACCAGGCGCTGGGCCAGGAAGATATCTTTTCTCGCGACAGCCGCATCAACGAACTTCCGGACTTCGTCAAAAGAAGCCTCCCTGAGGGATGTTAACACGTTATTAACGGCCTCTTCTCTTAACCCGTTTAACCGTGCCGCTTCGGAAGTTAATAGTTCTATTTTTTTTCTTAGACCGAGAGAGTCGATTTCAACATCCGCGCTGTTTAAAAATCTATCGGCATATTCATCCAGCATCCGGGACGCGCGCGGCAATGCCGCGTTAAACGACGTAATCGCGTTATTTACAACGGGAACTAGATCCGCTGAAAGCTCCCTCGCCGCGTATCGGCCCATGTTTGCCGCCACATCACGTTCAAGGCTCTCGATATACTCTGTCAACTCCGCGGTTTTATTATAAAGTTCCTCATTAGCGACAGCCGCCATCAGATTTTGATCATTCGACCCTGTCGCGTAATCCCCGATCTTTCGCAGATTCCCCTGGCGGTTCTGTTCTTTTACAAATCGTATCATGCTTATTTCCCTCATACCCACCAATAGATCCACTGCCTGCCTCAGATCAGCTTCCCTCACGCTGAATTCCGCGGCTCTGGATACCGAATCCTCGTTCCCACACCCGGTTAAAGCGGCTATATTTTTTTCCAGCTCCGGCAGAGCGGACTGCATTTCACTTATCAAACGGTTAAACTCAACCATTTTGTCAACAGCAAGAAGCAAGTCCTCATAATTTTTTTTACGGCTGCTTATTATTTCCAATGCCATATCCAGATCCTTGAGGCGCTCCGCGATAAGTACCGGTAATACCCGTGAAAGTACATATGTTTCATCATACGCTTCCGCGGATTCTCTCAAATCTTCCCAGTTATTCTCATCCCTTATCAGATCTTCAGTTACAGACCTCCGCATATCCGCGAGTTTTTTCAACTTCGCGGTAAAATTCACTAATTTAACAGGTATCGCGTTCAGTTTCGCGGGTGAATTCACCCGCAACGCGGACTTATATGCTTCGCTCCTGGCGCTTAATGCCGACAGGGCGTTTTCCAGAGCACTGATCGCATTATTGATCGCCATATATTGCTGCGCGACAAACTCTTTTTCCATATATCCCGGTCTTTTATCTTCCACATTCCTGATATACCCTTCTAATTTACCGGAAAGTTCATCCATCCTCGCTAAACTTTCCACAGGGCTATTCCTGAAATCAAGATTTGACAATTCATCCGCTATATTTCTAACATCGTTTGACATATTCTGCGTTTCCTCGATATCTCGCATAATACCCATTTCTTCAACCGTCATCTGGTATGGAG
>JBDRAX010000080.1:0-7767 GCA_043823375.1 Candidatus Omnitrophota bacterium | reverse complement strand
GTTGTTGAGGCGCTGTAGAGCTGAAAATGCGAGGGTAAGCAGGGCGTTTATCCCGTTTTCCTCATTGTCCAGTAGATCCGCTATTTTTCTGGCGTATTCGCTGAGCTTTTCCGCGTTGTTTATGCGGTTTGTCTCATTCAGTACCTCTTCATATTTATCATTTTCGAGAGGGACCTGACTGAGTTCTTTTACCTGGTGTTTCAATAGATCCATGTCGCGTTCTCTTGTCCTGGAGAGCGCGCGGAGGTCATCAAGTTTTTTGTTAAGACCGGAATAGGCTTTGTAACAGTTAAGGTAGCTTTTTTTAAGGTTTTCGATGTTGGATAGCCTGTCCAGTATCCCGATATGGGAACTTTCGGATAGAAGCATCTGGTGGTCATGCGGGCCATGAAAATCCACCAGATGATCTCCTGTCTCTTTAAGCTGCGCCGCTGTAACCGTAAAACCGTTTATCTTTGTCCTGGTGCGGCCGTCAGGAAGATATGTACGGTTTATAATGAGTGAGGGGTCTTCATCGCTCATGTATTCCGACAGGGGAAAGGAGATCTCCCCTGCGCTGAACAGCCTGTCCGATACCTCGAATACAGCTTCTACGACCAAGGGTTTTTCAGTGTCCCGGACAAAACGGGAATTCATTTTTTCCCCGAGAGCGTATCTGAGCGCGTCTATCAATATGGATTTCCCCGCGCCGGTCTCTCCCGTAAAAACATTTAACCCCGCGCAAAAATCAATGCTTAACTTATCTATTAACCCGAAGTTTTGTATGGTGAGCTGGGATAACATATTTTAGCCTCTTATTTAAAAAGTCCGGAATATATTCTACCACCGGCGCTGTAATTTTCAAGTGAAAGACGTTTAATGCCTCATGAACTGAAGCAGATGTATGGTAAAGACGCAGACCCCTATTATCACCCGTAAAGCGCGCAAAAATTGTCCCGGGAAAACAGGGGTTTTTATGTTCACGACTATTTTATAAGTTCCTTCCAGAATGAGGTAAATACCTGCCAGAAAAGCGAACCAGTCAATAGTGAACTCGGCGAAGTTCGATTCAAAAACACGGCATGTAATAATGCCGGTCAGCCCCACGAGGACTATGAATATCAATAACCAGTAAAATTTTTTCATGAAGTGAATATTACCATATGAAGGAGCCGCGCGCAATAGTAAGCTCTATGTTAATTCACCGGCATTGTCAAATACGCGCGTTCTGAGTATAATATTTGTCAACAGAAGGGAAGTGTATGCGTTATTCAAAAATCGCGGGGACGGATCTTAATGTATCGCGGATATGCCTGGGGACGTGGGTGTTCGGAGGAGACTGCTGGGGAGAACAGGATGATGAAGTATCCATCAGGGTCGTAAGGAGCGCGGTGGAAAACGGCATAAATTTTATCGATACGGCTCCTGTCTACGGTTCAGGCAGGGCGGAAAATGTTGTGGGACGGGCGTTAAGTGATATACCCGGCAAGGTGATCATTGCCACAAAGCTGGGGCTGGAACAGAAGGGTAGATCTATCCGGCCTAATTTGAAAGCGGATTTTATACGCCAGGAGATAGAAATGTCCTTGCGGCGTTTAAGGGTAGAGGCAATTGACCTTTATCAGTGCCACTGGCCCGACCCGGCGACCCCTCTGGAAGAGACTTTCGGGGAACTGTGTAAATTAAAAGAAGAAGGTAAGGTAAGGCATATCGGCGTGTCAAATTTTCAGAAGGATATTCTGGAACGCGCCGCGGAAATAGCTCCGGTAGTAAGCGACCAGATGCCGTATTCGTTATTTAACCGCTCTATTGAAGAAGATCTCATGCCTTTTTGCCGGGGCCGCGCTATTTCAATACTTTCTTACGGGGCACTGGGCGGAGGAATATTGAGCGGTAAATACAAGGAGCCGCCTGTTGTTCCAAAAGGGGACGTAAGGTCTTTTTTTTATAAATATTATACCCGCCCTTTCTGGGATAAAGCTCAAAAGACACTTTCTTTACTTAAGGCTGTAGCGGAGAATCATCACGCGCCTGTATCACAAGCGGCTATCAGCTGGGTTTTAAGAAGAGAGGAAGTCTCAAGTTGTATCGTGGGATGCCGTAATCCGGAACAGCTTGAGCGTAACATTAAAGCCGCGGACTGGGAACTGGATGGAGCTGAAATAAAAGCTTTTTCTGAAGAACTTGAATGACCCTTTTCCGGAACCGGGCATTCGTTTTTTAACGAAGGGGGTTAACCCGCTTCCGGAAAAGAGGTCATTCAATTTTTCCTGAGCGTATGACAGATTCATAATAACGGGCCGAATCCCGTATAGCGCGTTCCATGGAATCGAAATTTACCTCTACAAGCCCGAACCGTTTACTGTATCCTTCCGCCCATTCAAAATTGTCAAGCAAAGACCAGTGAAGATACCCGGTAACATTGGCGCCTTCATCCATTGCCTTAAGAAGAAAATAAAGGTGTTGTTTTATGAATTTTTTTCTGAGAGAGTCGTCTGTTGTTGCCAGGCCGTTTTCTGTGATCATGACAGGGAGCCTGTATTTCGAGAAGCTTTTTATCACTTCATAAAGGCCTCTGGGATAGATCTCCCAACCCATATCCGTTTTTATGTTTTCGTCTTTATGCTTCTTTTGGGATATGCCGCCTAAAGGATCGTTCAGCCAGTTTTTCTGTTCGTGTATGAATTGGCGGTAATAGTAATTAAGGCCGATAAAGTCCAGAGTTTTTTTACAGCATAAAGGTTCTCTTTCCCGCCCGGGGATAAGTACCCTGCCTTTAAGCGCTGATAAAATAAAGCAATGGTTGTGGAACTTGCTGCGGTTACGCGCCGCGAGCCGGTCTTTCAGGGAGAAAAAGGAATAGGGGTGGAAAGCCGCGACAGCTTTTGCTATACCTATTTCCGGCCGTATAATCCCGTTAGCCGCTTCTCCCGCTTCATGCATTATCCTGTAAGAGCGGGCGTGGGCCTTCAGCATATTTGTAAGTACAGTGAAGGCTTTTTCCGGGCTTTTTACGCAAGGTGTCCATTTCCCGTAAAAGTAGGATATAAAGGCGAGCATATGAGGCTCGTTTATTGTTATCCAGTATTTTGCGAGAGAGCCGAGTTCCTGGATGGCTTTTAAAGCGAAGCGTTCGAAGAAAAAAACGGATTCGGGATTTGTCCAGCTGCCTTTACGCGCGAGCCACAGGGGAACTGTAAAGTGGTTCAGTGTAACTATGGGCTCAATATTTAAACCACGCAGTTTTTTCAGTACTTCTTTGTAGTGGTCCCATTCCGACTGGTCCCATATGCCTTCCTGTTTCTCAAGCCGGGCCCACTCAATGCCTAATCTGTGCGCGTTGTGGCCTAATTTTTTAGCGGTCTCGAAATCATTTTTGAATCTGGTGTAATGGTCACAGGCTTTTCCTGAGGGCTCGGTATTTCCGTTTTTTTCCCATTCCCACCAGTCGTTATTCATATTTTCGCCTTCTACCTGATGAGCGGATGTAGAGGCGCCCCATAAAAAATTCTCCGGAAAGGTTTTTTTCATAGATGCAATATTAGCATAAAACTGATATTGATTACAAGAAGGCTTTTATTAAAACTATTTTTCGGAAAGCAAAAAAAATATTGACAAAAAATAAAAAATGAATAAAATAGGCTTTCTTTAATGTTTGAGAGGAAGATTTGTAGTATAACAAGCTTTTTTTGTTGTCTTAACTAAGGATCTGTTAAAAAGGGAGGAAAATGAAGAAAAGGCCAGGTATTGAACGCGCGATCGTCAAAACATTGTTGTTGATCTGTTTTATAAGTGTTCCGTTTTTTTTCGGGTGGTGTTCTTACCCGGCGGAAATTAAAAAGTATGAGCCGGTATCTGAAGAAATCTTATGTGTGGAGGGCGAGTATGGCAGCGATCATGTATATGTCGGAACGGACAGGGGGCTCTATAAACTTTGCATAGAAACAATGGCCGCGGAAAAAGAGGATCTACCCGGAGGAAATGTAAGCGTAAGGGGCGTGGACTTTTTCGAGGATGAGATCTTTCTCGCGACAGAAAACGGTGTCTACTCGGGAAACATGAAAAATACCATGTGGGAAAAAAAAGCGGAGGAGAAAGATATTAAAGGTATTAAAACAGGGGAGAGGGAACGCGGCACTTTGGATAATGAAAAGATTTTTGTATGGAGGGAGAATGACATATTACGGCTAAAAAGAACGGGCCTTGAAAAGATCAGCCTTAACATGAGCTGGGATCATATTGATGATGTCGCTTACGGTAAAAAGCGGTTGTTTGTTCTTTCTGACGGTGAAATATATATCTCGTCCGATGATTATGAGGAATGGGAAAAACTGCCGGTTTTTTTCGTAAGAGATGATACCATAGCGGCAATTATGGATGACGATATGGAAAACGGCCGGGAACTGGATGAAGAAGCCGCTGTGGGGAATAAAGGGAACATAAGGGTTCTCAGAGATAGTTTAATCGTTTCTTCGGGAAATGGGATATATCGCGTTACTCCTGATAAAGCAGAGCCTGAAATTATTGACACCACCGGGCTTCCTTCAGGAAAAGTACGCTATGTGGAAATCCTTGACGGGGATATTTACGCGGCTACCCGTAAAAATATTTTCCTGTATGCGGGCCATTCCGGAATATGGAAGAGTGTTGTTGAAAAAGAGCTTCCTGAAACAATAAGTTTTTTGAGAGGCCATGTAGACGGCGCGGGCGGGAAATGGCTTTTTGCCGTGGGGAGAAAATCATTGTATTGCTATGAAGCGGATAATCGCGGCGCGGATCAGGGCAAATACAGGGATACGGAAAGATCACTGCTTCATTTTGAAGGTGAACCGTCTATACTCGAAGTTCATAATATGGCTATAGAGTATGCTGAAGTCAGCCCTGAAAAAATAGAGAAATGGCGTAAAGCGGCGAAATGGAAAGCGATAATGCCGAAACTGTCCGTGGATTTTTCTGAATCAATGGATGACAATATCGAGATGTATAAAAGCGCGACTACATACTACATAGTCAGCGGACCGACAAAAACCGGTTGTGACTGGGGGGTTGATCTTTCATGGGATCTGTCCGACCTCGTCTGGAATGACGCGCAGACTTCTATTGATGTAAGAAGTAAGCTTATGGTGCAATTACGTCAGGATATACTGGAAGATGTAACACGGTTGTTTTTTGAAAGGAAACGGCTTGTCGCTGAAATCGAAAAAAGGCAGATAAATAATAATGAAGGAACTAAAAAGGAATTATTCGAAAAAATTATGCGAGTTGAAGAACTTACTGCGTATATTGACGCGCTTACAGGTGGAAAATTTTCAAGATCGATCAGGGATAAACGTAATATTAACACTGAGAATCTACATGACGAAAAGCATAACAGAAACCGGATTAAATTTTTTTAATGCGATATTTTTTGCTTTATTTTTTTTAGAATATATGTTATCATAGTAAGTGTCCAAAAAAGTCAGTTTTAGGGGGACAAATATTGTTTTTTAAATCCTAACCCGGAGGCATCACCATGAAATGGAAAAAAATTTCAGCAATACTGACATCGTTTCTGTTTTTATTCAGTAATTTTTCATGGTCATTTCCAGACAATTACAGCCGGACTATTGATACTCTGGGAGTCCGGTCAATATTCAGTCCGATCTCTGAACTACCCGAAGATGAAAATTACAGGATCAAAGATATCGCGTTATTACAAAGCTGGTTCTTACAGCATTTAATGCGGGATAACGATTTTGTTGCCGAAACATGGCTCGCGGAAGAATATATTTTAAGTGAACAGACAAGAATAACATTTCATGGGAAAAAAGAAGTGTTAGCGAATGAAAAGAAACAAGGTATCGTTGTCCCCTGTACATTGAAATGCATGGAAGACAATTTTGTGGAACGACCCCTTGAGTCGAAGTATTTCGTTTATATAGGACAAGGGGTAGAAAATGTTACAGTTTACTCTGAAACGGAATACGAGAAAGCTAAGGACTACACAAAGAGATCCGGGATACAATTTTGTGATATAAAAAGGCCCGCGGAACCCGAGCTGGAAGCTTTTGTAAAACACGAATTGTGGACAGACCGGATACTTGCCGGCCTGAAAGAAGGGGACAGAATAGCGATAGGCAGAGGGGATTATAATGTGGTTAATGTGGCGCGTTTTTTTTCCACCATCGGCCTCAGTGGTATATCAAAAGGCTTTACGGAATTTGTTTCGCAGGGCCGGGTTTTTAAAGTAAAAACTACAGCGGTTGTGAGCATCAATGACGGCGGCCGTATGATAGAAGTTCCAGTAACGGATAAGAGGGTAAAAGTTGAACACGCCTCCAATATAGCCATACATGTTCTGGACTGGGAAGACCACAGAAAACTTCAGCTCGCGTTAATACATGAGGCTTTCGCCAGATCGGGGATACCTGACGAAATAAATGACGACACTGAGGTGATGTCTCTGGTGGAAGCGGCCTATGCCAATTTTTTGGGAGAAAATTCATCGGAATTCAGCAAGAATAAAAACGCGTTATTGTTTACTGTGACCCGTTTACTCGAAAAGCTTAATATAGAAAAGAAACTCGGAGCTTTTAATTTCGATGTTGATCTTAATGTCTTAAGGAAGAGAGATTACAGCTTTCCCGTAACATTCGGTGTAGC
Organism: Candidatus Omnitrophota bacterium; assembly: GCA_043823375.1. Taxonomy (GTDB): domain Bacteria; phylum Omnitrophota; class Gorgyraeia; order Tantalellales; family Tantalellaceae; genus JBDRAX01. The sequence goes on along the minus strand of JBDRAX010000080.1, from coordinate 1,146 downwards.
CAATGATATAGTGCTTGAGGAATCCATAAAGGAGATAGAAAAATGGAAAAATGATAATAGAGGCGGATGGGATACCGCTCCAGATTATAATCATTTCACCAGCAAACTGCGCGAAAAAGCCTATCGTATCTACGAGAAAAATAAACTATATAACCACAGTATCAGCGACATACTTACATTTGTGTCGCATGTTTATGACGGAAATAATTATGCCTCGGTCCTTAATAATATTCATATCGTTCTTGAAGATATCGGGCTGGATTTCAGCAGGAATCCGGAACAGCTTGGCCCGACGACTTTTCATGAAATGGCGGGCAAACTCGGATTAATGGAAAGCGGCCTTTCTTTTAATGAGACGGATGACATTAATTTTACTGTGGGAAAGATGGTTTTTGACCTTTTCGGAGGGGAAAAACGTATTGCTGAGCTTTTGTGGCTCGAGGAAGAAATACAAAAAGAACTTAATAACCCGGGTACGGGGCGTCTTCCCGAGATTTGCGCGATGCAGGATATACACGGGGCTTCTGAAAGAGCAATGGCTCTTACAGGGTTCGCGCTCGGGCTGCCGGATAATATTCTCGATAAGATAAAAACATTGAAAGACCTTCAGCGTATTCTGCTTGAAAACGATATTGATATAGATCTTAAAGATATCCGTTTCGTGGGTATGAATGATCTGTATGACCGGGGAGATGATCCCATTGGGGCGTTTGAATTGGTGGAATGGCTAAGGAGCGTAAAGAAACTGAAGCATGTAATGGGTAACCATGATTACTGGAGGGGCATGGCGGTTTTAGGTGTTGACAGACATTTTCTGGAAACCGGCAAAATGACCCTGGCCCAGATCAAAGGTAAAGGAAAAGACGAATATGGGATGCCTTATAAATGTCACCACCCCGCATACTGGGCGTATGACATATTCCGCCATCCGGACTGGTGTGATGTCGAGATCGACCAGGTGAATGAGAGAAAAGTATACGAGCAGATAAGAGGAGTTAATAACAGGATAACCGGGTATAACAACATGATAAAGGGCCAGGAAAACACCATAGCGCTCATCGACGGTGTTCATTTAAGAGGCGTACGTAAACAGGCCGCGAAGATAATTAAGCCTATGAAAAAATATAATGACGCGGCGCGCAGGGG
>JBDRAX010000079.1:0-26959 GCA_043823375.1 Candidatus Omnitrophota bacterium | reverse complement strand
ACATTGTCGGTTGTGAGCGGCGCTTCGCCTATTGTAGCCGCGCATATCGCCAATTGCGCCGCGGGCATTGTAGTCGGTAAAATAGGCGTAGCGGTCGTGAAAAAAGAAGAACTGCTCGACAGGTTAAAAAGAGAGACTACGGCATGATCTCAACAACAGGCGCCTGAAATGGTCCCGGCGGCATGATACTGAAATAAGTTGTCCGGCCGGTACACAGTGAAAACGGTTTATGTTTTAACAATTCGCATATGATATCGGGCGTTTTCTGAGCAATATGAACTAAAAACTGGAGGGTGGTATTATGAAAATAGTGGCTGTTATCCCCGCGAGATGGCATTCTACCAGGCTCAAAGGCAAGGTTCTGGCAGACATTAACGGTAAACCGATGATCCAGCATGTATGGGAGAAGGTGAAACGCGCCCACGGAGTAGATCAGGTTGTTGTGGCTGTAGACAAAGAGCGGGTTTATAAAACCGTACAGTCTTTTGGCGGTGAGGCCATTTTTACTTCTCAGGAACAGCCGTCCGGGACGGACCGTATCGCGGAGGTGGCAAGTACCATAGACGCGGATGTTTATATAAATGTCCAGGCGGATGAACCGCTTGTGCATCCTATGATGGTGGACGCTCTGGCGCAGGTATTTGAATATGAACGGAATATTCAGATGGCTACTTTGATCAAAAGGATCCATAGAAAAGAAGATATAGCGAATCCGAATGTGGTAAAGACAGTAGTGGACCGTAAAGGATTCGCTCTTTATTTTTCCAGAAGCCCGATCCCGTATATCCGTAACACTGAGGAAGGCGGGGAAGGGGCGGAACAGAAGATGCTTGATGTAAGCGGAAGATATTTTAAACACATAGGGTTGTACGCGTATACGAAAGATTTTCTTTTTACCTACACGAACCTGCCGAAATCCACGCTGGAAATAGCCGAAAAGCTGGAACAACTGAGGGTGGTTGAGCACGGGTATAAGATCAAGACTATTGAAACGCGGTATGACACGGTCGGTGTTGATACTCAGGAAGACCTTGACAGGGTCAGGGAAATAATGCGGCATGGAGAAAGTGAGCTTGTGGCCAGCAAATAAAAAACGGCCGGGGAGAAGCGCTTGAATGAAGAATAAAAAAGTCACGATAGGAGACATTACCGTAGGTAAAGGGCGGCCCGTTGCCCTGATAGCGGGCCCGTGCGTCATTGAGTCCGCGGAAAGCGCTATGGAGCACGCTCTAAGGATAAAGGCTATAGCGGATAAATTCGGAATACCTTTTATCTTTAAATCGAGTTATGATAAGGCGAAACGTACTTCTTTTTCCTCTTACCGGGGCCCGGGAATGAAAAAAGGATTGTCCATCCTGGGGAATATCAGATCAAAGACAGGGGTGCCGGTTTTAACGGACGTGCATGATATTTCAGAAGTGGATCCTGTTTCCGAAGTAGTTGACGTGATCCAGATACCGGCTTTTTTGTGCAGGCAGACGGACCTCATCGTCCGGGCCGCACGTACGGGGAAAACCGTTAATGTGAAAAAGGGGCAATTTATGTCTCCCCAGGAAATGAAGAATGTTGTAACAAAGATAGAATCAGCCGGGAACAGTAATATACTGCTTACGGAAAGAGGCACTACTTTCGGGTACAATATGCTCATAAATGATTTCAGGTCTATTGTGATCATGGGTGAAACCGGTTACCCTGTGGTGTATGACGCTACTCATTCGGTCCAGATGCCCGGAGGTAAAGGTGTTTCCAGCGGCGGGCAGGCGCAATATGTCCTTCCGTTGTCAAAAGCCGCCGTGGCTATGGGATGCGACGTTTTGTTCGCTGAAGTCCACATGGACCCGGATAACGCTCTTAGCGACGGTCCGAACATGCTTAAGCTGGAAGACTTGGAAGAATATTTAACCGAAATAAAAAAAATAGAAGAGGCAGTAAGGTGATTATGAGTATTTCTCTCGCTAAAAAAGTATTGATCAACGAAAGCAAAGCGATAGCCGCTCTTGTAAAGAAACTCGACGGCAGTTTTAAAAAAGTGGTGGACCTTTTGGCAAAAAACAAGGGACGTATTATTGTCACCGGTATGGGGAAACCCGGTTTTATAGCGCAGAAAGTATCCGCTACCATGTCTTCGACAGGCACGCCTTCGCTGTATCTTCATCCCGCGGAAGCGCTTCACGGGGATTTAGGGCGTGTTACCAGTGAAGATGTTATTATCGCTTTTTCGAACAGCGGAGAGACTGACGAGATCATCAAACTGCTCCCTATCGTGAAAAAGATCGGGGCCAGGCTTGTAGCCGTAACGGGAAATAAAAGATCCACTCTCGCCGCTAACAGCGACTATGTTCTTGACAGTTCTGTTGATAAGGAAGCTTGCCCTATGGGATTGGCGCCAACAACGTCAACGACGGCCATGCTCGCGCTGGGAGACGCCCTCGCGATAGCTTTACTTGACAGGAAAAAATTCCTGCCCGTGGATTTCGCTTTATACCATCCGGGCGGGGCTCTCGGAAAAAGGCTTCTTCTCAGAGTTCAGGATATTATGAGGGGCAGAGAGAATACTCCCATTGTGGGGGATAAGACAAAGGTGCGGGATGTCCTTATTAAAGTAACGCGGATGAGAGCGGGAAGCGCGAGTGTCGTGAATAAAAGCGGTAAACTTATAGGTATTTTCACGGACGGTGATCTGAGGCGCCATTTCGAAAGCGGTAAAGATTTCCTGGACCGCGGCGTGGGAACGATCATGACAAAAGATCCGGTTGCTATCACTCCCGAAAGGCTTGCCGCTGAAGCTTTTGAGATTTTGAGGGATAAAAAAATAGACGAGATCCCCGTTGTCGACAAAAAAGGCCGCCCTGTCGGGATCTTGGATGTACAGGATATTCTTAAAGCGGGGCTTGTATAACACAAAAGGCGGAGAATCTATGCTTGAAAAATATTCTGCTGAAGTGATCGAGAGGGCGAAAAATATAAGGCTGTTGGTCCTGGATGTGGATGGAGTCATGACTGACGGGCGGCTGGTTTACGGAAATTACGGGGATGAGATCAAAAATTTTGACGTAAATGACGGGCTGGGGATCTTTATGGTGAGGCGTTCCGGCATAAAGTGCGTTGTACTCACGGCCAAGGCGTCCAGGGTAGTGACAAAGCGCGCGAAACAGTTACGGATAGACAAAGTGTACCAGAATTTTCATTATAAGATCGAAGCTTTAAAAAAAATATGCGGGAAATTCAAAGTCAGGGAAGATGAGATCTGTTTTGTCGGGGATGACCTTATAGATATTCCCGTTCTGAAACGCGTCGGCCTGGCTGTGTGCCCGTTAAACGCGATGGAAGAAGCAAAGTCTTTTTCTCATTTTATCACGAGAAAAAAGGGCGGCCGCGGCGCGGTGAGGGAAGTATGTGATCTCATTCTGAAGGCGCAGGGAAGCTGGGACAAGGTAACAGCCGCGTATTTTAAATAACCCGGATGAGTGATGAACGCGAAAACTGGAAAATGCCGGAGTGTGAATGGACGAGTGCTTTTCCGGAACAGGATCATATAAAAGGATGACGAAATGTATACGGTAAAGGTAGAGTCGGATTTCAGCAGCGCGCATAATTTGAGAGGATACAAGGGGAAATGTGAGGAACTCCACGGCCATAACTGGAAGGTTGAAGTTTCGGTTGCTTCCGACAGGCTTGACGCGATCGGAATGGTGATAGATTTCGGGGAGCTGAAAAATGCCCTGAATGAGGTTTTGTCCGGCCTGGACCATAAGCATTTGAACAGCCTGGAATATTTTAAAAGCGTTAATCCTACTTCCGAAAATATAGCGAAGTATGTTTTTGAGAGGATCGCTGAAAAAAAACAGGATCTTCATATCAGGAAAGTGACTGTCTGGGAAACACCCAAAGCGTGCGCGTCGTATTCAGTGACATGAGTTCCGGACGCGGGGATAGCGGCTCTGTGAGTATTTTAGCGGGATGGGGTATTTTGTATGGAAAAAGCGGTAGTTCTATTGTCGGGCGGTATGGATTCGGCTGTTACTCTTTATTTCGCGAAGCGGAAATATGATTGCCGTGTTCTGGTATTTGATTACGGGCAAAAGGCGAAAAAGGAAATAGAGTGCGCGAAAAAGCTCGCGGAAGCGGCGGGAGTAAAACTGGACGTACTGCGTATCGCTCTGCCGTGGAAAGGCAGCGCCCTGGTGGATGAAAAGACAGAAGTTCCGCAGGGAAAACCGGCCGGTGACGGCAGTATACCCGTTACGTATGTACCGGCGCGGAATATGATTTTTTTGAGCTTTGCGGTTTCTTACGCGGAGGCCATAGGCGCGGCCGCGGTATTTATAGGCGCCCATCAGATGGATTACTCCAATTACCCGGACTGCCGCGGGGAATTTTTTGACGCGTTCAGGGAAATGGTGCGCCTGGGGACTAAAACCGGTACAGAAGGCCGGGAAGTCAAAATAGAGACTCCTGTTATAAACATGACGAAAAAAGAGATCCTGGAGGCGGGAAACAGTATGGGAGTACCTTTCGGGTTGACATGGTCATGCTATAAAGAGGGCGATAAGCCTTGCGGGAAATGTGAGTCATGTTTATTCCGGGCGCAGGCTTTCAGGGACGCCGGGATCATGGACCCGTACGGGATATGAAAAATGAGCGGGCCGGGAACATGACCATTGCCCGGTAACATAATAAGATAAAGGCGGATATGGAACAGGCTAAAATTTCGGAAATATTTTTATCCCATCAGGGCGAGGGGCCTTTTGCCGGGAGCAGGCAGTTATTTATACGGTTTTTCGGGTGCAATCTCAGCTGTGATTATTGCGATACTCCGCTTTCGAGCTACCGGTCTTTTTCTAAAGAAGGCCTTTTAGCGAAAATACTCGATTTCGGGGATGATTATAACGAGCTTACTCTTACGGGGGGCGAACCGTTATTATACCCGGGTTTTCACTCCGTTTTCCTGCCGCTTTTCCGTAAACACAGGGAACACCGTATATACCTTGAGACAAACGGCACCCTATGGGAAGAACTGCGACAGGTGATAGACCTCGTCGATATTATAGCCATGGATTTCAAGTTCCAGCCCTCCTCCGGGTTCGCCGGGGATATCCTGGAAGCGCACGGAAAATTTTTTGAAATAGCCGTACGTAAAGAACTGATCGTAAAACTGGTTATTACGGAGTCCACAAATATCGAAGAAATTACGCGGGCAGGGATCATCCTCTCTCGGTTTAACGATAAAGATTTTACGGTTGTGCTTCAGCCGGTTACTCCTGTGAGGGGGCCGGTCAATATACCTGACGGTGAAATGCTGGGGTATTTTAAGGAATATCTGAAAAATAAGACAGGGAAGAACATTTTTATCCTGGGACAGTTCCATCCGCTGCTTGGTATCAAATAACGGGCAAGATCCGCGGTATGACATCCGGAATGAAAAATGGATAATAACGCCGGGAGAAAGGGTTTTAGATGAAAAAGAGATCTTCATATGAAGGCTTACAGGAAAATATCAGAGAGAGGAAATTCCCGGTTATCGAAGTCTGGGAAAATAAATACGCGGATAAAAAATATACCGTAAAGTTCGATACGGATGAGTTTACCTGCATATGCCCTAAAACAGGCCTGCCTGATTTCGCGCGTATTTATATCGAATATTCTCCGCGGGTTTACTGCGTGGAACTGAAATCTTTTAAAGAATATTTAATGTCCTACAGGACTATCGGGGTTTTTCATGAGCACGTGGTGAACCGGATATTAGATGACCTTGTGAAAAGCTGCAAGCCGCGGTGGATAAAGATCCAGGGGGTTTTTAACACACGCGGAGGCATAACGACGACCGTGGAGACGCGGTTTGACGGGAAATGATATTTACTGAGCGGGAACAGCTATCCGTATTCCCGGCAGGTATGCGCCGGAGGATACAGGGAAACTGATGAAGATAAAAACCAGAAGATATTACATATATTACCTTATGCGGACGCTTTTTTTTGTTCTCGGGCTTTTTCCGTTGAATATAAGTCTGTTTATATCGGACTTTCTCGGTAAATGCGCGTATAAGTTCCTTCCCGCCTTCAGGAAAACCGCTTTATCCAACCTGAACAGCCACTTCAGCCCGGACAGCGTAAAAAATGCCGCAATAGCGGAGAAAGTGTTCTGTAACCTGATCAAGAACGGAGCGGAGTGGATAAAATTTTCAAATTGTAAGCCTGAACAGATCGCGGCGCGGGTAACTGAATTCCACGGAAAAAAATACCTTGACGCTGTACTTTCAGAGGGAAGAGGCGCTATCGTTATGGGTTTTCATTTCAACAACTGGGAGCTTATGCCGCTATACCTGCGCATAAAAGGCTACCATGGAGCGGTTGTCGCGAGAAGGATATATTTCCATAAATATGATAAACTTCTGTGCAGGATGCGCAGGAGGCTGGATGTGGGAATTATATACCGTGATGAATCCCCGAAAAAGATGTTGATGGAACTTCGAAAAGGCAATATCCTCGGGATAGTCCCGGATCAGGACGTTAAGAGCGTGGATGGGGTTTTTGTGGATTTTTTCGGTGAGAGCGCGTATACGCCTACGGCTCCGGTTAAACTTTCTATGGCGGCTAAGACAAAAATCCTGCCGGCCTTTATGATCCGGAAAAAAGACAATACGCATAAGCTGATAATTGAAGAACCTATAGATACGTCGGAGGGCGCGAGAGACGAAAACACAGTAAAACATTATACGCAACTCTGGTCTAATGTTCTTGAAAAATATGTAAGGGAGTACCCGGAACAATGGGTATGGGTCCATCCCAGATGGAAAACTAAACAGCCTGTAAGCCTTTAAAACGGGCATAAGAAGGAAAACGGATATGGGCGGAAAAATCTTAAGGTATATATTTTTCGCGGTTTTGGCTGCAACAGCGTGGAGCTATTATACCCTTGATTCGGCGAAGGATGTGTCTATGACGGGAGCCGCGTCAGAAAATCAGGCTGGCAGCGGGCTTGAACAGAAAGTCCTGTCTTTCACTATGGACGGACGGAGCCCGAAAGGCGTGAGGCAGTGGCATCTCGAAGGGAATTCTGCTGAACTGATCGGTGAGGATATACATCTGAATGACCTGAAAGCCGTGGCTTACGGGGAAGGTGTTGTCATCAATCTCAGTTCCAACGAAGGGGTTTATTCAAAGGCAAGAGGCGAGGTGGACCTGATAGGCAATGTCCAGGTGAATTCGGATAACGGTTTTTCTCTCACAACGGAAAAGGCGAAATGGTCGCAGCTTACCAAGGAGATCTCTACGGACGAGATAGTGCATATTTCCGGTGACGGGATCAGCGCTTCGGGTAAAGGCGGAATGGCTAATTCGGATGAAAGGACGGCGGTGTTGAGAGAAGACGTTGAAGTTGATCTTGAACCGTATACTAAAGTAAAATGCGACGGGCCGCTCGACATTGATTATGAAAAGAATACGGCGGTTTTTTACAAGAATGTCAAAGTCAGGGACAGGGACGGCATATTATTCTCGGATAAAATGACTGTGACTATAGACCCGGAAACGAAAAAGATCGCTCAGGTTACCGCGGACGGTAATGTTAAAATAAAGCGCGGCAAGAGCTATACTTTAAGCGAACAGGCGATTTATACGGAAAGCACCAAACACGCGCAGCTTCTGGGTAAACCCAGGATCGTGATCGATCCCCAGGAGTTAAATGAATTTGAGAAATTTCAGAATTTAATGGACAATAGAGACGTAAAAAAAGACCCGGCTTTGGAGAACGGGGAGTATACAACAGCCTCGGAAAAGGCCGCGGGTGAATATACCACGCCGCGGGAAGGAACGGAAGATCTATCCGGCGGGGCGATGCCAGGGGATGAGATCCCGCGGGATAACTGATCTTACGGATAAGAGAGCATGACAGCCGCGGGAACGTTTCTTACCGGCTGATCCGGAGCTTCGATACAGAAAAGGACAAACCATGCATTTACTTGAGACCAGGGCTCTGATAAAAAAATACGGCGGGCGGGAAGTAGTGAGAGACGTAAGCATAAATGTGAGGCGCGGTGAAGTCGTAGGGCTTCTCGGGCCTAACGGAGCCGGGAAAACCACTACATTTTATATGGTTACAGGGATCATTAAACCTGATAAGGGGCATGTAATATTCGATAGTAAAGATATTACAAAGCTTCCGATCCACCAGAGAGCCCGGGCGGGTATCGGCTATCTTTCTCAGGAACCTTCAATATTCCGCAAACTTACTGTAGAAGAAAATATAATGGCTATAATGGAAACACTTGGTTTCCCGCGCAGAGAGCGCGGGAACCAGCTGGACATCCTTCTAAACCAGTTGAAAATAGCCCATCTCAGGAAGAGTAAGGCGTATACATTGTCCGGAGGGGAAAGAAGGCGGCTTGAGATAACCCGTACTCTTGTGACTAATCCCATGTTTATCCTTCTGGATGAGCCCTTTAGCGGAATTGACCCCATAGCTGTATATGACTGCCAGGAAGTTATAAAGGAACTTAAAGATATGGGCCTTGGAATACTTCTTACAGACCATAATGTCAGGGAAACCCTGACTATAACGGACAGGTCATATATCATGTACGAAGGGCGTATCCTTATTTCCGGCACAAAAGAAGAACTTATCAATGACCCGAAGGCGCGGGAGATATATCTGGGCGAGAGATTCAGTATGTAATAACAGGCTTTTTACGGAGGGATGCCTGGCATTCGGCAGACAACTTTTTAATCGCTAAACATTCCCGGGTTGTAGATCAACTGAATATATTTATTAAATTTATTGAAAAAATAAAACTATAATGGTATAGTGATAATCCTTCAGCAAGTATATCATAATTGTTAAGAAAACAGGGGGTAAAAATGGAGATAAAAATCACAGGAAGAAACGTAGATTTAACTGATTCCCTTAAGGCATATATACATAAAAGGCTCGATAATCTGGAGCGGCTGTATAAACGGATCTATGAGTGCGACGTGATACTAGAGGAAGAAAAAATAAGACAAAATATCGAAATTATTTTATATCTTAAAAAGACTAAAATAATCGCGAAAGAAAGTTCTCCGGATATATACGCTTCTATCGACAACGCGGCGGAAAATATAAAGAAACAATTGAGAAGATTGAACAGCAGATTGAATACGAGGCGACGGAGGGGTGTGATAAACCGTTTCATGAGACAGTTCAGGGGCCCTGCGGCAGAGGAGGAGATGAGTTTTGAACCGGAACAGAGCGGAAGCATTATTAAAAGCAATATGTTCGCGGATAAACCTCTGCTGCCTGATGAAGCCAAACTTGAGCTGGATATAAAGGGGAAAGACTTCCTCATGTTTAAAAACGCTGATACCGGAGAAGTGAATGTTCTTTACCGGAGGACTGATCGAAATTACGGTTTGATCGAACCCAGTTTTTGACCGGGGCGATACGTTGGATCAGGAGGCTTTACAATAACAACCGGCAAAAACAGCAATCTGAAATATACACGGACAGTAGAATAACGGAATTTGGAGGAACGTATCAGATATGAAAAGTACAATTAAAAAACTGGAAGGCACGGAAAGACAGCTCAGTATCAATATCCCGAGGGAAGATGTTGATGAAGTTTTTGACGCGGTATTGAATGAGATCAGGAAAACCGCTAAAGTAGCTGGTTTCAGGCCAGGCAATGCTCCACTGGATATTATCCGCAATAAATATAGAAAAGACGCCGACGAGGAACTGAAAGAACGCCTTATAACGAGGTATTATGCGCGGGCTGTCAGAGAGCATGAAATAGATCCGGTCAGCTATCCCGAGTTGACGGATGTTGTTTTAGACGCGTCCGGATTTTCATTTAAGGCGAAAGTGGATATCAGCCCTGAAGTGAACCTTAAAAAATATAAAGGGTTGAAGGTTACCAGGAAAGAAGTTAGAGTGACGGAAGAAGAGATAGACGAGACTCTTTCGAGGCTCAGGAACATGAACGCGGAGTTTGATGTAATAGAAAGGCCTCTCGAAAAGGGTGATTTCGCGATTTGCGACGTGGAAACGGTTATAGACGGTAAGCCTGTTTCGCGCAGGCATGAAAATATGTGGGTCGAAGTGAACAAGGAAATGTCCCTGATGGGTATAGGGGAGCAGCTTTGCGGTTTGAAAAAAGGGGATAAAAAAGACATTGAGGCCACTCTGCCGGAGAAATATCCGGATAAGAATTTCGCGGGCAAGAAGGCGGTGTTTAATGTCGAAGTGAAAGAGACGAGAGAAAAGAAACTGCCTGAATTGAACGACGATTTCGCGGTTAAGATGGGTAAGGAGAATATGCCGGAGGTCCGGGAAGAGATCAAGGCGCAGCTTTTGGAGAAAAAAGGAGAAGACGCGAGGCTGGATATGCAGGAACAGATAGTAACACAGCTTTTAAAAAAACATGATTTTGACCTTCCCCCAAGCATGGTAAAACGGCAGTTTAAAGTCCTTACGGAAAGAGTGGAAGAAGAGTTGAAGAAAAAAGGGATAGAAAAAGAAGTTATAGAATCGCATAAGGAAAAAATGAAAGAACAGCTCCAGAGTGAGGCTGAAGATAAGGTAAAGTTGTATTTTATCCTGGAATCGATCGCCGACTCTGAGAAAATAGATGTCACAGACGAAGATATAAATGAATGGTTGAAGTCTCTCGCGGCCGCGTATAACCAGAGCTTTGAAAATGTTAAAAAATATTACGATCAGCATGAGCTGATCGGAGGGGTAAAAGCGCAGATCAGAGAACAGAAGACCCTGGACGCGCTTGTTGAACAGGCGGAGTTTCCCGGCAAAGAGGATAAAAGTAAAAAAGAATAGAAAGCATAAATACAAGTTGTAAAATACCGGAGGTCCATAATGAGTGTTATACCGATAGTTATAGAAAAAGAAGGAAGAGTCGAAAGGTCATATGACATATATTCGCGGCTTCTGAAGGACAGGATTATTTTTATCGGTACCCCGATAGACGATAATGTGGCTAATATCGTCATAGCGGAACTCCTTTTCCTTCAGATGGAAGATCCTGATAAGGATATTGACATATACATCAATACCCCCGGCGGCAGCGTGACAAGCGGCCTGGCAATTTATGATACTATGCAGTTCGTGAAACCGGCTGTTAATACTTACTGTGTGGGGCAGGCCGCCAGCATGGGCGCGGTTCTTCTTTGCGCCGGTGCTAAAGGTAAGCGATACGCGCTCCCCCATTCGAGAATAATGGTCCACCAGCCATGGGGCGGGGTAGAGGGCGCGGCAGCGGACATACATATCCAGGCTAAAGAAATACTGAGGCTTAAAGAAAAACTGGAGAATATCCTTGTGAAACACACAGGACAGACTGCAGAACGCATCCAGGCGGATACGGACAGGGATTATTTTATGAGCGCTGAAGAAGCGAAGAAGTACGGGATAGTTGACAGCGTAATTACCAGGATTGAAAAATAAATAATGCCGTTTTTCACCGGAGGATAAAACCCGATGAAAAATACGGCTCGATTATGCGTGGAAGCGGGTGTAAAAAATGCGTAAATACAGATTAATGTCCCCGGGGCCTACTACTGTGCCCCCGAAAACATTGCTCCGGATGTCAGAGGGTATCATTCACCACAGGACTCCGGGATTTAAATCTGTGTTAAAAGGGGTTAACGCGAAACTGAAGGGAGTTTTTCGTACGGAAAACCCTGTGTTGATCTTTTCATCGAGCGGTACAGGCGCGATGGAGGCGGCGGTTGTTAATTTTCTTTCTAAGGGGGATAAAGCCCTTATTATACGCGGAGGAAAATTCGGTGAACGTTTCGGCGACATTTGCCGGGTTTACGGAGTCGATACCGTGCCTTACGATGTCCGCTGGGGGGACGCGGCTTCCGCTTCCGAGGTCAGGAAAATCCTGGAACAAAACCAGGAGGTAAAAGTAGTTTACGGTACTTTGTGCGAAACGTCGACAGGTGTGGTAAATGATATTAGATCTATCGCCGAGGTTGTATCGGCGACTGACGCGGTGTTCGCGGTTGACGCGATAAGCGGATTATGCGCCGATGAATTCAGGCCCGATGAATGGGGCGTGGATGTCGCGGTTTCAGGCTCGCAGAAGGGGCTTATGCTCCCCCCCGGGCTTGGTTTTCTGAGTGTCAGCTCAAAGGCGCTGAAACTCGCGGAAAGATCCGATCTGCCTAAATTTTATTTTGATGTTAAGGCCGCGCTTAAGTCATACGGTGAGAACGATACTCCATGGACTCCTGCGATTTCTCTTGTGATGGGGCTTGATACTTGTCTTGATATGATACTGGAAGAGGGCCTTGACAATGTAATAGCGCGCCACGCGTCTCTGGCATACGCTACGCGTGAAGCGGTGAAGTGTATGGGGCTTGAGCTTCTGGCAAAAAGGCCTTCGAACGCGCTTACAGCGGTTAAAGCCCCGGAAGGTATGGATGCCGGGATACTGGTCAGAAAAATGCGCGATGAGCAGGGGATTACTATCGCCGGAGGCCAGGCAGATCTTAAAGGCAGGGTCTTCAGAATAGCGCATCTCGGGTATATGGACGCATATGACACAATAACGGGGCTTGAGGCCCTTGAGATCGTTTTGAACCAGCTTGGACATGAGGTTAGCCCGGGCGAGGGCGTAAGCAGAGCCCGGGAAATCCTTTTTAATCTCTGAAGATCCGGGTAAAAATGCGGTTAACGGGAAAATATATTACGGTTAAAGAAAACATTGATAAGGTATCCAAATAGTCGGAGGGAATGGAAAATGGCGATAAAGGTTCTGATCAGTGATCCTCTTTCTCAGGAAGGCCTTGATATCCTCAAAGCCAATAAATTTAAGGTCGATGAATTCGCGAAGCTCTCTGAAAATGAACTCGTTAAAAAGATCAAGGGTTATGACGCGCTTATCGTAAGAAGCGGTACTGTTGTTACAAAGAAGATAATTGAAGCTTCGGATAAACTTAAAATAATAGGCAGAGCCGGAGTAGGGCTTGATAACGTGGATGTGAAAGCCGCTTCAAAAAAAGGGGTTGTCGTGATGAACGCGCCTTCCGGCAATACTATTTCCACCGCGGAACACGCATTCAGCCTTATGATGGCGCTTTCCCGTAATATCCCGCAGGCGAACCAGTCCGTTAAACAGGGGAAATGGGACAGAAAAAAATTTATGGGAGTCGAATTGTACGGAAAGACCCTTGGCGTGATCGGTATGGGGCGCATTGGCTCCTGCGTCGCGAGGCGCGCGTTAAGCTTCGGTATGAGAATACTCGCGTATGATCCGTTCCTTTCCGAAGACAGGGCAAAATCCATGAATGTGGAATCATGCGTTTTAGACAAATTGTTCCGTGAATCGGATTTTATAACGCTTCACACGCCTCTTACTGAAGAAACGAGGCATCTTGTCGATGAAAAATCTTTCAGCCGTATGAAGGACGGAGTTTTTATCATCAATGCCGCGAGGGGCGGGATCATAGATGAAAACGCTCTCGCGAAATACCTTAGATCCGGGAAAGTGAGAGGCGCGGCGGTTGATGTGTTTGAAACGAAAGCAAAGCCTCCGGTAGACAGCCCGATAGTGTATATGGAAAACGTGATCACCACGCCGCATCTTGGGGCTTCTACCGAAGAAGCGCAGATAAACGTGTCGATAGATGTGGCGAAAGCCGTATCAGATGGGCTCCTGGGGAGGGGTTACCGTAACGCGGCGAATATACCCGCGATGGAAGAAGAGACGTTGAGCGTTTTACGTCCTTACATGAACCTTGCGGAAAGGCTCGGCGCTATCCAGGCACAGCTTATGGAAGCGCCGATAAAGGCCATAAAGATAAAATATATCGGAGAAGTCGCGGGCCTGGATGTCTCGGTAGTCACGCGGGCGCTTCTAAAAGGTATTTTCAACCCCATATTGGAGGAAGAAGTGAATTATGTCAATTCGCTTTTTATCGCGAAAGAAAGGGGAATAAAGATCATAGAAGAAAAAACTTCGGCAATAACCGATTTTGCTAATCTGGTCAGCGTTGAATTCGACACGGGCAGGAAAAAACATTTTATTATGGGGACGCTTTTCACTAATAAAGAAGCCCGGATCATAAAAATAGATAAATTTTATGTAGAGGCTATTCCTGACGGCTATATGCTGGTAGTTTCTAATAATGACGCTCCGGGAGTAGTCGGGAGGATCGGTACTTTGCTTGGTAAACACGGGATTAATATAGCGGAAATGAGTTTCGGCAGGGATAAGAAAACAGGAGAAGCTATCAGCGTACTCAACGTTGACAGTGAAGTGCCTAAGAATGTCCTGAAAAAGCTTAAACAGGCAAAAGATATAAAAGACGTAAAACTGGTCAGTATTAATATATGACATTAACAATAAACCGTAGCAGCGTAATAGCTTTTTAGCGGGAAAAGAGGGGGACTATGGCAAAAAAAAATAATGTAATACGGATAATAGATGTTACAAACCGTGATGGGGTGCAGACAGCTCGTTTGGGGCTGGCAAAACTGCAGAAAACTATGATAAACATTTATCTGAACAAAATGGGTATTTTTCAGTCGGAGTTCGGCTTTCCGTTTACGCACCATGAATTGAACTATCTTAATGCCAACCTTGAACTGGCTAAAATCGGAGCATTGAAGCCCATAAGGCTGTCCGGATGGATAAGGGCTATTGAGGAGGATGTCACCAAGGCGGTCAGGAACACTAAAGTTGAGTATCTGAATATGTCGATTTCAACGTCAGACCAGATGATAAAACATAAGTTCTCGGGGAAAATAACCAGAAGCGATATTATCAATTCAGCTGTTAAAGCAATTAAACTGGCAAGGAAAGAAGGCATCAAGGCGGTAGGCATAAACGCGGAGGATGCTTCAAGGACGGGCATGAAATTCCTCATAGAATTCGCTTCGGCCGCGAAAGCGGCTGGCGCGGACAGAGTCAGATATTGTGATACTCTGGGGTATGACGATCCATTCTCTATTTATGACCGGGTGGCGGCTCTGGCTGAAGCCGTGAAGATGCCCATTGAACTGCACTGCCATAATGACCTCGGAATGGTTGTGGCCGTCAGCGTATCAGGAGCAAAAGCCGCTATTGATTCCGGTGTGGACGCATATATAAACACTACTATAAACGGCCTTGGGGAAAGAGCGGGGAACGCTGACCTGGTTAGTTGTATCCTGGCGTTGAAATATTCCAGCGGATTTGCCGGCGGTAAAAAATATAAGCTGGACCCCAGGATCAATTTGAAAATGGCATGGCGGATAGCCAAGTACGCTTCTTACGCTTTCGGTGTGCCTATACCGGTAAATCAGGTAGGAGTAGGAGATAACGCTTTTGCTCACGAGTCCGGCATCCACGCGGACGGCGCGCTTAAGGACAGAAGGAATTATGAACTGTATGATTTCGAGGAACTTGGAAGAGGCGAACCGGATATTATAGAAACCGGGAGATGTATTACCGCGGGAGAATACAGCGGCATAAAAGGTTTCCGTAACGTCTACAATAAACTGGAAGTAAAGTTCAAGAATGACGAGGAAGCGGTTAAAATACTGGAGCTTGTGCGCTACGCTAATGTTCATACGCAGAAACCTCTTGTCCGTGATGAACTTTTGTTCATAGCGAAGTATCCGGATATAGCCCGGAAGATTTTCACTATGACACCGGCATAATTAAAAAAGGCGGGTTATCGCATGAAATATGTCCGAAAAGAATTAAGTATCGTTGTTGTAATATTCATGTTTTTCTTTCTGTTCTCGGCGTCCGCCGGCGCGCAGGATTCGAAAAAAGGCGCGGTAGTCCGATGGTGGGAAAGGGTAAGCCGGAAGTTCCAGGCTCCCTCGGAAGAAAAACAGGGAATAAAAACAGGAGAAACGCTTACGCCGAAGCCCTCCATGGAAAACGAAAATAGGCCGGATGGAACAGTGGTTCGGCCGTTTCCGGTAAAAGAAGACGAGTTGAAAACAGGTGCAGGAGCTAAAACAGGGGATGTCATCCGGGATACGCCCACGGAAGCCTTATCTGATAAGACAGGCAGCGCGGTGTCCGGGGAAGAAAATCCTCCGGCGCTGAAAGAAACCCCGGATATCGAAACATGGGAAAATGAAATTGATGATGCGGAACGTGAAATAACCCCTGGAGAGAAAGCTTTGCCGGAAAGCCCGGTGGCATTTGACGAAGAGCCGATAGATGAAGAACCTGAAGAATTGTCGAATCAGCAGATCGTTGATATTATAACGCGGCGGGTGCAGGTATATTCACAGATACCTTATATGATACCGGGTTTTGAAGTGCGGCAGAACGAAGAAGGGGAAAAAGAATATTTCTTCGAATCTGCCGAGGGCATTCCGGTAAGGCTCATCGAATTAGATAAGGAAACATTGAAATCGCTTTTTAGAAGAGTTAATAACGAAGCTACAAGGATGAACGCGGAAAGAATATTGAGGGAAATACACCAGCAGGAACAGCTGTTGCGGAACATACAGCTTCAGCCCACACAATTGCCTAAACAGCCGCCGCAGCCGCCTCAGGTATTTGTACCGCCGCAGCCGCCTCAGATCCCACAGCCGCCGCAGATCCCGCCGCAGCCGCCGCAGATCCCACAGCCGCCGCCGCAGCCGCCGCAGATCCCGCAAATACCGCCGCAGCCGCCGCAGATCCCGCAGCAGCCGGACAGGAGATAAAAATAAATGTAATAGCTAAGGAAGGGACTTATGGGAAAAGTAACAGTTTTGGTAGGAGCTCAGTGGGGTGATGAGGGAAAAGGGAAAGTTATAGATATCCTTACTGAAGATGTCCAATATGTCGTACGTTATCAGGGAGGAAATAACGCCGGCCATACTGTTGTCATAGGAGACAACAAATATGTGCTGCACCTTATACCATCGGGAATACTGCATGACGGTAAGATTTGTGTAATAGGGCACGGGGTGGTGATCGACCCGAAGGCGCTTATCGAAGAGATAGAGCTTCTTAAGTCGCAGGGAATAGATTGTTCAAACCGCCTTAAAATAAGTGATAAGGCGCATGTGATTTTCCCGTATCACAAAAAAATAGATGAATTCAGGGAGCTGTCTATAAAAAAGGGCAAAATAGGGACAACTAAAAAAGGGATAGGCCCCTGTTATGGTGATAAAGTGTCAAGGGTAGGCATACGGATAGCGGACCTTTACGATAAAAAATATTTCAGGAGCAGGCTTGAAAATAATTTAGAAGAAAAACAGGAGATATTGAAAAGTTTTTCAAAAGAAGAGGAACTGTCCGTGGAGGAGATCTTTCGGGATTATCTGGGCTACGCGGATATTCTGAGAGAATACGTCTGTGACACGACACGGCTGCTTAATGAAGCGCTGAAAAAGAAAGAATCGATCCTTTTTGAAGGCGCGCAGGGTACGTTCCTTGATGTTGATTACGGTACATATCCGTATGTTACTTCATCTAATTCCACGGCCGGAGGCGCATGTACGGGAGGGGGGATAGGCCCATCCCGTATAAACCAGGTTCTGGGTGTTGTGAAAGCTTATACTACAAGGGTTGGAGAGGGCCCGTTTCCCACTGAATTCGGTCCGGAATTGATGGAAAAGATAAGGAAAAAAGGCGGAGAGTTCGGAGCTACAACCGGTAGAGCCAGAAGATGCGGATGGTTTGACAGTGTCCTTGTCCGGAATTCAGTGGATATCAACGGGATAGATAAGGTCGTGATTACGAAGCTTGATGTGCTGGATGAACTTGAAACCATAAAGATCTGTACGGCATACAGGTATAAAGGTAAAGTTTATCATAACATTCCAGGTGATCCGGGTTTCCTTGAAGAGTGTGAAATGGTCTATGAAGACCACCCCGGATGGCGGCAGGATACTTCGAAGGCTACGACATATGAAGAACTTCCCGAAAACGCGAAGGAGTATCTTAACAGGATAAAAGAATTGATCGGAACGGAAATAATGCTTGTCTCTGTGGGGAAAAGCCGGAAACAGACATTAATATATAAATAGTTTATAATTTTTTTTTTTTGCAACATTCAGGAGGGAATATGCGTGCTAAAAAATATCTATTGTCCGGGGTATCAGCGGTTATTGTGCTTAATCTCATGTTGTCCGGGTGCGCTGTTAATTTTTACAAGCAGAGCCCGAGGAGTAAACAGAAGATCCAGGATCTACAGGCTAAGATAGATGACCTGGAAAAACAGAGGAACGAAGAAAGAGAAAGGTTTGAGGAAGTGAAAAAGATGCTCGCGAATAAGCTTCAGGACCAGATAGCTGATAACCAGATCTCCCTTGAAATGGACGACAGGGGACTGGTAATAATATTATCCGATAATGTGCTTTTTGATTCCGGAAAGGCGGATGTAAAGACCAATGCCATGCCTATTCTTGACAAAGTGGCGGATATAATCAGTTCCAAAGTCCCGGATAAAAATATCGGTGTCAGCGGGCATACCGACAATGTGCCTATAAAATATTCCAAGTGGGAGTCTAACTGGGAGCTTTCAAGCAAGCGCGCTACTAATGTACTGCATTACCTGGTTAAACAGGGCGTCTCACCCAACAGATTATCCGCTACGGGATACGGAGAACACCGGCCTGTAGCTTCAAACGCCACATTAGAGGGAAGGGGTAAAAATCGCAGGGTTGAGATCGTGATCCTTCCTGAATTTGAAGAGAAAAGGGAAGATATAAGAGGCGTCGCGGACGATAATTTCGTGAAATAAATGAATTTGTTTTTTTATACACTGTGTTCGGGAAAGTAGAGAGCCGGAACATGCTCTCTACTTTCTGTTTTTTAGATAATACGGATTTCTTATTATGAGTTTACCGGAACATATCGCTATCATAATGGACGGAAACGGCCGGTGGGCTAAAAAACGTAACCTGGCTCGGATAATAGGCCACAGATCCGGGGTCGAGACAGCCAATGCCATAACTGAAGCCTGCGCGCGGTTAGGCATAAAAGCGCTTACCATGTATACGTTTTCTTCGGAAAACTGGAAACGCCCGAAGAACGAAGTGGATACTCTGATGAATCTGATAGAACAAAAGCTGAAGGAGAATCTGCGCAAGTTAAAAGAGAATAATATAAAGTTCAATGTCATAGGCAGAATAGATGAATTGTCCCCGTCTCTCAGGGGTCAGATACAAAACGCGATGGTTGAGACTGCCTCAAATACAGGAATGATC
Organism: Candidatus Omnitrophota bacterium; assembly: GCA_043823375.1. Lineage (GTDB taxonomy): Bacteria > Omnitrophota > Gorgyraeia > Tantalellales > Tantalellaceae > JBDRAX01. Next base: position 7,816 of record JBDRAX010000079.1, on the reverse strand, counting down.
CTTACCCTGGCGCTTAATTACGGAGGCAGGCAGGAAATACTGGACGCTGTAAAAAAGTTCTGCCGTGAATCGGAATGCGTCGCGGAACGCGTTTCGAAGCTTTCAGAGAAGGAATTCGAAAAATATCTTTATACCTGGGATCTCCCGGATCCGGATCTTGTTATCCGGACAAGCGGGGAAATGCGTATCAGCAACTTTCTCTTATGGCAGATCGCTTACTCGGAGTTTTATGTCACAGATACATTGTGGCCCGATTTCAGCCCCGAAGAACTTGAAAAGGCCTTGAAACATTATAGCGCGCGGGAGAGGAGATTCGGTGGATAAATTTGCCGCGAGGACAATTGTAAGCCTGTTTCTTGTTTCATTTGTAGCGTTGGTGATCTATATTTTCCCCCCATGGTTATTTTGTATTGTTGTCACCCTGTTCGTCGGTTTAGGGATGTTTGAGTTCTTTAAACTTGTGGAGAACAGGAACATTTTTGTGTACAAGTATTTTGGTACGATCGTGGGAAGCCTGGTACCGGTTGTAATATTTATGGGGAATAATTTCCAGGAGCTTAAAAATCTCGAACCGCTTTTAATCGTTGTAGCAAGCCTGCTGGCGTTTACTTTGCAGTTTGTGCGCAAGGATAACGCGAGGGATCATCTGGTAAGCATGGCTCTTACGCTGTTCGCCCTTTTTTATGTCGCCTGGTTTTTTTCGTTCTTTATAAAATTGCGACTGCTTGAAAACGGGGCGAATATGGTGGCGTTTCTTATACTTGTGACAAAAAGCGCGGACATAGGCGCCTATGTCATAGGCAGCAGGCTGGGAAAGAATGAACTTATCCCGAGGATAAGCCCTAAAAAGACAAAAGAAGGGACTATCGGCGGGATACTCGTCAGCATAGTATTCGCCGTAACTTTGGGAAAACTGCTTACCGGATTTTCCTACTGGCATCTTTTCGCTTTAGGTATCCTGCTCGCTACTATAGGGCAGGTGGGTGATCTGGCTGAGAGCCTGATCAAAAGGGACTGTAATGTTAAAGATTCCGGGCCTTGCTTATCGGCCATAGGCGGGATACTTGACTTGATCGACAGTTTGCTTTTTACGGCCCCGGTTTTTTATTTTTATGTGAAAACTTTCTGATAGAGCTATACGCGCCGGCTGGAAGCTCCTGAAGCCGGTTTATAAAAGGATATGAGGGTGATGAAAGAAATTATTTTACTCGGATCGACCGGATCGGTAGGGAGAAACGTTCTGGATATAGTGAGGCGTTATCCTGACAGGTTCCGTGTTAAGGCCATTTCGACTAAGGAAAACGCGGCAGAATTGATCAGCCAGGCGGAGGAATTCAGTCCTGATATAGCCGCGATCGCCGACAAATCGTTCTATCCCGCGTTAAAAAAAAAGCTCCCGGCCGGGATCAAGGCGCTTGCCGGGCCGGAAAGCATTGAATATCTGGCTGGCGTGGAAAACTGTGATATTGTCTTTATGGCCATTTCAGGAACGGCGGCGCTTAAGCCACTTATAGCCGCGTTAAAAGCCGGAAGGCAGGTCGCGCTGGCGAGTAAGGAGCCGGTAGTAAGCGCGGGTAAGATCATACGCGATATTATTGATTCAAACGCTTCCAGTTCTGTTATTCCGGTCGACAGTGAACACAGCGCGATCATGCAATGCCTGGCCGGAAGAAGATCCGGGGATGTCCGTACTTTGTATATAACCGGTACGGGAGGATCGCTTAAGGATGAGAAAAAAGAAGGATTTGACGGCCTTTCCATCGAGCGGATACTAACCCACCCGAAATGGAATATGGGAAAGAAAATTACGGTTGACTCGGCTACGTTGATGAATAAAGGCCTTGAAGTAATTGAGGCCAGGTGGCTTTTCGACGTTCCTCCTGAAAAAATAAAAGTTATAATACATCCGGAGGCTGTTATCCATTCTATGGTGGAGTTCCTTGACGGGACTATAAGCGCGAGCCTTTTCTGTCCGGATATGCGTTTCCCGATACTGCGGGCGTTGTCTTTCCCGCGTATAATCAGCAGTGATTTGCCGAGGGTGGATTTTATGAAAATAAAAGGCCTTACTTTTATGGACCCTGATACTGAAAAATTTCCGGCGCTGGATCTCGCGTTCAGATGCCTTAAGGAAGGCGGCACTCTGCCCGCGGTATTGAACGCGGCTAATGAGACTGCTGTTGAACTTTTTCTCGGAGGCCGCATCAAATTCACGGATATTGTGCGTGCGGCGGAAAAAATAACAAGCAAACATAAAAAGATCAAAGATCCATTGCTGGAGGATATAATTTCTTCGGAAAGATGGGCAAGTGAGGAGGTGTTGAGGTTTTGTTTACGATAATTATTGTTTTTGTTGTTTTCAGCGTTCTTATACTTATTCACGAAGCAGGTCACCTTATCGCGGCAAAAAGAGCAGGCATTGTAGTTGAGGCTTTTTCCCTCGGTATGGGAAAAAGGCTTTTAGGCGTAAAGATAGGGGGTACGGATTACCGGATTTCAATGATACCTTTCGGAGGTTTCTGTAAAATGGCGGGTGAAGATCCCGCTGAGACCGAGGGCAGGGATTATGAGTTTTCATCTAAACCCGTGGGGCATAGATTCTGGGTGATAGCCGCGGGGTCGCTTACCAATTATATCTTCGCTTTTCTGCTTTTCACCGTAATTTTCATGATAGGAGTCCCGACGTTATCCAATGAGATCGGCCAGACTCTCAAGGGCTATCCGGCGGAGAAAGCGGGTATCCATGTCGACGATAAAATAGTTTCGATCAATGGGAAAAAGACAGAATACTGGGATGATATAGTCGCGGCGATAAAAGAGGCTTCCGCGGCGGATAGATCCCTGGACGTCAGAATTATGCGCGGCAATGAGGCGCTGGAAATCATTGTTAAACCCGATGTCTCTGAAATTAAAAATATTTTCGGGCAGACTATATCAAGGCCGATAATCGGGATCGCTCCGAAAGATAAGGTGCTTCCTGTATCTTACAAGCCTCTGCAGGCCATGTATCATGGCGGAAAAAGACTTTTGGATCTAACGGGTATGACCTATACAGGCATATGGCTGCTTATTACGGGAGGTATGCCGATCAAAGAATCAGTATCAGGGCCTATCGGTATAGCGCATCTTATAGGGCAGGCCGCGGGCGGCGGTATAATACCGCTTCTGATAATAACCGCGCATATAAGCATGGCGCTTGCGATTTTCAACCTTCTGCCGTTTCCGGTACTTGACGGCGGACATATTATTTTTCTGTTCATTGAAAAACTCAGAGGCCGGCCTTTAAGTTTGAAATTTCAGGAAATAATCACTCAAATAGCGCTTGTCCTGTTAATATTATTCGCTCTTTTCGTAAGCTGGCAGGATTTGCTTAAGTTTACGCCTCTTGGAGGGAAATAAAACTTTCCGGCTTCATGTCCGGGATTTCACCCGGATGAAGGATATTCTGCCGGATGCGTATAACAGCGCCGTAAGAAGCGCGGGATGGGAATAATGATCGAACGCGGAAAAACCAGAATGGTATCAGTGGGGAATGTACGGATAGGGGCGGGGTACCCTGTGAGTATACAGTCCATGACAAAAACTGTTACTTCCGACATAAGGAATACAGTTCTTCAGATAAAGGAACTTGAAAGCGCCGGATGCGAGATAGTCCGTCTCGCCGTGAAAGATCTCAATGACGCGAAAGCTATATCTGAAATAAAAAAAGAGGTATCGATCCCGCTTGTCGCTGACATTCATTTCGATTATCGGCTGGCGGTAAAAGCTGTAGAGAACGGAGCGGATAAAATAAGGATAAACCCCGGCAATATCGCTCAGCCTTCGCATATAGACATGATCATTGACGCCGCTGCTGCAAGAAGTATTCCCATACGGATAGGCGTAAATTCCGGATCTCTTCCTCCTGATACCGCTCCGGGGGAGGATAAGCCCGCGAGGATGGTGAGGGCTGTCCTTGATTATCTGGGGCATTTTGAAAAGAGAAAATTTAATGATATAGTGGTATCCCTTAAAGCTTCTGAAGTCCCTGTTACGATAGCGGCATATAGGAAAATGTCACAGGAACGCGACTATCCGCTTCACATCGGAGTAACCGCGGCAGGCCTGCCGGAAGATGGAATCGTCAGGTCGAGTATAGGGCTCGGGTCTCTTCTTATGGACGGGATAGGGGATACGGTGCGGGTCTCGCTTACCGGAGGATCGGTGCTGGAAGTTGAGATCGCGAAAAGGATCTTGACCGCGATCGGATCAAGGAACTTCGGCCCCCGGATAATATCCTGCCCCACGTGCGGAAGGTGTCAGGTCGATCTGGTGCCGATAGTGCGTGAACTTGAGAGGAAGATAGTTATGTGTTCGGGAGGGATAGCCGCCGGAAAAGAAAAACAGATAGTCATAGCGGTCATGGGGTGTGAAGTGAACGGCCCGGGTGAAGCCAGGGAAGCTGATATAGGGGTCGCTTTCGGAAAAGGTAAAGGCGCTATATTCAGGCATGGAAGGATCATTAAAACCGTAGATGTCGATTCGGCGATCTCCGAATTGACACGTATGATGGAAGAACTGTAGTAGTAGAAAACGGGAACATGCCTTTTTCGATAAAACGGGCTGGCCTGCTTAAATATGGAGGAGAGTTATGCGCTGGACAAATACATTTATACCTACGTTAAAAGAAGACCCGCAGGAAGCGGAAGCCATAAGCCATAAGCTCATGGTAAGAGCCGGGTTGATCAGAAGAGTGACCGCGGGAGCTTACATATATCTGCCTTTGGGGTACAGGGTTCTTAGAAAAGCCGGGAATATCGTGCGTGAGGAAATGGACCGTTCGGGCGCGTCCGAACTTTTCATGCCCGCTCTTCAGCCGCCGGAACTATGGAAGAAGAGCGGCAGGTATGATATTATTGGGGATGTTATGATCAAATACAGGGACCGCCACGGCAGGGAAATGGCCCTGGGCCCGACGCATGAAGAGATAGTTACCGATCTGGTGTCAAGGGAAGTGAGGTCGTATAAGGATTTGCCTCTTATCCTGTATCAGATACAGACGAAATTCCGCGATGAGGTGAGGCCGAGATTCGGTGTGGTCAGGAGCTGTGAGTTTATAATGAAGGACGCGTACAGTTTTGACGTGGACGTTCCCGCTATGGAAAAGAGCTACAGGAAAATGTATGACGCCTATTGCAGGATCTTTGAAAGGTGCGGCCTGCCGTATATCCCGGTTGAAGCGGACCCCGGGCTTATGGGCGGTACGGTTTCTCATGAATTCATGATCCCCGCGGATATCGGCGAAGACAGGATAGCGGTCTGCGAAGGCTGCGGGTATGCCGCGAGTACGGAAGTCGCGGCTGTAAAATCCACGGGAAACGGGTTACCCGGCGCTGGCATGGAAATGAAACCTGTCGCGGAAGCCGATACTCCCGGGTCAAGCAGCGTCCAGGATGTAAGCAGGCTTTTGAAAGTGGACCCGTCTGATATCATAAAAACGCTGATCTATATAGGTGACGATAAACCCTTAGCCGTATTGATAAGAGGCGACCATGAGGCGAATGATGCCAAAATAAAAAATTATCTCCGCCTGGTATCTCTGAAACTCGCGGATGGAGCTGAAATAGCGGAATTCACGGGAGGCCCCATGGGGTTTTCCGGGCCTTGCGGGCTTTCGATCAAAATCGTGGCGGACCTATCCGTTAAAGGTATGGTTAACGCGGTTGCCGGCGCTAACATGAAAGACAAACATTTGCTTAATGTTAATGCCGGAAGAGATTTTAAAGCCGACGCATGGTTTGACGCCAGAGTTATAACGGAAGAAGATAAATGCCCCAGGTGCGGTTCGGAAATAAAATTGAAACACGCGATCGAAATAGGGCACACATTCAAACTCGGGACAAAGTATTCCTCGGCTTTGAACGCCTGTTTTCTTGATGAAAGCGGAAAAGAAAGACAGATCATCATGGGATGCTACGGTATCGGTGTCAACAGAATAATAGCGTCGCTGATCGAATGCAGCTACGATAATGACGGCATTATATGGCCGGTTGAATTATGCCCATATGAAGTAGTTGTGATACCTGTAAAAATGGATGACAGCGAGATCCGGGCCGAGTCCGAAAAGATATATGAGTGCCTGAAATCTTCAGGGATAGAAGTGCTTTATGACGACAGGGAAAAAACTGCCGGGGTTAAATTCAAGGATGCGGATCTTATCGGGTTCCCGGTGCAGATAGTTGTAGGTAAAAAAGGGCTTGAGCAGAATAAATTCGAGGTTAAGAAAAGATCCCCTAAAGAGTCTGTTATGGTTGATAAGGATAAGTTCCTCGATTATGTAAAAAAACTGTTGGGTAAGTCGTAGGATCATACGGAAAATCCCGCGTGTGAGGCCTCTCAGGATACAGTTTTGCCGCCGAAAGGAGAAGCGATGCGTGAACCGTCCGGAAAAATGGAACTGGTAAAAGAGATAAAGGATGTTAAGATCCTGAAAGTTTCCGGAGATTTCACGCTTGAGACTACTCCGGAATTCCAGAAACTCTGCAAAAAAGTATCCTCTAAAAAGAAAACCGCGGGGATTATCCTGGATTTTAATGAAGCGGAAAAAATAGATACGGCGGCTTTCGCGTGCATGATAAATTTTATGAAAGAAAATATGCGGGGAGAAGTTAAGATCGGGATAATTAATCTTAAAAAAAGAGAAAAAGATCTGATAAATATTTTAAAAATAGGAAGGGTCATCCGTATATTTGATACAGAACCGGAAGCCGTAAAAGCATTGGGAGAAATAAACTGAAGCGCCGCGGGTAGGGATTCTGCCGCGCGGGAAACGTGGGAGATGAAAATATGGAGTTTACGACAGAGCTTACAGAGGTCATCAGCAGGACCCGGAGTGTTAAAAGTTTCCGTTTCAGAAGGCCTCCGGAAGCGGGATTCAAACCTGGGCAGTATTTTTTTCTGACTATAGATGCCGGAGGGAAGGACGCTGTTAAGCCTTTTTCTTTTTCGAGCTCGCCTTTGGAAAAAAAGTATATTGAGTTTACGAAAAGAATAACTGACAGCCCTTTTTCAAAAAGGCTGGATACGCTTGAGGCCGGCTATAAAGCGAAAATAAAAATGCCGTTCGGGCAATTTACTTATGAGGGAGAATATGAAAAGGCCGCTTTTTTAGCCGGGGGCATAGGAATAACTCCCTTAAGAAGCATATGCGGTTACGTTATGGACATGAAGATACCAGCTGATATTATTTTGTTTTATGGGAACCGGGATATGAAAGAAATAATATTTAAAGATGATTTTGATAAAATGACTGAGGTAAATCCGCTGTTGAAAGTTGTATACACACTGACCGGTCAGCAGGCAGAAAATGGCGGCGGATCATGCAGGACGGGCAGAATTGACAAAGGATCGATAAAAAGGGAAATACCTGACTACGCGGAAAGAGTCTTTTATGTGTGCGGCCCGCCGGAGATGGTTAAGTGCCTTATCTGTGTGCTGAAAGATGAATTATCTCTGCCGGAAAACAATATAAAACAGGAATTTTTCGCGGGGTATTAAAAATATAAACCCGCGTTCGGGATTTGAGGAACAGAAAAAAAGGAGAGATCGATATGCGGCTCAGAAATCTGATAAATATTCTTTTCGCGGTATGCTTTATGATCTTTATTCCCATAGAGCCTTCTTTTCCCGGGACCAGGTCCGAACAGTGCGATTACTGGGATAGCGGGAATATAAAAGAAAAACGGATATATAATGACGCCGGAGATCTTTCTTCTGTCAGTTCCTACAGGGAAGACGGGACATTGGAGCAGAGGATAAAATATGATGATGAGGGGCA
>JBDRAX010000078.1:0-10218 GCA_043823375.1 Candidatus Omnitrophota bacterium | reverse complement strand
CAACCAGAAGATGAACATGGTTGCTCATAAGGCAGTACGCATAGATTTTGACGCTGAATTTGTTTTTGTACTTCCAGGCCAGCTGCAGGTATTTTGAAAAGTCATTTTCGTCAACAAAAACATTTTTTCTGTTACTTCCGCGCGAAATTATGTGGTAAATAACAGCGTCAGATAGAAATCTTTTTGTTCTTGGCATAATACTCACCTCCATTAATAGAGACACGGTTTTATGGCAAAAACTTGCAAAAAAATAGAAAAGAACGGAATAGGGGGACGGGTCTGAAGCTAAAAACGGGGACGGGTCTACGCTCAAAATTAGAACCGTCCCTGTTTTTAGAGTGTTGGCCGGTGGGGGAATCTTGTTTTTTTTATTTGTGGGAGTATACTTGGAACAAGATGAAACTTGGGGAGGGAGTATTAATACAAAAGGATACTTTGTTGAAAAGGCCGCTTTTATAATTTTGCTGATTAGTTTTTTGTTTTTACCGGCATGTTTTGTTTTTGCCGGGGCGCCTGCCGTTCCGGAAGTGAAACAGCCGATAATCTCGCGATCTACTGCGTCGCCGTGGTTCACTCCGCCGGTTGAAGCGCCTTATTTTACGGGTGAGTGGGAGGGGATGCGGGGGAAATTAGCTGATAGCGGAATTACTGTCAGTAGTTCTTTTGTGTGTGATTTTTTAGGGAATCCTTACGGCGGGCGGGAACAGGGGACGGGGTATGACCATTCTCTGGGTGTGGATGTAAATGTTGACCTTGAAAAAGCGGCGGGTTGGGAGGGCCTCCAGTTCCATGTATCCGGCCTCTGGCGTAATGGGGTCAATCTTTCTCAGAAAAAAATTGGTAACGCTTTTACGGTGACCAGTATTTACGGCTCGGAAGAGCTGAAATTTTACGGGCTTTATCTGGATCAGGCGCTTTTTGGCCACAAGGTACATTTGCGCGCGGGCCGCATAAGCCCGGGAGATGATTTCGCGGCTTCTCCTATTTACTGGCTGTATGTTTCCAACGCCATAGACGGGAACCCCGTAAGCCTTCCGGTGAACCTGCCGTTCATTACTTATCCCACGGCTGTATGGGGCGCTCGGGCGCGGATAGATTATTCGGATATATTTTATTCCCAGCATGGTATTTATGCCGCTGACAGCAGGGTGGGCCGTGATTCAGCGCATGGCCTTGATTTCAGCCTGCGCCTCAGGAGAGGTTTCGGTACCGCGCATGAATTCGCGTTTACGCCGAACGCGGCTCCAGGTCCGAAGGCCTGCCCGGTAATTATAAAGCGGGATTTTATTATCACAGCGGAGTAACAAGGGAATTTTTGCGCGATAAAAATAATAACTCGTATATTATTTCAGGCCTTGATCCGGCCAAACATATAGGGAACTATAACTTTTACTGTCACGCGGACCAGATGATATACAGGGAAAACGGCCCGGGTACCGACCAGGGTATCACTGTTTTCGGAGTTGCCACGTTCGGCCCTGATAACATTAATAAATACCCGTTTTTTTTTAATGGGGGTATATCCTGGAAAGGGTGTATTCCCGGGCGCGATAATGATATAGCGGCGTCCGGTATGTCTTATGGGTTATTCAGCTATGATCTGAGGCGTGCCCAGGCGGATATGCGGGATATAAAAGGCCTCCCGGCAGAACAGGACCCGCAGGAATATGAAATAATGATAGAACTTACATATAGGGCGATGATCCTTCCCTATTTTTATATCCAACCTGATATTCAGTACATTCTACACCCCGGTGGTACCGCGGATTACCCTGACGCGTTTGTAATGGGCGTGCGCGTAGGCGTAACATTTTAAAATCAAAATAGCGTTCGCAATTTTTGTATTACATCAAGATTTCAGACTGTATATGCGCCAACGGGTGAAAAAAATCACCAATTAAGCTGTGGTGCTTTTTGCGTAAAATATTTCAAATAAATAACTTAAAAGGTAACAAGGAGCAGCAAGTTAAAAACGTGAAAAAAAGTATTGACATTAATAGCGGGAAGGTGTATATTGGTGAAATAATTCACCGTTTCTATGCGGGAGGGGTGTATGGATTTATCAAACAATACAGTTGAGCGGATATGCAGAATTTACGGGTATCTTGATATTCTGGAGAGAAAGGGAGTTTGTTTTGTTTCGTCGATCGATCTGGCGAAAGCTGTCGGCGCGACAGCGTATACGGTGAGAAAAGATATCAGTATCCTGAATGTCACAGGATACACGAGAAAAGGGTACGCGGTCAGGTCATTGAAAGAAGGGCTTGGACATAAGCTGCATCTGGCTAAAAAACGCAAAGCCTGTATTGTCGGATTAGGCAGGCTTGGCACAGCGTTACTTGACTATGAAAAATTTCAGGATGCCGGTTTTGAGATCGTTGCCGGTTTTGACAGCAGTATTAATAAGCTTGAAAGGATCCGCACGCAGATCGATGTTTTTCCTGTAAGTTCTCTTGACGGGGTTATTGCTGATAGGGTTATTGAGATGGCGATAATAACAGTACCGGGAGAACATGCACAGACTGTAGCGGATGATCTGGTGAAGGCGGGAATACGCGGGATTTTGAATTTCTCTCCGGTCAAAATATCAGTACCCGCGAATATTGTTTATCTGGATATGGATTTTACGAACGCTCTGCGGTTTATTGCCGCGAGGCTCACGGAGCAGAAAGCGAAACGTTCTAAATAAAAAGGAGGAAGACATGGCGAGAATTTATAATTTCAGCGCGGGGCCGGCGGTACTCCCTGAAGAAGTCCTTAAAAAAGCGGCGGAGGAAATGCTGGATTACAAAGGATGCGGGATGTCGGTCATGGAAATGTCTCACAGGGGTAAGGAATTCAAGAAAATAATAGAATCAGCGGAACAGGATCTGCGTGAAATAATGGGGATCCCCGCGAATTATAAGGTGTTGTTCCTGCAGGGGGGCGCTTCTTTACAGTTTTCGATGGTCCCGCTCAATCTTATGGTTAAAAACAAGAAGGCTGATTATGTGCATACAGGGCAGTGGACGAAGAAGGCTATTTCCGAAGCCAAAAAAACAGGTACAGTAAATGTCGTCGCGAGTTCTGAAGCGGATAATTTTACGTATATTCCTGAACTGGATCCCGCTAAATTCGCTAAAGACGCGGATTATTTCTATATAGTTACCAATAACACGATATACGGCACAAAATACCCGGTTCTCCCGGAAACGGGTAATGTCCCTCTGGTAGCGGATATGTCTTCCAATATATTGTCGGAAGCCGTTGATGTTTCGAAGTTCGGCCTCATATTCGCGGGGGCTCAGAAAAATATAGGCCCAGCGGGGGTGACTATCGTGATCATACGGGAGGACCTGATAGGCCTGGCGCCTGAGAGCGTGCCCACGCTTTTAAACTACAAGACTCACGCGGATGAAGGTTCTCTTTATAATACTCCGCCCTGTTATTCGATATATGCAGCGGGCCTGGTTTTCGAATGGATCAGGCGGAAAGGCGGGATAAAAGCGATCGAGAAAATGAATTACGAAAAGGCCGGTATACTGTACGATCATCTGGATAAGTCGCGCCTTTTCAAAAGCCCTGTGCGTAAGGAAAGCCGTTCGATAATGAATGTGCCTTTCGTTACGGGGAACGATGAACTGGACGCGAAATTCATAGCCCAGGCGTCCGAGCGCGGGTTAAAGAGTCTTAAGGGCCACAGGACAGTAGGCGGTATGCGGGCAAGTATCTATAACGCCATGCCTGTTGAAGGCGTTAAGGCGCTGGTTGAATGTATGAAAGAATTTGAAAAAGCCAATGGTTGAGAGAGGAGGATGTTATGTACAGAATAATGAAGCTTAATAAAATATCCAAGGAAGGCCTGGCAGTTTTTCCGATCGATCAGTATGAGATAGGCACGGAAGTAGTGAATCCGAACGCCGTGATACTGCGGAGTTTTAATATGAACGATATGGAACTTCCTGAGTCCCTCCTGGCGGTAGGCCGGGCTGGGGCCGGGGTTAATAATATCCCTGTCGCGCGCTGCGCCGAGAAAGGGATCGTTGTGTTCAATACTCCGGGAGCGAACGCCAACGCCGTTAAAGAACTGTCAATAGCCGGCCTGCTTCTGGCGTCGAGGGATATAGCGGCCGGTATTAATTTTGTACAGTCTCTGAAGGGGAAAGGGGCGGATGTCCCCGCTATGGTGGAAGAAAACAAGAAAATTTACGCCGGGCAGGAAATCCTGGGTAAAACGCTCGGCGTGATCGGACTGGGGAAAATAGGCGTAATGGTAGCGAACAGCGCGCTTGAACTGGGCATGCATGTAATAGGATATGACCCTTTTATATCCGTTGAATCCGCCTGGGGGCTTTCAAGGGAAGTGCAGCGCGCCGAAGGGTTTGACGCTCTTATAGCGCGCGCGGATTATATATCGCTGCATACCCCGCTTATAGATGAAACGCGCGGGATGATCAATGCCGAGAAACTTAAACGGATGAAACCTGGAGTACGGATAATAAACTTTTCCCGCGGCGGGATCGTTAATAATGACGACTTGAATGCCGCCATAAAAAGCGGGATCGTGCGCCGTTATGTTACGGATTTTCCTGATGACGAACTTCTTAATATGGAGAATGTCATAGCTATCCCGCATCTTGGCGCGTCGACATATGAAGCTGAAGAAAATTGCGCGGTCATGGTGGCGAACCAGCTGCGTAATTTCCTTGAAAAAGGCAATATAAAGAATTCCGTTAATTTCCCCGATTCCAAGCTTGAACAGAATTCGGATTTCCGCCTGCTGATAATGAATAAGAATATACCGAATATGGTCGGGCAGATCTCCCGGGTCCTGGCTGACGCGGAGATCAATATAGTGGAAATGCTTAATAAGAGCAAGGGGGATTACGCGTACACTATTATTGACATGTCAAAAGAAGCGGATCAGAAAATAATAGACGCGATGTACGGTATTAAAGGCGTTGTGAAGGTCAGGCAAATATTGCTCGCGAAATGATCATAACAGCCCGGGAGACGATCCAGAGGAAAAGTCCCCGGGCTGTTTTTTTCTTTTTTCTGCCGGGCGGGCTATGGTAAAAACGAGACAGGGCAAGGACGCTGCGATCCGCCATGTTCTGATACGGCATAAATCTTCGCTTGTTCTACCGTCCGTCCGCACCACGGAGTACGCGCCGGCGCGGGCGGTACGCGCGGATAATAACGTAAAAGAGCGTGAACCGGGCCGGAAGAAAAAATATTATGGCTGAAAATATTTTCTAAACAAATGTTGATTTTTTCACGGATGTAATTATAAAATATAGCCGGTTAGAGATCCAGTACCCATGTTTATTTTTATTTACGCGGCGTTTATGTTTCTCTTTTTTCGCGCCTTATCCTGAAAACGGTATTATCCCGGGCCGGTATAGATATCCCGGCGGAGGAGATTAATTTTGAAAAGGGTATTCAGCGGCGCTTTTCTGTTCCTGACAGCAGTCATATTTATTTCGCTGGCAGCTGATCTCTGTTTTCTGTCCAGAAACACCGCGTGGAAACAGGGAATAGATGGCTGGGAAGGGATGCCTGATTTTAAAGTGTACTGGGCCTGTTCCCGAAATTTTGCCGAGAGGAGTGTTTTTTTAGCCGGCAAGGATGAAAGGCGGGAAAAAAAAGGGCGGTTTGAATATGCCCCGGTATATGATAAAAATGAGGAATTCTATCACTTCAGGTATTCGCCTCTGGCGGCGCTGGTTATGGTGCCTTTCGCGAAGATAGATTATCCGGCGGTTTCTTTGTTGTTATGGTCTTTATCGGTAAATATCGCGTTTATCTGCGCTCTTTTTATTCTTACGCGCAGGCTTTCCCGGGATTTTGGCGTTACTGAGACCCGGAAATATGTTATTATGTGGGTAACTTTCCTGGGTACTGCCAGGTATTATCTGATGATAATAGGCCAGGGCCAGACTGACGCGTTTGTGACTCTCTTTTTTGTTCTGTTCCTCATGGCGTATCTCGACGGCAGGCATATACTGTGCGGGTTTTTGATCGCGGTTATCCTGCAGGTGAAACTCTTATTTCTCCCGATGCTTGTTTATTTTATCTTCAGGGGAAAATTCAGGATCGTTATCTCGGGAGCCGTATTTTTTCTTTTATTTCTGTTCCTGCCGTCGTGTGTTATCGGTATAAGAGAGAACATTGTCTTACTCGGGGAATGGAAAGATATACTGAAAATATCAGTTACTTCACAGCTGATGAATTTCAAGAACCAGTCTGTCGCTTACGGCATAAGCGTCCTTTTGCTGAAAAACGGCTGGATAAGAGGGCACTTAACGCCTGAAAAACTGATCTACCCCTTGAGCGCCTTTTTTACTCTGCTTTCATACGGGGCTTTGATATTGTACGGAAAGATCTCCTCAAGGTCCCGCCAGCCGGGATATGGGTATGTGGAGGTATCATTCCTGCTCATAATGTGCCTTCTTTTCGCGCCCACTTCCTGGGAGGCGTATTATTCGGCTCTCATTATTCCCGCGGCTTTTACGGTGTTATTGATACTCAAAAACCCCGGGCATGTTTTTCCGTATGCCGCCGCCGCTTTTTATTTCTTCTTTAGCTGCGCCATAGGAACGGATATTACCAAATATATACCTGGGGTCAACAGCGCCCGGTTTATCAATATTTCGCTTGGGACGGTGTTTCTGGCCGCGGCAATGGCCTCCGCGTATGAAAAATACATTGTTTCCCTGAGGGATACGGTCCTCCCGGGAGTCCCGGGAGGAAATATATTTGCAAAAATACCCGGCAGGAATTAAAATAAGTGCCATGGCGACTCTGAAAAAAACAATAATGATCGTTTCGGGGATACTGATACCTTTCGTGGCTGCCGCTATCGCGGCTTTTCCGGCATGGGGTTTCACTGAACCTCAGGTTTCGCCTTCAGTGGAACCTGCCGCTGTGGCGGTAAAAAAAGACTTCACGGCATGGCGAGAGGATTTCGGCGATGCTTCAATAACAGCCGGGGATGATGTCATGCCCGGCTGGAAGCGTAAGAAAAAGCCGGGGACAAAAGCGGCGGTCTTTTCTTTAGCGCGTGAGGTTGAAGGCGGTTCTTATCTTCATATGGAAGCCGATAAAGCGAGTGCCAGCCTTGTTGCTGTGATCAACGGCGTGGACCTTAATAAAACCCCTTTTCTGCGCTGGCGCTGGAGAGTAACGGAACTTCCCCGCGGCGCTGACGGAAGGATAAAAGCCGCGGATGACCAGGCAATAGGCATATATTTAGGGTCAGGAAGCCTGCTGAAAAATAAAAGTGTATCATACCGGTGGGATACTGAAACGCCCCGAGGGGCTCATGGAAAATGCGCGTATGGGGGCGGCACGATAAAAGTTAAATGGTATACTTTGCGGAATAAAGAGGACGCGGCGGATGGACAGTGGTATATAGAGGAACGTAACGCGGCGGAAGATTTTAAGAACGCGTGGGGCTTTTATCCCGATAAAATGTATTTAAGCGTCTCCTGTAACAGCCAGTATACGGGATCTACGGCGGCGGCGGACCTTGACTGGATCGAATTTTCTTCTTCCCCCGCGGAATAGATATATGTTTCAGATACCGGAGCGCAAGAGGCAAAAATCATGGAGGCGTTGAAAAAAATGATGAAGAGTTTTCCTAAACACATAGTCGACCCCGCGGTACTGGCTGAAACAAAACATTTTGTGGTTAAACTCGCGGAAAACCACGAGGAAGTTGAAAAAGCCCAGCGCCTGAGGTATGAGGTTTTCAATATGGAACAGGGCAGGGGCCTTGAAGTTTCCAGTAAGTACGGCATTGATTTTGATGAATTCGATGAGTACTGCCTGCACTTGATAGTGATCGAAAAAGGGACCGGGGCGGTAAAAGGCACATACCGCATACATCTGGGAAGCATTGCCAATGCCAGTAAAGGGTTTTATTCTTCGAGAGAGTTCGAAATAAAGGGATTATACGGCATAGCGGAGAAGTGTATGGAACTCGGGCGTACGTGTGTTTCTCCTGAGTGCAGGAACGGTTTAGTCGTGGCTCTTCTCTGGAACGCTATTTCCGAACTTATGACCAGGGCGGGCCTTATATACATGCTCGGATGCGTGAGCCTTGATGTTATGGATCCCAGAGTAGGATGGGGCATGTATGAATATCTTAAGGAGAAAGGCGCGGTTTGTAAAGACCTTATTGTCGCCCCCAGGCCCGGTTTTACTTTGAAACGCCCGCGCGCGCGGGAGATAGGAAAGCTGGTGTCCGACCGCGCGGCGATCGAAAAATTTATCCCTCCGATCTTCAAAGGGTATCTCAGGCTCGGCGCGTATATCTGCGGCGAACCTGCCCTTGACGGCGAGTTCGGGACAATAGATTTTTTTATTATGGTAGATATTACAAAAGTGCCGGCGCGGTATGCCCGCCATTTTAACTATAAAAAACAAGAACTTTGAGTATGGTCTATCTACGGTGTTTGTACAGGATAACCGCTTTGGCTCTATGGCTCGTATTCGCGTGCCTGATTTCCGTTCCTTATCAGTTCAGCGGTTGGGAGGGAAACAGGAAGATCAGCCGTATTGTGCGGTTATGGGCAAGGGGCGTCGCAAGAATACTTAATCTCAAAATAAAAAAATACGGTGAGATGCCTTCTCTCCAGCGGGGGCTGGTGGTTTCAAACCACCTTGGGTACATAGATATAATAACGCATGGGACGCTGTTCCCTTCGCGTTTCACTTCGACGACAGTAATAGCGCGGTGGCCCGTAATAGGATGGATAATCTCTTTAACCCGGCCTGTATGGGTTGACCGCGGGTATAAACCCGCGTCTAAAAAAGCTTCGAGGGATTTTATCAAGACTATGCGGCGCGGGATGTGTCTCATAGTTTATCCCGAGGGTACAAGTACTGACGGAAAAGGCGGTATACTTGATTTTAAATCCACGGCCTTTGAAGCGGCTGTTTCCGGTAACATGCCGGTCCTGCCTGTTCTCACGCTGTACAAAGAGAAGCCGGGGGAAAAGACAGTCTGCTGGTACGGAGATATGACGCTTTTCCCTCATATATGGGAAGTATTGAAACGGCCTTCAATAGAAGCGGAACTTTATTTTCTGGATGCGATATTCCCGGAAGGAAGGTCCAGAAAAGAATTGGCGTCTTTTGTTCATGGCAGGATGTCGGAAGAATACGAAAAGCTTACGCGCCGGGCGTGTGAACGTGAATGCCGTAATGATGGCGCCGGTATACCGGCGAACGAGAGGTGACAGCGTGACGGAAAAGACAAAAGGGCAGATGGAAGCTCAGATCAGCGAGGCTATAATAAAGTTTGAAAAAGAATATATGGGAAGAGGCCCTAAGGAGACGAGGACTTATATCATGGACGATATCGTCTTTATAAGGCTTAAAGGTGTCCTTACCCCCGCGGAAGAACAGCTTTCAAAAAGCGCTGAAGGCGCGGAACTCATAAAGAGAATACGCGTTCAGCTTATTGAAAACGCGAGGGGCCTTTTGGAAAATATTGTCAGGGAACTTACAGGCTGTCCGGTAAAACTTCGTTACCAGAAGCTATGCTGAAATTCCTTTATTTTAAAGGCCTGAATTTTATCTGGTGTTACTCTTAACAAATCCATCAATGATAACCTTGCCGTAAGAGCTTCCTTCACAATCCTGTGCAGATAAAATAGTGATCTTTTGTATTTTGATTGATACTTTATATATGACAGTAAGAGATAATAGATCATCGCTATCCATATCTGCGTCAGTACCGCATTCTTGCTTGTTCCCAAAAACGTCTTTATCTTCAAATTTTGTTTTATCCAGCTGAAAAATATTTCTATCTGCCATCGGGTTTTGTATATTTGCACAATTGTTGATGGCGCAAGGTTGAAATTATTTGTTACAAATACGGTAAGTTCACCTGTTTCTGTTTCTATTTCTAAATGTCTTATTAATCGCAATTCTTTTTTGTATTTTTTATTGAGTTTCAGAAGATTCGATTATAGCACGAGTTCTTGGATCCCTTTCTTTTTTATGTAGACTTACGGATTTTTACCAGACAGGAATGTGATGATATAGAAAAATTTCTTGGTCAGTTCGGTGATCGTCTGCCTTCAGAAATATGGGATGAATACAACAGCCTCTCGGAAAAACTGAGAAACCGGTAAGAAGTTTATTGTATCTGCCGCTCTGAAGAGAACGGGCGCGTTCCCGTTGCCGCGTATTGCGCGTATTTTGCTGTTTTTATCTTTGCCTGGAGAC
>JBDRAX010000077.1:0-5585 GCA_043823375.1 Candidatus Omnitrophota bacterium | reverse complement strand
ACGCTGACTTATGCCGCGGAAAATCACTTTATGCCGCTATATTTACTGTTTAAGAAGCCAGCTTTGCCGCTTAATTCCTTATCCCGCGTTAGTAAACGAATCTCCTTGATGAGCTTTATTGATTCTGTTATTATATGATATATTTTTCTGTATCAGAAACGGGTTAAGAGAGCCTATGAATAATAAAATAACAAGACTTGCGTTAATGATCTTAAGTTGCGGGATTTGCCTTTTCCTCACTATGTTTAATTACGGGTGCGGTAAAATGCCGGAAAAAGGGGGAGTACTTGCCTTTATCGGCGGAACTGAAATTACGGTTGATGATTTTGAAGAGCGTATATCTCATATGCCGGAGAGGTACCGGGATGTTATTAAGAAGCGGAAAGGGGAGTTCCTTGACGATATCATAAATGATACTCTGCTTTATCAGGAAGCTTTGCGGTGTAACCTGCGGAAAGATAAAGATGTTCAGAAAGTTATTGAGCAGGCCAGAAAGAAGATCCTTATCGCGCGGCTTCTGAAAGATAAGGTGGATGACGCCATTGAAATTACAGAAGAAGATATACGTGTTTTCTACGAGGAAAACAAATCTGATTATATGACCCCTGAGATCCTCAGAGTATCGCATATTTTGGTTTTTTCGCGGGAAGACGCTGACGATATCCTTGAGGAAATAGCTAAAGGGCAGAAGTTTGAGGACATGGCAAGGGCGAAATCAATAGATCCTACGGCACAGCGCGGAGGAGATATAGGGTATTTTCCTAAAGGGCAGTTAATGCCTGAATTCGAAATGGCGTGCGATGATCTTGATATCAATGAAATAAGCGGTGTTGTCAGGACAAAGTTAGGGTATCATATCATAAAGTTGACGGACAGGAGGAGCCCGGAGCTTCGTCCGCTGTCGCAGGTTAAAGAAGATATCAAATCCCGGCTCCGTACGGCGAAGCGAAGGCAGATATTCAGTGATCTCATTAACAGGCTGAGAAAAGAGACAGACATAAAGATCGATAAAGATGTTCTTGCAGGGTGGGGGGAAGAGGCGGCAGCCAAAACCGGGCCCGAGAACGCCGGCGGCGGGTCGCTCGGCGTGGAGAACGCAGATAAAACGGTAGAAAACGAAAGTAATTCAGGTGATCCTGAAAAAGAAAAGGGGGAAAAATGATTTTTGCTAAGCAGGTTAAGGCTGTTTTAACCGCGGCGGTGTTTGCTTTTACGGCTCATTCGGCCTGTGTCGCGGTCGCGGAAGTTGTGGATAAGGTTGTCGCGGTTGTTAACGATGAAGTGGTAACCCAGCGGGAGTTTGACAGGATATTTATGCCTGTAAAAAATCGGTATGAAGCTAATTTTAAAGGCGAGGAGCTTGATAAAAGGATTGAGCAGGCAAGGAAGGGGATCCTTGAACAACTGATAAATTCTAAACTCGCGATAAGCCTCGCGAAGAAAGAAAACATACAGATAGATGAAGCGGAACTTCAGGAAAAGATCAATACCATCAAGGGGTATTACAAGACGGAAGAAGAATTCCTTCAGGAACTGAGCGATAAAGGGACGAATCTTACGGAATTCGAGAGAGAGATGAGAGACCAGATGCTGGCTCAAAAACTTGTGGAAAAGGAAGTGTCAAGCGGGATTGACATAACTCCGGCGGAGATCCGGGACCTTTATGAAAAAAACAAGGACAAACTGATATCTCCTCCGCAGATAAAGGTGCGCGGCATTATGGTCAAGAAAAGCGGCGAAGGGGACGAGACTGAAGCGAAGAAAAAGATCCAGAGCATTGCGGCGGAACTCGATAAAGGCAGGGATTTCGCTGAAGTCGCGAAAGAGCTTTCTGAAGGACCGTATGCCGAAAACGGCGGAGATATGGGGTATCTTAGCAAAGGACAGACAGTCCCTGAAATAGAGGACGCGCTGTTTTCTTTGAAAAAAGACGAGAGAACAGGTGTTGTAGATACAAAATTCGGGTATCACATTTTTCTTGTGGAGGAGATACAGGAAGAAAGGCCTCTTGAACTGAGCGAGGTAAGCGAGTTCCTGAAACAGCAGCTTTACGGCAGAACATTTCAGGAAAAACTTTATAAATGGCTGGAAGAGAAGAGAAAAAGCGCGTATATCTCATATAAATAAAATAACTTAAACGGATGATCAGAACAAGTAACAGAAAAAAACCGTTGATCTTTATAACGATGGGAGACCCTTCGGGGATCGGCCCTGAGGTAATAGTAAAATCTCTGGCAAGGCCGGAGATAAAAGATCTCGCGGTCTTCGCGGTGGTGGCGGATTCCGGCGTCATTGAAAGATCTATCAGCGCGATAACGCCCGGTCTGCCATTTATTAAACACAGGGCGGATATAAGAGGGAACGATGTCCTGCTTGATGAGGGCGCGGTCAATATTATTGATCCAGGACCGGTTTTAACAGGTATCAGCTTCGGAGTACCCGGTGACGCCGGGTCAGAGAAGGCTCTGGTATGTCTTGACGCCGCGGTCGATATGATACGGAATTATTCTCCCGATGTGCTTAAGGCGCTGGTAACAGCGCCTTTAAATAAAGAAATGACAGCCAGGGTTTCCCCGGGTTTTATCGGCCATACGGAATATCTCCAGCAGGCTTATTCCTCTCCGCGAGTGACTATGGTTATGGCCGGCCGGCATATGAGTGTCGTGCCTGTCACAAGGCATATACCGCTCAGGGACGTGGCCGCACAGCTTACCGCTGAACTTCTTGAGGGGACTATCGCGCAGGTTATTGAAAACCGCGCGCTGATCTCCGGAAAGGATGACGCTGTTATAGGCGTAAGCGCTCTTAACCCTCATGGCGGCGAGGGTGGAAAGATCGGCAGGGAAGAGATAGACATTATAGCCCCTGTGGTAAGAAAGATGAAGAAAATTTACGCGGATATTGATGGCCCCGTTCCCGCTGACGTGATCTTTTACAAAGCCTTCAAAAAGAAAGTTGATATTGTTGTGGCCATGTATCATGACCAGTGCCTGTCTCCTTTTAAAATGGTCGATTTCGATACGGGAGTTAACATGACGCTTGGATTAGGCCATGTCAGGACTTCACCGGACCACGGGACCGCTTATGATATCGCGGGCAAAGGCAAGGCCAGCCCGGAGTCAATGGAACAGGCCATAAGAGCCGCTGTCAGGGCGGTTGGTTCCCGCGCGAAAAAATAAACGCCTCTCAAAATTGCGAATATGGATCTTGCAGACCTGAAAAAAATATGGATGGAAAACGGCTTCAGGCCGAATAAACGCCTTGGCCAGAATTTTCTTGTGGATAATAACGTGAGGGACAATATCCTCCGTTATATCGGTTTCAAGCCGGAAGATACAGTTGTCGAAATAGGCGCCGGGTTCGGCGTGATGACTTTTGCCATAGCGCGGAAGTGCGCCAGATTGTATGCCGTAGAGAAGGATAGCCGCGTGTGCGCGATCATGTCGCCCCTTTTTAAAACAATGGAAAATATCGAACTGATTCACGCCGATTTTTTGACTGTTGACCTGGCCGGCCTCAGCGCGGGGCGGGATCTGGCCGTGTACGGGAATATCCCTTATTATATTTCAAGCCCCATAATCGAGACTCTCATAGAACAGCGTCGAATAATAAAACGCGCTTATCTTGTCATGCAGGAAGAGCTGGCTGACCGGATCGTTTCTCCACCGGGTACCAAGGCATACGGTTCACTGAGCTGTTTTGTGCAGTATTTCACAAAACCAGGGAAAGTGTTCCGTATCAGGAAAAATTGTTTCTATCCAAAACCACAGGTAGATTCATGCCTGCTTGAGATCATTATGCTGGAGAGCCCCAGTGTGGCTGTTAAAAACGAAGAACTTATGTTCCGGATCATACGTAAAGGTTTTTCGCAGAGAAGGAAAAAAGTCATCAACCCGCTATCGCAAGACGGATCTTTATCTATGGACAGAGCGAAATGGCGGGAAGTATTTTGTGAATGCGGGCTTGACCCATCCAAACGGGCGGAGGACCTCTCACTTTCAGATTACGCGAAACTCGCGGATACGGCAGAAAGTATGCTTTGATCCGGGAAACTGGATTCCTGTGGCGCGGGTATATATCCGTGAAAACAGAGGACGCGCGCAGGAATTTCGAGACACATTGACTTCGTAATATTAATATGGTAATTTAATAGAATTATGACAGAACACGGCAAAAAGACGATCACAGAAGATATTGTGCGCTATACCGCGAAACTTTCCCGGATATATATGGAAGAAGAAGATGTTGTGAAGTTCCAGGGCCAGCTTTCAGGTATATTGGACTATATAAAACAGTTGGATGAGGTTAATACGGAGAATACCCCGCCTACGGCCCACGCTCTTTCGTCCATGACAAATGTATTCCGGGAGGATGAACTTCGGGAATCGCTTCCTGTCGGGGAAGCTCTGAAAAATGCCCCTGAAACTAAGGGAAATTTTTTTAAGGTGCCGGGTATTATAGAAGAATAATATGGAAGATTTTATTTCAAGCATAGATACATTCAGGCGGTGGCTCGAAAAACGGGCGGAGTCTTTTTCTGAAACTGTCAGGTTTCTGTCGGACCGTATCCGGGAAAAAGATAAGGGTGTACACGCTTTTATAGCGCTTGATGAGAACTGTCTGCAGGCTAAAGCCGCTCAACTTGAACAGTCCGCCGGAAAAGGCAGGTTGTGGGGTGTGCCTGTTGGCATTAAGAGTAATATATGCGTAAAAGGTGAACCGGCCACATGCGCCTCACGTATCCTTGAAAATTTTCGTCCACCGTATAACGCCGCGGTCATAGAAAGGCTCGCGCGGGAAGGCGCGCTTCTTTTGAGCGGGTTGAATATGGACGAATTCGCGTTCGGTTCCTCTTGCGAAACTTCATTTTTCGGGCCTACAAGAAATCCGTGGGACCTTTCACGTATCCCCGGCGGGTCAAGCGGAGGTTCTGCCGCCGCTGTCGCCGCGGGGGAAGTTGTCGCCGCGCTTGGTTCTGATACCGGAGGTTCTATCCGCCAGCCGGCTTCAATGTGCGGGGTAGTCGGCATGAAGCCGACATATGGGAGGGTATCAAGATACGGGCTTATAGCTTTTGCTTCGAGTCTTGACCAGATAGGGCCCATAACGCGTAATGTTACGGATTGCGCCGTGTTACTCGAAATCATTTCAGGTTATGATCACAGGGATTCTACGTCGGTTGAGGCGCCTGTCCCGGAATATACGGAAAACCTGAATAAAAATATCAGTGGTATGGTAATAGGCATACCAGGTGAATATTGTTCCGCGGGCATCGATGCGGGAGTTAAAAAATGTCTTGATGAGGCGGTTAATGTTTTGAAGAAACTCGGAGCCCGGATAATAGATGTTTCTCTGCCGCATACAAAATACGCGGTAAGCTGTTACTATATAATCGGCCCGGCGGAAGCCAGTTCCAATCTGGCCAGGTATGACGGTATGCATTACGGGTACAGGGCTAAGAATTGCGGCGGGATAATTGACATGTATTCGAGGTCCAGAAGCGAAGGGTTCGGGGCGGAGGCGAAGCGAAGAGTGCTTCTGGGGACCTATTGCCTGAGCAGCGGATATTATGACGCTTATTATCT
>JBDRAX010000076.1:0-2751 GCA_043823375.1 Candidatus Omnitrophota bacterium | reverse complement strand
AACAACATCGGGATATTCTTTTTTAACATGTTCAACAGGTTCGTCTGAATTATTATCAACGACCCAGATCTTATAGTCAATACGGAGCGCGGCATTAACAATCGACCGGAGGCACTCACTGAGCTCTCCGGCACTGTTATAATTTACTATAGATATACTGAGGTCCATTTTTGTTTTTCCGTTATTTTATCCGGTTCAGGCTTTTATAGGCGCCGTAAATATCATCCACATCGATCCTTTCCAGGCATTCCGGCGTTTTTACCCCGGCATTTCACAGGAAGGACCTTTATGCTGTTACAAAAAGAACATGGCAATTTTCGATAAACGATTTTAAGGCGGCTTGGGTCCCGGTGGCATGGCGCGCTTATCCGGGGATCCATGGGGCCCCACACCACGATCACCGGAAGCGATAACGCGGCGGCAATGTGCGCCGGAGCGCTGTCATTACAAATAACACATTTACATCTCTTCATAAAAGACACAAGCCCATCAAGTGAGAGTTTCCCGCAGAAGTTAAGAGCCTTGTACTTAGCGTAAACACGTATATCCCTGCATTTCGAATACTCTTTTTGACTGCCCATTATTACAGGAAGGACACCGGACTCGTTATAAAGTTTCTCGCATAAAAGAGCGTATTTACGCGCCCCCCATTCCTTCGCCTTAAATTTAGAACACGGAAAAACGCCGACGATCTCACGCCCTTCCTTTGAAATATCCCGAAAAAACGTATCCGCCTCTTTTTTTCCGTTTTCCGTTTCAAAGATCTCCGGGTATTCCTCCGGTATGATCTTCTTATCAAAATATGACACGACCCGCATATTCTGAGATATTAGATGCTCGTTCCTTTCACATCTGATGTTATCCGTAAGCATGTAAGCGCCGCCTGTTTTTTCGAATCCGGCACGCCGGTTTATCCCGAGAATATACATGAATAGAATATTCCGCACATCTCCCCTGGGATCAATGGCAAGGTCATAGTGTTTCCTTTTCAGCAGACTTATTATCTTAATACATTCACTTATACCGTTAATAAGATTCCCGGCGGGTTTAAACCAGAACGCGGAAAACGGGATCACTTCATTAATATAAGGATTTCCGCTCACCACACCGCGCGCCTCAGGGGCTGTCAGGAGATCAATAACGGAACCTTTGAACACGTTACGTTTAAGTTCCCGGATAAGTGGAGTAACCATCACGACATCTCCGATATTATCAAGCCTGATGATAAGTATCCGTTTTATTGACGCGTTATCCCGCAACGGCTCCCGGTGCCGGAACAATAAATTCACGCACCATACCGCGGGACGGAGTAAAAAGCCGAAAACAACAGCCAGTACCCTATCTTTCATATTCCGTATTTCATGCATAATTTGAGTCTTTCCGCAAAACCCCGAATAAACCTTTCTGAAAACGCGAGAATATCCGTTACGGCCTGTCAAAAATATTATATTCAGGCCCGATCTCTTTAAGAACCAGCGCGGGAAAACCGCCGACCAGTGTGTTGGCCGGCATATCGCTGAAAACACCGGCACCCGCCCTTATATTAACGCCGGCACCGATATTAACAGGGCCGAGTATCATAGCTCTAAGCCCGACTTTAACATTATCACCGACTACGGGCAGCCCTCCTCCGGCTCCTATATCTTTTTTTGTTCCATTAGTCCCGATAGCGACATTACCCGAAAGGATAACATTATCTCCTATTTTTCCGGCGACCATGGTTGCGGTGGAGTGAAACAGGATAAACCCTCCGCCTATACAAGCCTCAGGCACTATTTCCGCCCCGGTAAGAAAAACATTAAGGCAGAATAACAGCCTTGAAAAAAATTTAAGGTTTTTACGATAAAAGTAATGTTCGAATCGATACACAATAACCGCTGTGGAACTTGGCAGCATTAAAAAACTCAGCCATGAAGAAAAAGACCTTTCTTTTTTATACAGTCCGCACCAGTGATAGAAATCCGCTTTTATCAGATCAAATGTCCCCTTTATCGAAACTCGCATTTTCCCCCCTTTTTTTACGTATGACATAACACGAAAACAGTTTATTTTTCCGCCGCGAAAAAACTTTTGAGTATATTGATCTCGTCTTTCCCGATAACACCTGACAGTAATATCGCCGCGGAATATACGCAAAAAATAGTAAAAACATCTATTACTACATGGCAATGCCCGCGTAAAGCATACCCCGCGCCGAATGCCGCTACCGCTGCAAAAAAAGGCTTAACGGCAAAAGAATACGTTTTCTTCCCATATATCCTCCTTACCGCGAATACCTGCAGTATAAAAAAGAAAAGCGGCGGCAGGATAGTAGTGACGCTTGCCCCGATATATCCCCATAAAGGGATAAGAATAAGGTTGATAATGACCGTAAAAACAAGCGTGGCGATCAAAAGTTTCAAATATGTTTTTTCCCTGTCCAGAGAAAAAAACAGGAACGAATTCCCGGTATTAAGGAAAGTGAACACCGGAGTGAACGCCATGATCATAAGCGGAAGGATAGAATCGGTAAAGTTTTCACCATATACAAATTTTATAAGGCCGCCGCCCGCGGTCATAAAAACGATACTTACAAATAGAGAAATAACTAATAAATATTTCTCGGTTTTCTTGTACGCGTTCAAGACCGCGGAGCTCCCATCTTCAATTTTCTTTTTAGCTAATAACGGAAAAATAGCGGAAGTAAAACCGATCGCGAGAAAACCGAACGCGCTTACGAATCTGAAGCTTGCCGAATATATACCAGTCTGG
>JBDRAX010000075.1:0-6067 GCA_043823375.1 Candidatus Omnitrophota bacterium | reverse complement strand
TATCATCCACAAAGAGATCTTCTTGTATGGTTTTCATGACTACATATGTTATAAAATTTGAAATAGGCCTGTGTTTATTCTTTGCGGATAAAGATATTGTTTCATATTCTTTATCTGAAAGTCTAAGGGTTATTGTTTTAGACATTGCCGTCACCTCCTTTGTATTCTTTTATATTCGTCAAGCGTGAAATTAAGATTGGCTATATTTCTACACAATTATCGCGGGGAAAAACTTCCGGGTTAGAAAACATCTTCGTGCTTCGCTATCAACAGAATAAACGCCTCGTCTCCTCTTTTCCGATAGACACATCGATAATTCATAGTAATACTGATTTCCCACATATCTTTAGTCCCCTGGACGGGTTTGTGGCGCAAAGAGGGGTATTCCGGATTTTTCAACAGTTGATCTAAACACCAGTAAAATTTGTCTATTACCTGCTGTGGCAATTTCTTCTTTTTCTTTTCCCGAAGTTTCTTTTTGAGAGACTCCGGAATATGTATTTTCCTAATCACCCTCTACATCCTTTCTTAAAGCCTCCGCGGAGTCATAAGAACTGTAGTCGCCTTTGCGAAAATCTCCTTCTGCCTGTTTGATTTCTTTTTGATTTTGAGCGGAAAAAATATACGCTTGATCTTTATCAACAATCTCTCCGGGCAAAACAACTATTTGATTATCTTTTACTCCAATCCTTACGACATCCCCATCTTTTAAATGTAAAAGACGTCTTATTTTTATGGGAATAGTCAAATGTCCGTTTCTGGAAATTTTACCAACTGTTTCTAAGGTCATAATCCACCTCCTTTTCACACCAATATATTACACTCAAAGTATATCATGAACATGTAAATATGTCAATATGTAAATTACATATTAACAGGAAAGGCACATCCTGCTATTCGCTATATTTCTTGACCTGTGTATCTTTCTCTTCACTCTAAGTTTACTTTTTCTTCAGTTCTATCGGCCTTTTTCCTCTGCTCTCTATCTGTTTCTCATGCTGCATAATCGCGGCAATCGCCGATGCGTGTCTTGGTGTTAAAGAAGGATATCTCCCTTGGATATATTTTCCTAGTCCTCCGCTCATCGGAGCGGTCATACTGGCTCCTAAAGGATACCATGTATTTTTGTTTTTAAAAAATTCTTGCAAAACATTATTGATCTCCGCCTCAGAAAAAGAAAATTTTGTCTTCCCCCAACATATTCTTTTCTCGCCGGTATTGTCTTCCCACGTTATTTTCTCTCCCCCAGTTAACGGATATGTTTCTTTCATTTTCGCTTTTTCCATATACACCTCCATATTTTCGCAACTATTTAATTCGTTATATCTCTGCGCTTATATATCCTCTGCCTGATTCCCGATCTTGAGAATAAATTCTGCTATCTTTAATATCTCTATGCCTTGATATTTCTCAATATCCAGCAAATGCCTGTCTCCGGAAACAACAAAATCTGCTTCTCCACTAATCGCGCATTCCAAAAATTTATTATCATCAGGATCCCCTTTTACTACATTCAGAGAAATTCGCGGCTCTACTGCTACTGCCTTTTCTGTTAAAAGTTCTACTAACTCTCTGATATCGGCTTCGGATTGGTTGAATCTGGGGCGGGCTATAACTTCAAAATACTCATCAAAAATACCTGGAGAAATTAATAATACGAATTTATCTTCTTTCCATTTGTCTAATACTTTTGTGCTGGATCCTTTTTGAAGTACTGCGGAGACAAAAACATTAGTGTCAATAACTACCTTAGGAATTTTCACGCTTTTCCGCCCTTACCTTTCTGATTTCCGCATCAATATCCTTTGAGCTGATATTTGTCTTTTGTGCCCTGGCTCTCATACTGTTCAGCACCTTATCCAGCCGTTGACTCCAATTAGGGCTTACACAAATATTCTGATCCTTCAGCCATCGATCTACGGCGTCTCTTATAAATCGATATTGTCTTCCGATCTTACTCGCAGGTATTTTATTTGCTTCTACAAGGCGGTAGATTTTTTTAGTACTAAATCCTAAATATTCTGCTACTTCGTCCACATTCATAATAGTTTTCAACATGATACTCCTCCTTCGTATATATGAAGTATATCATATTTTATTGTCCAAGTAAAGACTTAGCTGGACAATACTTCCCTTTTGTTCCCTATAGTTCCATACAAAAAACCCCCTGTTTTAGGGGGGGCTTAAGGTATTATAGCCAATACAAGCTCATCAAGATATTCACTATGCAACCTCATGTAAAACCCTGGAGATAAAGGTCTGATACTTATGCCTGGTTTCTTCGCCTTCAGCTTTATCTTTTCAAGATCCAGGCTATTCAGTCTTATGGTCATTGTCACATCTGTTTTTCCTGCAGCTATTGCTTCAGCTATATCTTCCAGGCGCTTCCCTGATAGGGTTTTATGCTGAAATTTTGTTTGCGGGATATTTTGAGATATACTTATATGAAATCGGGAGAGGAGGGGGGAATGAATATAAGAGGGGTCATTAATTCCCGGGTTTTTCATATCGCGGTGCTGGTTTTACTCGCTGGAGCGGTTTATTCCAATTCACTGAAATGCGGCTTTGTCTATGATGATAAAGCCATGATCACAGCGTATGATTTTGTCAAAGACATCAAGAATTTACCGGCGGCGTTTATGTCTCCTACGTCTGTTTACGGGAATGTCAATTATTACAGGCCGCTTCAGACTGTCAGTTACATCATCGATTATTATTTCTGGGGCGGTCTGCCGGCAGGATTTCATTTTTCAAATATACTGTTCCATATTGCCTGCGTAATACTGGTATATTTATTTGTAACCCTGCTTTTTAAAAACTCTTTTCCGGCTTTTATCTGTTCGGCGCTTTTCGCCGCGCATCCTGTGAATGTCACGGTAGTGACGTATGTGGCGGGCAGGGCGGACGCTATGCTGTGTTCTTTTATGTTGCTGTGTTTTATCTTTTATATAAAATACAGATACGGGAGCGGCGCTTACGCGTCGGCGTGCGCGGCTCTTGTTTTCTTTACAGCAGGGCTTTTGACAAAAGAATCAGCCATGATCATACCTTTCTGGATCGTTTTTTTCGATCTGTACGCTTCAAAATATACGGAACTGGAAGAAGTAAAAAAAAAGAGGCGCGCGTTATATCCGGTTTTTTTCGCTATCCTTGCCGGGTACCTTGTTTTCCGGTTCGCGAAAATGAGTTTTTTTGTAGAGGGCGCTGTGCCGCCTTTCCCGCTTAAATACAGACTGATAACCGTGCCGTATAATCTCGCGCAGTATCTGCGTCTTATGATCCTGCCGAATGACCTTCATGTAGGCCGTGAGCCGTGGGTAGCGGTGTCTCTTCTGGACGGAAAAATTTTAGTTTCATGCGCGGTACTCTTAGTATCCGGCATGGCTGTTTACTTCAACAGGAAAAAGCGGAAAGCGCTGGTTTTCGGGGTTTCCTGGTTTATTTTTATGATCTTTCCTTCGTTGAACTTAATTACACCGCTTTTTTATACTCTGGCGGAAAACTGGCTGTATATACCGTCAATAGGGCTTTTTCTGATCGCGGGCGTTCTTGTCACGGAGTTATATGAGAGGTGTAGAGGGAAGAGGGAAGCTTTACGCAAAAGCGCGGTTATTGTAATGCTTCTTGTTTTTTCGGCATTTATGATCATTTTGACCGCGCGATACAATATGACGTGGAAGGATGAGATAAGCCTGGGGGAAAATACTCTTGCGTTCAATCCGAGGGAGTTTAAAGTATACAATAATGTGGGTGTGGCTTATCTTGGAGAAGGGGACCTTGATAAGGCGGAAGCGAATTTCCGTAAATGTCTTGCCGTAAAGCCTGACACGGGGATGGCTTACTTCAACTTATACAGGGTGTATATGGCAAGGGGAAAAAAGGATCAGGCGATCGAATATCTGAATAAAGCCAGAAAACTTGATCCCGGCAGAGTGGGTATCCTTATAGAGAAGATGGGTATCCGGGAGTAGGAACTATTTTCTAATGGCGGGAGCGTACACGAGGCTTTTGTTCCGCGAAACCGTGGAAGATTTTTTTGTTTTCTTCCGGAAATTGACAACCATGCTGTTTAAGGTATAGTATTACTGGAAGCGGGGAGTACAGGTACTGATATTCAGGTAAAAGAAAGGGTTATCCGAATGGTGAAAAAAAAGAAGAAAACAGTCATAAAAGAAGAGGCTCTCGAGGCAAAAAAAGAACCGTGTGTTGTGACAGCGGGTTCTTTTTTCGGTATAAACCCGGCAAAAAGATCCATATCCGGGCGTAACAGGCTGAAAATAGCGGTGTTATGCGTCCTGGTCTTTCTCGCGGCTTTTTTCGCTTATTTTAATACCTTGAAGGCTGATTTTATCTGGGATGACGAATATCTGATACTCAACAATTCACAGATAAAAAGTTTTACGCATCTTCAGTCGGTTTTCAAGAATTACGTCGGGTATGGCAGTGAAAATATAAATAATTTTTACAGGCCTGTCCAGGAAATTTCCAATATGGTCGATTACCATTTGTGGGGTGAAAACCCGGCGGGTTTTCATGGTACAAATATAGCGCTTCACAGCCTTGTGGCTGTATGTGTTTTTATTTTTCTGTATTATCTTACGGCGAATTCCGCGGGCGCCGCTATTGCCGCGCTTTTATGGGCAGTTCATCCTGTGCATACTGAAGCTGTGGCATATATAGCGGGCAGGGCTGATTCTTTGTATTCACTGTTTATGCTTATTTCCCTTATATTGTTTGTGAGGTTTACGCATAAAGCCAGATCGGGGAAAAATGGTTTTGGTCTGTATTTCTTTTCTTTGACGGCATTTGTACTGGCGCTTCTTTCGAAAGAAATAGTTATTCTCCTGCCTTTGTTTATCCTGATCTACCTGCTTTATTTTGTGAAAGATACGGAGGATAAGGCGGTATTCTCGAAACTTAAGTGGACATGGGTACCTTACGCGGGGATTTCCCTGGCCTACGCTTTTTTGCGTAAGACTGTGCTCAGCTTTTCGGATATAGCACCGCCGTCAGCTTTTACGCAGATCCCTATGGTTAACAGGCTGTTAACGTTTTTCCGGGTTATCGGGGTGTATTTACGGCTTATGATCTTCCCGTCGGATCTGCATATGGAACGGTCCATATCAATAACAAAGTCTCTTATGGACCCGGCGTCCATACTCGCGCTTTTTATGGTCGCGGTTATTGGGTGGATAGCGGTCAAAACTTATAAACGTAACAGGCTTGTTTCTTTTTGCATAGCGTGGTTTTTTGCCAATCTGCTCCCGGTATCCAATATTGTGCCGATCAACAGTTTTCTCGCTGAACACTGGATATATATGGCGTCTATCGGGCCGTTCCTTCTTATCGGTATGGCTCTTGCCGGAATATGGGAAAAATACTGCAGAACGAAGATGTCTTACAGAATAGTATTTTCTGCCGTACTCATTTCAGTGTTTGGGATCTCATTTTACGGCACAGTGTCCCGGAATTCCGACTGGAAAGATGAAATTTCGTTTTTTACAAGTACTCTTAAATACCACCCCCGGAACGCGCGGCTTTATCTTAACTTGGGAAATACATATTATGAGAAAAAAGATATTACTAAAGCGATCGAACAATACCAGAAAGCGATAAATATAAACCCCGGATATTCTGTGGCGTACGGCAATATCGGGAGCGCGTATCTCAACCTGAAAAAGCCCGCTGAGGCGGAAAAATATCTCAGGAAAGCCATAGCTCTTAAGGATAATTATCCTATAGCGCATTACAATCTTGGTATAATTTATTATGACAAAAAGAATTACAGCGAAGCCGTGAAAGAGCTGAAGATCTCTGTCGAACAGCTTCCGCAATTGTACCAGGCGTGGAATATGCTGGCGCGTACTTATTTAAAGCTCGGCGACAACGCCGGGGCAAGATCCGCGTTTGAAAGGTCGCTAAAGATCTTCCCCGGGCAAGAACCCATTGAAAGGGCGCTTAAGTCTTTGTAAATATCAGTGTTTGGCAGGGGAAGATAAAGGAGCCATTGCCACTTTCTACTTGGTTAATAATTTAAGGGTGCGCTTTTATCGCGAAGATCGTAATT
>JBDRAX010000074.1:0-20962 GCA_043823375.1 Candidatus Omnitrophota bacterium | reverse complement strand
TGGGGAGAGAGTATAGATTAAAAAAAGCGCTGGATCAGATGGAGGAGAATTTTGATTATGTCCTCTTCGATTGCCCGCCGTCTTTAGGCCTTTTAACGATAAACGGACTTACCGCGGCGAAGTCCGTAATAATCCCGATCCAGTGTGAATATTACGCTTTGGAAGGATTGAGCCAGCTAATCCAGACACTGGACCTGATAAGAGAAAATCTGAACGAGAAGCTGGAGATCGAAGGGGTTTTAATGACTTTAGCTGATTTTAGAACCAATCTGACAAAAGAAGTAATAGATGAAGTGAAATCTTATTTTAAAGAAAAGGTATATAACGCGATTATTCCAAGGACAGTAAAGCTTACAGAAGCGCCGGGGTTTGGACAGCCAATAGCTCTTTACGCGCGGGATTCTGTTGGCGCTGAGAAGTACGCGGAGGTAGTAGATGAAATTCTCGCTCTGCGTGTTTCGACAGAAAGCATTGAAAACAAAGAAGTTACAGAAGTTTTGGAGGGAAGCCATGGACAAGAGATTGGGTAAAGGGTTAGGCGCTTTGATCGCGGAAGACACGAAAAAAGCTAAAGGGAAGATAGAGAAAATCAAAGTTGGTGAAATCGTTCCCAACCCTTTTCAGCCAAGGAAGTATTTTGATGAAGAAAAACTGGAAGAATTGGTCCAATCTGTAAAAGAACAGGGAGTAATTCAACCGATTTTGGTGCGGCCTCTGAGAAACGGATATGAGCTTGTAGCCGGAGAAAGACGCTGGCGGGCCGCGCAACAGTTGGAAATGCAGGAAATCCCCGCTATTATCAGAGAGGATATAGACGATGCGAACAGCTTGGAAATTTCTTTAATCGAGAATGTTCAAAGAGAAGAATTAAATCCAATAGAAGAAGCGGAGGCATACCAGGAGCTTGGGCGGCAGTTTTCTTATACTCTTGATAAGATCGGCCGGATGGTGGGAAAGAACAAAACAACGATTTCCAACAGCCTGAGACTGCTTTCGCTTGACGAAGAAATACGTAAGTTTATTGTTGGCGGGGAGTTAACAACGGGGCACGCAAAGGTGTTGTTGTCCGTCGCTAATGAGCAAAAAAGGAAGGCAATAGCGAAAACGATAATAAAGCAGGGAATTTCTGTCCGGGAGGCGGAACAGATAGTAAGGAGACTGGGAGAAACAAGGAAAAAAGAGAAAAAACCCATGGATCCTGAAAAAATAAGCATAGAAGAAGAGCTTCAGTATAAACTGGGAACCAAGGTGACTATAAAGCAGGGGAAAAAGAGAGGAAAAATAGAGATTCAGTTTTTTTCAAATGACGATCTCCAGCGGGTGCTTCAAGTCATTTTAGGATGACTTGCGGTTCCTGAGGGCGGAAACCGACACGGATGCCGGTTAGCGGACAATTGTCCTTGACAATAATGTATAGAAGTAGTAGTATCTTTTCTGATGACGAACCTTTTAAGCCGGTCCGGAGAGACAGGTAAAGGAGAAAGAGATGAAAGAAAAAATTCAGCCTGCTTGTCTTTTGACAGGGAGGCTTTTTTTGTGCCCGGAAGACGGTCTATATTGTATATATAGGTAAGGAATTCGGAAAAGACCTCAGAAAAAGGAACAAATAATGAAATTTAAAATAAAAGCGAGTGTCCTTGATAAAAACGGGATAAAAAGATCCCTGCAGAGAATAGCGCATGAGATCATAGAAAAAAACCTTGGGGTGGATAATCTCGTGGTGATCGGGATACGGTCCAGGGGGGCGTTTCTTGCTGAAAGAATAGCAAAGAAAATGAAAGAGATCGAAGGCAGGGAGGTTCCTGTCGGGGCGCTGGATATAACCATGTATCGGGACGATCTTACGGAAGTTGCCGAGCAGCCCGTTGTGCATGCTACGGAAATCGCTTTTGACATAACGGGTAAGAAAATAATCCTGGTGGACGATGTTTTGTATACGGGAAGGACTGTCCGGTGCGCGTTATCGGAACTTATAGATTTCGGGAGGCCCGCGAATATCCAGCTCGCGGTACTTATCGACAGGGGGCACAGGGAGCTTCCGATACGTCCGGATTTTGTGGGGAAGAATATTCCGACGACAAAAAAGGAAAGCGTGGAAGTACGGCTTAAAGAATCCGACGGAACGGAAGAGGTTGTGGTTTTAGAGGAAGAACGGACAGCGTAACCGCGGAAAAACAGGTAAATATTTAAACGAGGGAAGCATGGAAAAAAACAAGCCGGTGAAATGGACAAAGAAACATCTTCTGGGAATAGAAGAACTGACAAAGGAAGAAATAACGCTTATACTGGATCAGGCGGAGAATTTTAAGGAGGTTTTGGCCCGCCCCATTCCCAAGGTTCCCGCTCTCAGGGGAAAAACTATTGTCACTTTATTTTGTGAGCCTTCAACCAGGACAAGAGCGTCTTTCGAACTCGCGGCAAAACGGTTAAGCGCGGATTCTCTTAATATCGCCGCGAGTTCCTCCAGTTTTGTTAAAGGAGAAACGCTGAAAGATACGGCGAAAAACCTGGAGGCGATGAAGATAGATATGATAATAATGAGGCACAGCTGTTCGGGAGCGCCGCATTTTTTGTCTAAAACCGTGAAAGCCGCGGTTATCAACGCCGGAGACGGAGCGCACGAACATCCCACGCAGGCTCTCCTGGATGTTTTGACGATAAGGGAAAAGCTGGGGAAGGTAGAAGGGCGGAACATTACTATCCTGGGAGATATCGCGCATTCCCGCGTCGCCAGAAGCAATATCTGGGCGCTGACAAAACTCGGAGCGCGTGTTACGGTCTGCGGGCCGAAAACTCTTATGCCCGCGGAGATAGAGAAGATGGGGGTCCGGGTTACGTATAAACTGGAAGAAGCGATGGAGGGGGCGGACGTTTTAAATGTTCTGAGGATCCAGATGGAAAGGCAGCAGAAAGCGCTTTTCCCAAGCTTGCGGGAATATTCTAAACTTTTCGGAATAACAGCGGAAAAGATAAAAAAGTACGCGAAAAAGAATGTGATAATAATGCATCCGGGGCCGATAAACAGGGGAGTGGAATTGAGCCATGATGTAGCGGACAGCGCGGGGTCGGTGATACTGGATCAGGTGACGAACGGTGTCGCTGTCAGGATGGCGGTACTTTTTCTGCTGAGCCACATGAAGCCGGGCGCCGCGGACAGCGCGGACGAGGCGTGAGCCCGGGAATCGGGAGAAAGAAACATAAACAGCGAGGGCCGGAGTAAACATGAAAATAATCATAAAGAACGGGCGGGTGATAGATCCTTCCAGGGGGCTTGATTCCAGGGTTGATATTTTGATCGATAAAGGGAAGATAGTAAAAACGGGGAAGGGCATGGAAGAAAAAGGCGCGAAAGAGCTTGATGCCGCGGGAAAGATAGTAGCGCCTGGCTTCGTGGATATGCACACGCATCTCAGGGAACCGGGGAGGGAAGACGCCGAAACCGTGGAAACCGCGCTAAAGGCCGCGGTGTATGGAGGGTTTACGACGGTCTCGGCCATGCCCAACACGCTCCCGGCGTGCGACAATCAGGCGCAGGTAAAGTTCCTGCTTGAAAGGGCCGCTCAGGTAAAAAGGGGCAACGTAATACCCATAGGAGCGATAACTAAAGGGCGGGAGGGAAAAGAGATCACGGAAATGGCGGATTTGAAGGAAGCTGGATGCCTGGCTCTTTCCGATGACGGCAGTTCCGTGCCCGACGCGGAGCTTATGCGCAGGGCGCTCGAATACGCGTCCATGCTGGACCTTCTGGTTATTTCGCACTGCGAAGATAAGGCGCTTGCCGGGGACGGGGTCATGCACGAAGGGTACTGGTCCACAGTTCTCGGGATGAAGCCCATATCCGCGAGGTCAGAAAGTATAATGGTTGAGCGGGATATCCGCCTCGCGGAACTCGCGGGCGCGAGGATCCATATAGCGCACGTTTCCGCGGCCGAGAGCGTGGAAATGATACGTGACGCGAAGAAACGGGGAGTGAAGGTTACCGCGGAAGCGGCGCCGCATCATTTTACTTTAAAAGACGAGGATGTTAAAACTTTCGATACAAGCATGAAAGTGAATCCGCCACTGCGTTCGGCGGAAGACGTAAGGGCCGTGAAAAAAGGCCTTAAAGACGGGACAATAGATGTTATCGCTACGGACCACGCGCCGCACCCTGAACAGGAGAAAGAAAAAGAATTTGATTACGCGCCGTTCGGCATGATAGGGCTTGAGACGGCGTTGCCGCTTTCCGTTATGGGGCTCATAGACGAGGGATATCTGGACTGGCCGGGCCTGGTGCGGAAGCTTTCCCTGAATCCCGCGACAATACTTAAGTATGAAAGAGGAACTCTTATGGAAGGGGCGATAGCGGATATTGTTATTATCGACCCGGAAAAAGAGTGGATATATACGCGGGAAGGCATAAAGTCCAGGTCGAAGAACTCCCCGTTCATCGGCAGGACAATGAAAGGCGCCGTTACTCATGTTCTTATAAACGGGGAAATTGTTTTAACGGACGGCGGAACGGAGTAGAAGATCGGACACGCGGCAAAAATGAAACCGGACAGGTTTATCGTTACGAGCGAACTGGGAAAACTGGCGAAGTGGCTCAGGATACTCGGCTATGATACCGTATACTATGACAGGAAAGACCCCGGAGGAATGATCATCCTCGCTCTGAGAGAACAGCGTGTAATTCTCACAAGGAGTTCGATATACGCCAATTTCAAGGGGATAAAACAGGTCATTGTCGCGCGTGACCTGGTGGAAGACCAGCTGGACCAGGTAGCCGCGGAAACAGGGCTTTCCGTCAATGAAGACGCGCTGTTCCATATTTGCGTGGAATGCAACACTCCGCTTATCGGGATAAGAAAAAAAGACGTGGAAGATAAAGTTCCGGAGGAAGTTTACGGGGCGCGGAAAGAATTCAAAGCGTGCCCGATGTGCCAGAAAATATACTGGAAAGGAACTCACTGGGATATGGTGAAAACCTGGCTGGAAAAAAGGCGCGGGGCAGAAGGAAAAAAAGCAGGAAAGAATGGCACGGATAAATAAAACGAAAATAATTTCGAACAGGCGCGTCGCGCCGGACCATTTTCTTGTCGAGCTTGACGCGCCTTATCTCGCGCGGCACGCTGAGCCCGGCCAGTTTGTAAACGTCAAAGTCCGAAGCGGCGAAGGCGGCCCTCTTTTAAGGCTTCCGCTCGGGATACATAACATAAAAAAGAACAGGGTAAGCTTTTTATATAAGACGGTTGGGACAAAAACAAAACTGTTAAGCGCTAAAGCCAAAGGAGAGACGCTTGATGTCCTCGGCCCGCTCGGGAACAGTTTCGATACTTCCCGCGCGAAAAGTGGCGCCGGCCGAAAGGCCCTTTTAGTAGCGGGAGGGCACGGGGTGGCGCCTCTTTTCGCGCTCGCGCGGAAGCTGAGGCTGGAAAAAAAAGAAGTGGAACTTTTTTTAGGCGCGTGCGACGCCAGGCATCTTCTGTGCGTGAAAGAATTTAAACAGCTCGGGATAAAGGCGCGCGTAGCCACAGAATGCGGGAGAGCCGGGGCCAGAGGATATGTAACGCGGGTGCTGTCGGAGTACCTCGCCGGTAACGCTGAAAAAGCGGAAAATTTTATGATATACGCCTGCGGGCCGAAGCCCATGCTGGCGGCGGTCAGCGCGGAAGCCGAAAAATACGGCCTCAGCGCTGAAGTGTCGCTCGACGCTTATATGGCGTGCGGGATCGGGGTGTGCCTTGGCTGCGCGGTAAGGACAGTACACGGGTATAAGCTTGTCTGTAAAGACGGGCCTGTTTTTGATGCCCGTGAAATAGACTGGAAGAGTGAGCGATAACATATGGACCTTAGAATAAAGATAGGAGGAACGGTTTTTAAAAACCCGGTGTGGTCCGCTTCAGGGACTTTCGGGAGCGGGCGGGAGTTCACGGAGTTTATAGACGTCTCCGAGGCGGGGGCCATTGTCGCGAAAACAGTAACGCTTGAAGCGAGAGAAGGGAACCCCCCGCAGAGAATAGTTGAGACGCCTTCGGGGATGCTTAACTCCATAGGCCTCGAAAACAAGGGAGTGGAATTTTTCAAACAGGAAAATTATCCGTTCCTTAAAAGCGTAAAGACACGCGTGGTCATAAGCGTTGCCGGTTTCAGCGCGGAAGATTTCGCGGAGTGCGCCGAAAGGGCGAGCGAGAAAAATTTCCCGGACGCCATAGAGGTAAACCTTTCCTGCCCGAACGTAAAGCATGGGCTCACGCGCGGCCGGCTTATAGCGCAGGACGCGGGAGCGACGCGGAGAACGGTCGCGCGTGTCAGAAAAAAAACCGGATGCCTTGTGATAGCCAAGCTGACACCGAACGTCACGGATATCGCGGAGATCGCCAGGGCCGCGGAAGACGGCGGGGCGGACGCGGTGTCGCTTGTAAATACATACCTCGGTATGGCGGTGGACGCGTATAAAATGAAGCCGGTACTCGGCAACATTGTCGGGGGCCTCTCCGGGCCGGCGATCAAGCCTATGGCGCTCCGGGCGGTGTGGGAAGTTTATAAAGCCGTTAAGGTCCCGGTAATAGGAATGGGCGGGATCATGAGCGGGACCGATGCCGCGGAGTTTATGCTTTGCGGCGCCCGGGCGGTGCAGGTCGGCACGGCTAATCTCGCGGACCCGGCGGCGCATAACAGGATCCTGCGAGAATTCAGGGAATATCTCGATGAAAATAAGATAAAAAAAGCTTCGGATCTGACGGGGCGGTTACAGGTTTAAGAAAAAAGGAAGAGGCTGAACGATGAATGTGAAAGAAAGGCTGATCGTGGCGCTGGATGTGGACGATTTCGGGAAAGCGGAAGAGCTTATAGATATATTGTCTCCGGAGGTAGATATTTTTAAGGTCGGCATAGCGCCGTTTACCTCTTTCGGGCAGGAACTTTTGGATAAACTTAACGACGCGGGGAAGAAAGTTTTTCTCGACCTCAAGGTGCACGATATCCCGAATACGGCCGCTAACGCGGCGCGCTCCGCCGCCAGGAAAGGGGTGTTCATGATGAACTTTCATTGCCTCGGCGGGCGGAAAATGATGAGTGCCGCGGTAAAGGCCGTTGACGAGATCTCGGCGGCGGATAAAACTGTTGTTAAACCGATCTTGCTCGGGGTCACTGTCCTTACAAGCGCGGGGGAAGAGGATCTCCGCGCGGCTGGTTTTTCGGGGACGGTGCGGGAAAAGGTGCTCGAACTGGCCGCTGACGCGCGCGGCGCGGGATTTGACGGAGTCGTGGCGTCCGCGGAAGAAGCGGGAGAAATAAAGAGAAAAATAGGAAAGAGTTTCATCGTGGTAACTCCCGGTATCCGTCTTGAGGGTGACGACGCGGGGGACCAGAAAAGAGTGCTCACCCCGAAGAGGGCCATGGCAGAAGGCGCGGATTATATAGTGGTAGGGCGTCCGATAATAGGGGCGAAAGACCCGGTGGCCGCCGCGGGCAGGATCTTACGCCAGATGGAGGAGAGTTTGCCCGCGGAAGTGTGAGCGTGGCCGGAAAAAAGGAATAAAACGGGCAGGAAGAAATGATAGAAAATCCCGGCGAAAAAAAAGAAGTATGGAAGGCGTTTCAGGAAGATCTCGCGAAAGAGCTTATTGCCAGGCGGAAGGAAAAGAAAAAAGCGGAGCAGAAAGCTAAGACGCGCGCCATGATAAGGGAAAAGGCCGGGTCCGTGTTTCTTCTTGTTTTTTTTCTGTCTCTTTTTATCCTGTTCGCGGTTATAATAAAGAAGGCCGGAATATTTGAAAGTACGGCGATATGGTTTTCCGGCCGGGTACAGCCGGGCGACCGAATGGTGGAAAAAGAGGTAGGGAACCTGTGGAGAATAAGGGAAGCGGTGGATAGGTTCTACGCGGAAAACCGGCTGTTCCCTGACAACATGGAGGAGCTTTACGGTAAAGGGTTTCTATCGGGAACGGAAAGCTGCCCCATAAGCGGCAAAAAATATATTATGGAGCGGCGGGGAACGGAGAAAATTATCAGATGTCCGAATCCCGGGCTTCATGGAGTGAGCGGCCTGTGGGTCGCGGTAAAAGACGGGCCTCCTGTTGTGGAAAGGGACGGGAAGGATGACAGATAAGGAAAAGGGAGAGAAGGGATTATGGTCCCGGCGTATATGATGGAAAAAAAAGCCCGCGGCGCGAAGGGGTTCACTCTTATTGAGATCGCCATAATACTGACCGCGATTTCCATACTTCTGACTATCGCGGTGTCGAATTACGCGGACAGGATAAAAACCGCCAATAAGGCTTTGTGCGCGGAAACTTGCCGTGTTGTTGAGCAGGCCGAACAGAGGTACGCCGCGTCTGAGGGAACGCATTCTTTGTCTTTTCAGGATCTGGTAGACAAAGGATATATAAAAGCTTTCCCGAGATGCCCTTCCGGAGGGGTTTACGCGTGGGCCGCTTTCCCGGCGACAAGCTCCGATTACAGGACTGTTCTGGGCTGTTCCCTACACAGCGCGCCCGCGGCGGAGGATACGGCAAAGGGAAAATGATCCGGGATGCCTGGCAGGAAAAAAACGGCAAACGGGTCAGACGAAAAGAAGGAGAAACGGATATGCAGGAAATGGAAATAATGGAACTTTTCAGAAAAGCGGGAGCGTATCAGCAGGGGCATTTCCGGCTTTCAAGCGGGCTTCATTCCGGCGCGTATTTGCAGTGCGCCCTGGTTCTGCAGAACCCGATGATAGCGGAAAGGCTGTGCAACGCTTTAGCTAAAAAATTTATAGCCGACACGCCGGATGTCATAATCGGCCCTGCTATGGGCGGGATCGTGCTGGCGTATGAACTGGCAAGGGCGCTTAACGCCAGGGCGATCTTTACCGAAAGGAACGAGGAAGGGAAAATGGTCCTGAGGCGCGGCTTTAAAGTTGTCCCGTCCAACAGGATACTGATAGCGGAAGACGTGCTTACAACGGGAAAATCCGTAAAAGAAGTTATCTCTCTTCTTAAAGAAGACGGCCTCGCGCCTAAAGCTGTGGCCGCTCTGGTTGACAGAAGTACCACGCTTATGGATTTTTCTGGCATAAAATGTGAAAGCCTGATAAAATTAAGTATTCCGACTTTTACCGAAGACGCGTGTCCCCTCTGCCAGGAAGGGATGCCGATAATTAAACCGGGTTCAAGGAAAATAAAATAATTCAGGAAGAACAGGAAAACAGATCCAGGAGTCGCGACCAGATCAGGAAATGACAAAGAAGTCAGGCCTTGCTCTTGCCCGAGACAGACAGAGGGCGGTAAGGCCTGACTTCTTTTGAAACGGCGGAAGGCCTGTTAAAGGAGGGAACGGCATGGAAGTGGAACTAAAGAACATCATCGACAAGATAAAACAGGAAGGCGTGGAAGAGGCGG
This sequence comes from Candidatus Omnitrophota bacterium, assembly GCA_043823375.1. Lineage (GTDB taxonomy): Bacteria > Omnitrophota > Gorgyraeia > Tantalellales > Tantalellaceae > JBDRAX01. The sequence continues at coordinate 11,597 of JBDRAX010000074.1, read as the reverse complement.
AGAAAAGAGGCGCTGAGATAGTTTCAAAAGCCCATGCCGAAGCCGGAGCGTTACTAGACGGCGCGAAAAAAGAAAAAGAAGAGATCATAAAAAGGGCGGAAGATGATGCCGCGAAGCTCAAAAAAAACACGGAAGAAGCCCTGCGCCAGGCATCCAGGGACGTTGTTTTGTCTCTCAGGGAGAATATCCTGAAATTGTTCGATAATATTATAAAACGCGACGTAGCGGGACAGTTGAGCCCTGACGTAATGAAGGAGATGCTGATCAGGCTTATCGAAAGCATGACAAAGGATAAAAACTTTGATATAGAAGTTCTCTTGAGCGAGAAAGACAGAACTGTACTGGAAAACAGCTTGAGAAGTTCTCTTAAGGGCGAGATGGAAAAAGGCCTGACGATAAAGATCTCTCCTAATATAGAACACGGGTTCCGTGTCGGCGAGAAAAACGGGAACGCTTATTATGATTTTACGGACGACGCTATAGCGGAAGCGTTCAAAGCGTACCTTAACCCGAAAATCGCGCGGCTTTTGATGGAATGATAAGGAAGAACGGATAAAAATGGCGCAAAAATATTATTATCTTACGGCTACTCTCCCGTATCTGTCTTTCGGACAGGAGGCGGCGCTCTCCAGGAAGGACTTTCTTTCCGAGTGCGAAAAATGGCTTTCGCCCCGCGACCTGCGGGCGCTGGTTTCCGCTGACGCGCATTGTTATAATGACGGGTGTGGAGACGTGCCCGTACTTTCTGAATGGAAAGAGTTTGACATGGAAATACGCAGGGCATCAGCCAGGGTGCGGGCGGCGATAAAGAAAAAAGAGGAATACAAGGTGCCGGAGATCCTTAAGGCGGTTATGGCGGCGCCTGACCCTCTGGAAATGGAGCTTGAACTGGAAAAGATACGCTGGAATTTTATTGAGGATAAGATCCCGCTGTATTTTTTTGATCTGAACCGGCTGATATTGTATTATCTTCAGCTTCAGATCCTTATACGGATGAGCAGGTTTAATAAGGACAAAGGGGAAATTCAGTTTTATAAGATGTGTGAGGTAAAGTATGAAAAAGCAGTTGGGTAAGATCCTTTCAGTGAACGGGAATATGATAACGGTCAGTTTTGAAGAGAACATTATTCAGAACGAGGTGGGCTATGTGCTCAGCCAGGGGAAAAGGTATAAATCCGAAGTCATAAAGATAACCGGGAACACCGCGTTTCTCCAGGTGTTCGAATATACCAAAGGGATAAAGGTCGGAGATGAAGTCGAATTTTCCGGGAACATGCTTTCTGTACAGCTTGGCCCGGGGCTCCTGACCCAGATATACGACGGGCTTCAGAACCCTCTGCCGGAGCTTGCCGAGGAATTCGGGTTTTTTCTTCCGGTAGGGGTCGAGCTTAAGGCCCTGTCCGGAGAGATCGAATGGGAATTTACTCCCCTCGCGAAAAAAGGCGACAGGGTCTTAGCCGGCAGCGTCCTGGGCTCCATCCCTGAAGGGATATTTACGCACAAGATAATGGTGCCCTTTTTTCTGAAAGGTGAGTATGTAATAGAGGAAATAGCGCCTCCCGGTAGCTACAAAATAGATAAAAAAATAGCGCTGATCAGGGATCCGAAGGGGAAAACCAGAGAAGTGAGTATGCATTTTGACTGGCCGGTTAAACTTCCCGTTACCGCGTACAGGGAAAAACTGGAACCCGAAGAAACTCTTGTAACAAAGATAAGGATACTCGATACTCTTTTTCCCGTGGCAAAGGGAGGTACGTATTGCATACCCGGGCCCTTCGGGGCGGGGAAAACGGTTCTGCAGCAGCTTACAAGCAGATACGCGGAAGTGGATATAGTGATAATCGCGGCCTGCGGAGAAAGAGCGGGAGAAGTTGTCGAAACATTGAGGGAGTTTCCCAAACTGGAGGACCCGCGCACGGGAAAATCTCTTATGGAAAGGACGATCATTATCTGCAACACATCGTCGATGCCGGTAGCGGCGAGAGAATCTTCAGTATATACCGCTACGACGCTTGCCGAATATTACAGGCAGATGGGGCTTAATGTCCTTCTTCTGGCGGATTCGACTTCAAGGTGGGCGCAGGCTATGAGAGAGATTTCCGGAAGGCTTGAGGAAATACCGGGAGAAGAAGCGTATCCCGCTTACCTGGAATCGAGGATAGCGAGTTTTTATGAAAGAGCCGGGCTTGTGAGGCTTCATGACGGAAGTACCGGGAGTTTGACGATAGGCGGTACAGTAAGCCCCGCGGGAGGAAATTTTGAAGAGCCTGTTACTCAGGGGACGCTTAAAGTTGTCGGCGCCTTCCACGGATTATCGAGGGAAAGATCCGACGCGAGGAAGTTCCCTTCGGTAGACCCTCTCGAGAGCTGGAGTAAATATAAAAGTTTCATTTCCGGCGATGAAGTAAGCGTCGCGCATGACATTCTCCGCAAAGGGCAGGAAGTCGGGCAGATGATGAAGGTCGTCGGAGAGGAAGGGACTTCGATAGACGACTTTGTCGTGTACCTTAAGAGCGACTTTCTGGACAGCGTGTATCTTCAGCAGAACGGATTTGATCCTGTTGACGCGGCAACTATAGCGGAGAGGCAGAAATATGTTTTCGCCAGGGTTGTCGAAGTTTTGCGGAAAAAATTCAATTTCCGGGAAAAGAAAGAAGCCAGGGATTTCTTTTATAACCTCAGGCATAAATTTATAGACTGGAACTATGAGGAATGGGGAAGCGACGACTTTAAAGCGCAGGAAAAGGTCATTTACAGCGTCCTCGGCGGAGAACAGTCCGCGGGATGAAAAACGGAACGCTTTTTAAAGCCGGAGCGGCCCCTGAAGGAAAGGTGAGATAATGAGAAAAGTGTGTACAAGGATTCTGAGCATAGCGGGAAATGTTGTTACCGTCAAATCCGAAGGTATAGCGTATGAGGAGCTCGCGGAGATCTCGACGTCAAGAGGAGTGTCTTTAGCCCAGGTTATAAGGCTTTCAGCCGATACGGTATACCTGCAGGTTTTCGCCGGGGCGCAGGGGATTTCTACCGGGGATGAAGTGCGGTTCCTCGGCCGGCCCATGGAAGTGGGATTTACTCATAATATGCTGGGGAGGATCTTTAACGGGAGCGGCAAGCCGCGGGATAACGGGCCCGCGATAGAAGAAAACCTTATAGAAATAGCCGGGCCCGCGGTTAACCCGGCGAAAAGGATAATTCCCAAGCGCATGGTCCGTACGAATATACCGATGATAGATGTTTTTAATTCTCTGGTTGAGTCCCAGAAACTGCCGATCTTTTCTGTGTCCGGAGAGCCGTATAACGAGGTGCTCGCCAGGATAGCGCTTCAGGCGGAAGTAGACATAATTATCCTCGGCGGAATAGGGCTTAAGTTCGACCAGTATCTGTATTTTAAAAACACACTGGAAGAAGGCGGAGCTTTAAGCAGGACTGTCTTCTTTGTGCACACGGCCGCGGACCCCATAGTTGAAGGGCTTATGATACCGGACCTTTCTCTGGCTGTCGCTGAAAAGTTCGCGCTTGAAGGTAAAAGCGTTCTCACGCTTCTTACGGATATGACGAATTTCGCTGACGGGCTGAAAGAGATCGCCATTACAATGGAACAGGTACCTTCAAACAGAGGGTATCCCGGAGACCTGTACAGCCAGCTGGCCGCAAGGTACGAAAAGGCCGTGGACTTTGAAGGCGCGGGGTCAATAACGATACTCGCGGTCACGACCATGCCGGGGGACGACGTTACCCATCCCGTGCCGGATAATACCGGGTATATTACTGAAGGGCAGTTTTATCTCAGGAACGGCAGGATAGAGCCTTTCGGGTCCTTAAGCCGCCTGAAACAGCAGGTCAACAAAGAGACCAGAAAAGACCACAGAGCCATAATGGACGGCATGATACAGCTCTATGCCCAGTACAGGGAGACGGAAGAAAAACGGTCCATGGGTTTCAGGATGAGCGACTGGGATAAAAAACTTTTGAAGTACGGGGACCTTTTCGAGAGCCAGATGATGGACCTTAAGGTGAATATCCCTCTGGAAAAGGCTCTGGACAGCGGGTGGAAGATCCTCGCGGATTGTTTTAAGCCGGAGGAGACGAATTTCCGCACGGAGCTCGTAGAGGAATTCTGGCCGAAATAAAGGCCGGCTGTGAACGGCAGGGACAAAGATGCCAAAACTTAAACTTACGAAAAATGAATTGAAGAAGCAGAAAGACGCGTTGAAAAGGTATAAACAGTACCTGCCCACGCTGATCCTTAAAAAACAGCAGCTTCAGTCGGAGATACTCAAACTTCACGTTCAGATGGAAGAAGTGAAAAAGGAGAAAGCGTATCTTAAAGCCGTTGTTTATAAATGGGTGGACGTGTTCGCGGAGGAAACAGGTATAGAAAACCTGCTCACGCTTGAAACGGTAAAAACAGCGCAGGGGAATATCGCGGGTATAGATATCCCCGTTTTTGAGCGGGTGGTTTTCAGGGAGGAAGAATATGATCTTCTCGAAAAGCCGCTGTGGCTTGATTACGGGATAGAAGCCCTGAAAAACATGATAAGCATAAACGCGAAAATGGAAATTCTGAAAACACAGGAAGACCTTGTAAGGGACGAACTCAGGATCACTACCCAGAGAGTTAATCTGTTTGAGAAAGTGATGATACCCGATACGAAGGACAACATAAAAAAAATAGGGATCTTTCTGGGGGATCTGCAGACGGCGTCCGTTGTCACGGGAAAAATAGCGAAAGAAAAGATCGTAAAAGCGGCAGGGGCGAAACAGTCATGATAGAGAAAATGAAAAAGGTCACATTGATCGTTTCCGAAAAAGACAGGGAGAGCTTTGTCATGCGGCTGAGGAAAGAAGGCGTTGTCCATATAAAACATCTCAAGATGCCTTCTTCCCATGAAGTGAGGTTCATAGAAGAAAAGATCTCCAAACTTGAGCGCATGATAGCGGACCTGCGGCCATACAGCGACGGGGAGATCCCGGAGAAGCACGTGCATGAAAAAGAGATCCTGCTCTGGGCGGATAAGATCGGGGAGATCTCGCGGGAAAAGAGCGAGATCGAGGCGGCGAAGGGAGAGGCCGCGCGCAGGCTGGAATGGTTTAATGCCTGGGGGGACGCGGATCCCTCGGATCTCGGGCTCTTCAGAAAAAAAGGTTTGTACCTGCGGTTCTACTGTTTGAATAAAAATCAGTACGGGCAGCTGCCGCCTGAGGCCCGGACTAAGCTGATAAAGAGAGAGAAGGGATATTTTTATGTAGTATTTTTCAGCACGGATCAGGCGGAAAAACTTCCTTTTGACGAAAGCGTCCCTCCTGAAGAATCAAGGGAAGATCTGTGCGTGACTGTGGAAAAACAAGAGAAGAAGGCCGCGGAACTGGAAGAGATCCTTAAAGAAAAAGCCAAAAGAATGCACTCAATACTTAAATGCCTTGAAAAACTGAACAAAGAACACGAGTCTGTGAAGGTGCGGTTCGGGATGCGGCAGGAAGGCGTGTTCGCGTATCTGCAGGGATATTGCCCGGCCAGGGCAGGAGACAGGATCCGGGACCTCGCGCGGAACCATCACATCGGATATGTAATAGAAGAACCGGACGACCCGGAGGATACGCCTACTCTTATAACCAACCCCGGGTGGATAAAAATAATATCCCCTGTTTTCCAGTTCATGAACACGCTTCCCGGATATAAAGAGTTCGACATAAGTTTTATTTTTCTGGTTTTCTTCAGCCTCTTTTTTGCCATGCTTGTCGGGGATGCCGGGTACGGGATGCTTTTTCTGTGTATCACGTTCCTCGCCCAGCGGAAATTGAGGGGCATTCCCAGAGAACCGGTATTTCTGATGTATGTGTTAAGCGGCGCGACTGTGGCCTGGGGAGCCGTGACAGGTACATGGTTCGGCGCGGAGACGATAGCGAAACTGCCGGGGTTCAGCAATATAATAATAGAGAGCGTCAGCAGTTTCGGGCAGGATAATCAGACTTTCATGATATATATATGTTTTGTAATAGGCGTGGCGCATCTTACCATAGCGCATCTTATGAGAGCGGTCAGGGTAATAAATTCTCTTATGGCGCTTGCCGAGTTCGGGTGGATGTTTATATTGTGGGGCATGTTTTTCCTTGCCGGGACACTGGTAATAGGAAGGCCGTTCCCGAATTGGGGAGTCTGGCTCTACGCGGCGGGTATTCCCATGGTGCTTTTTTTTACCAATCCAGGGAAGGGTATTTTAAAAGGCGCTATGGAAACACTTGGGAATCTGCCGCTCAGCGTCATAAGCTCTTTTTCGGACATAGTGTCATATCTGAGGCTTTTTGCCGTGGGATACGCTTCGGTTATAGTCGCGAAGAGCTTTAACGGCATGGCAATGGGATCGGGGATACATGGGATTCTCTCAGGCCTTGTTGCCGCGCTCATACTTTTTTTCGGGCACGCGCTCAATATCGCGCTCGCGTTCATGGCGGTAATAGTGCACGGGGTGAGGCTGAACATGCTGGAATTTTCCGGGCATCTCGGGATGCAGTGGTCAGGTAAGAAATACGAACCGTTCAAGGAATAGAAACAGGCTGTCTCCGTTTTTTTCGGGGTAAAAGAAAAAAGGGCAAGCCGTAAAAATCAATAATAAGGAGGAAGAAATGGTATCAGGTTTAGGCGATATGGGCCTTTCGTTGACATTTTCGGCGATCGGGTCCGCTTTGGGTACCGGTGTTGCCGGTATGGCGGCTGTTGGCGCGTGGAAAAGAGCTTTTATGCAGAACAAGGTCGCTCCTTTTATTCTTATCGCGTTTGTCGGCGCGCCGTTATCGCAGACTATTTACGGTATGATCTTAAGGAACGCCATACAGAGCGCTAATCTGGACCCTTCGTCTTACCCTTTCCAGATGGTCCTTGGCCTGGCCGCGGGGCTGGCGATGGGAGTATCCGCGTGGATGCAGGGAAAAGCCGGGGCGAGCGCGGCGGATGCCATGGCGGAGACAGGAAAAGGGTTCGGAAACTACATCATGGTTCTCGGGGTTATCGAGACTGTGGCTCTTTTTGTCATGGTATTTGTGATGACAGCTCTGCCGAAGTAACCGTAAAGAACAGGCGTTTTTCGGAAAAGGGAAGAGAAAGAAGAATCTTTCTAAAAAAACTTGAAAAAGCTCTTTGGATTTTGTACAATATGTAACCTTGAGAGAAATTGATATTTACATATTGCGCGTCCCCATCGTCTAGCCTGGTCAGGACTCCAGATTTTCATTCTGGCAACAGGGGTTCGAATCCCCTTGGGGATGCCATCTAATAAATTAAACCTGCTTCCCGCAGGTTTTTTTGTTACGAAAAGCGGGCCTGAAAAAAAGACTATGAGCCCTCCGCGGGATGTTATATACTGTACATAAGAAAATATTTCCATGTAAAACAGAAAAAAAGGATAAAAGCCATGGACATAGAACAACTTTGGGAAAAAGCCCAGGAAAAAACAGAAGTCGTGCGCGGCCGCGCGAAAGGGCTTCTTTCGTTCGCGAGAACGGACGTACCGTATATATTTCTTTCCGAATCCAGCGTAAATGAAGGGCATACCGTAGTAAGAAAAGGGAAGGTCATAGTGGAAAAACCCATGATAGTGCTTCCTGAAAATATGCCGCAGTTCGAGGGGTTCGAGTTCGAGAAAGAAATGGACGTTGACATGGATACAGTACAGATGTTTTTTCTGATGAGAGGCCTCAGGCTACCGTCGCTTAAATATAACAATACTATTGAAGAACTTGAGCTCGAGGAATGCTCCCTCTCCAAAAGCGTTGAAAAATATAAAAAGAAACTGGAGAGAAAAGAAGACGTTGTTACCGCTCTTATCCTCGGCCCGGACGAGTGCTGGCAGTTCTCACTGCTTTTTTATATGGGCGCGCTTGTCGGGCGGTGCGCGAGGACCGACATAATGAACCTTTTAGACAGAATGAACAAAGAATAACAGGCAAAAGCGGAGAGGACTCTACTAAACTATCATGTGCGGGATTATCGGGTATACCGGAGAAAAAGACGCGGTTAAGATCCTTATAAAAGGCTTATCTCGCCTTGAATACAGGGGCTACGATTCTGCGGGCGTGGCTGTCCTCAAAGACGGAGACATCCAGATCCGGAAAAAAAAGGGGAAACTCCGCGTCCTCGTGGACGAGCTTAAAAAGAACCCGGTAAAAGGAAAAACGGGGATCGGGCATACCCGCTGGGCCACCCACGGAGTGCCTAACGATGTAAACGCGCATCCTCATTTTGACCACAACCGCGACATAATGCTTGTCCATAACGGGATCATAGAAAATTACCAGGAGCTCAAGAAAGCCCTCATAAAAAAAGGCAAACATTTCTCATCCGATACTGACAGCGAAGTTATAGCGCATCTTATAGCCGGGCATTACAAGGGCGACCTTTGCGGCGCTGTAAAGGCCGCGATAAAAGAGCTTAAAGGGTCTTTTGCCATAGCTGTCATGCACAAAAAAGAACCCGCGAGACTGGTGGGCGCGAGGCGCGACAGCCCGCTTATCCTGGGGATAGGAAAGGGCGAGAACTTTTTAGCGAGCGATATCCCGGCTGTCCTTGAATACACAAAAGAAATAATTTATATTCAGAACAACGAAGTCGTGGACCTGTATCCGGATAAATGCGTGATATATGGTCCAAAGGGAAAAGAAGTCAGAAGAAAGGCCGCGACTATAAAGTGGGACGTTTCCCAGGCGGAAAAAAACGGGTACAAGCACTTCATGCTCAAGGAAATTTTTGAACAGCCCGAAGTCCTGCGCGGTATTTTTAAAGAAAGAATAAAGAAAGATAAACTGGTTTTTGAAGAACTCGCGATCAAAAAAGAAGCGATGAAAAAAACAAAAAGACTGGCTATCGTGGCCTGCGGCACAGCGTATCACGCGGGGCTTACGGGTAAATACATTATCGAAAAATATGCCAGGCTGCCTGTGTGGGTAGATACCTCCAGCGAGTTCCGTTACAGAGACCCTTTGGTGGATAAAGAAACCCTGGTGATAGTTATCTCGCAGTCGGGAGAGACCGCTGACACTCTCGCGGCCCTTAGAGAGGCGAAAGAAAAAGGGGCTAAGGTACTCGCGGTCTGTAATGTGCTCGGCAGTTCCATAGCGCGCGAGGCTGACGGTGTTATCTATACGCACGCGGGCCCTGAGATAGCGGTAGCTTCCACAAAAGCGTATACCGCGCAGATGGCGGTTCTGTACCTTTTTGCGATATATCTTTCTTCCGTATTGGGAACAAAAACGGTGAATTATAAAAAAGAGCTCGCGGAACTCAGAAAAATACCCGCTTTGGCGGAAAAAGTGCTTAACCAGTACCGGACGAAGAAAAATAAGATCGCCGGCTACGCCGCCGAATTCCACAAATACTATCTTGCCAGGAATAACAAAAGCTGTTTTCTGTATCTGGCGAGGAATATAAATTATCCCAATGCCCTGGAAGGCGCGCTTAAACTCAAAGAAATTTCATATATCAGCGCGGAAGGCTACCCTGCCGGTGAAATGAAACACGGCCCGATAGCCCTTATAGACGAAAACCCGTGGGTGGTGTGCCTGGCTGTCAAAGGGGAAACATATGAAAAAATGCTCTCCAACATACAGGAAATAAAAGCGAGAGGCGGAATAATAATAGCTTTAGTTACGGAAAAAGATAAGAGAATCAATAACAAAACCGTGAATTACATAATAGAGATCCCCGATATCTCCGAGATCTTTTCTCCCATAATAGTAATAATCCCTCTCCAGCTTTTAGCGTATCATGTAGCCGAAGAATTCGGCTACGACATAGACCAGCCGAGAAACCTCGCGAAATCAGTTACTGTTGAGTAGAAAGAAAACCGGATATCCGCTCGAAACAGGGAAAAATATCCGTGTGTACACGGAAAAGAGTATCCCTCCCAATATCAGCTCACACAATCGAAGTGGTCAGAGGGCACATGCAATGCTAAGCGTTACCCACAAGTAGAGACGGATCGGTGTGTACGGTCTGATAGAAATACCACGTCCAAAGAATATTCGTATTTGTAGGGGCGAAAAATTTTTCGCCCTGATTAATGATTAATAAATGATAATGGATTCCCCATCAAAAGCGAATGATTCTTCGCCCCTATTGCGCTGAAACTTCCTCCTATTCAATTTTGGAAATGTTTTCGCGGAGAGAACGGAAATATCCGGAATTCACACGCTCGTGACCAGGTTGAAATTCAGGCATTTATTTTTTGGAATTGGCAGAAATATGGGTAACGCTCAGCATGCAATGTGCCACTGGTATGGATCGTGTGTCGGAATATTATGTTTTTGTAATTCTTTAGCTATGGGGTAATTACACAGTTAAAATTGGTTCTGGATAACCTTGGCGATGTTTAAGTTATGCTTTTTTGAAAAATTCTATTGGAGATTTTTCCTGAAGACGAACAGTATCCATATCCCACCCCTCGCCGAGAAAAGCCGAACTTATTCACCCGAGCCCCGCAACTAAGCAACGTACCGGTTTTAGGGGGAATGCCCGAACCTTTAACACAATTTCCAAAACAAAACAGCAGACAAAACGGTAAATTCAAAATCCTCTTTTCAGAACCGGTACGCACTGCCTTACGCGAACGCAGCACATCAAGCCACTCCCAAAACCACCCGCCAACCAAAGCCCGTCAGTTCGTTTTTCCGATATCTCCGGGCGGGGACAGGTCTAAGCATAATTTCGGGGACAGGTTTGACTTTAAATTTAGAACCGTCCCGGTTTCTAAAAATGCAAATTCCGCGCTTTCCGGTTAAAGGCTTACGTGCGTGTTGACTTTAAGCAAGAAATATGATATTCTTAAAGTAGGAAATCTTACTAAGGAGGTGAATAATGGTTATAAAGGTCAGCAGTAAACATCAAGTAACTATACCTAAAGAGATCGCGAATGTTTTCGATCTGAAAAAAGGCGATGTTTTGGAGGTAATAAGAAAAGGGAATCAGATCATCATGATCCCTAAAGAGGTTATTTTAGAAGAGAAATATCCTAAGGAAGATTTGGAAACGGCAGAGAAGGTTCTCTCAAAAGGGATCAGGAAAGAAGAAGTTAAATTTAAATCAGGCGAGGCTATGGTGAGAGTTTTAAGGAAAAGGATTAAGAAATGAACTATATTATGATGCGTTCGTTTCTTAAGCAGTTTGATTCTTACAAAGGCAAAGAGCAGGAAAATATAGCTGATGCGATAGACGAAATCAAAAAGTATTTCGAAACAAACAAAGCCCCGTACGGTCTAAGAATTAAAAAACTGTCGGAAAAAATCTACGAGGGAAGAATTTCCCTACATTTGAGGATAGCATATTTTCGGGAAAAGGATGTGGTAAAGTTTTTTTGCTTAGGCGATCACGATGATATTAAACACTGTCTGAAAACTTTGAAGCAACGGGCAGGATAACGCCTGTCTGGAAATATTTTCGGATGGTTGATTTTTTTGATCAGAAATCGCGTATACATTAATTCCATAAATTAAAGAAAATTTATGGAAGCGCGTGAATTCGTCTTGTTTTTTGTTTAAGGATAGCTAACGAGACCGGCAATTTTCATATAAACCTGCCCTTCTCTTGATGCAATCTGTCCTCGATC
>JBDRAX010000073.1:0-13167 GCA_043823375.1 Candidatus Omnitrophota bacterium | reverse complement strand
GTATTTTCCTGTTCCGCGGAATCAAGAACTATATCAATGATCTTACTCAGGCTTCCGGAAGTTTCTAATTGTCCCGTGATCGAACCTATTTTACGCGATAAGGGTGTCGAAAAAAGGTTCGTTCTCAGTTTTGCCGCGGTTTTCTTTATGATATTCGCCAGGATCACGGGATACTCGGGGTTCTTGTCAAGGTCGGCTTTAAGGGCTGATATGGCGTCTTCTGCCGCCTCAGGCGTTGAAAAATCCACATCCGCGGTGGTGTCCGCGTCTTCTCCCCAGAATATCTCCTGTCTCCACCGGCTCATTTTGATATAATGTTCAAAAAACGCGGTAAGTGTCTGTTTAAGGTCCAGGTAAATTTCATTGAGTTCTTTTTGTTTTCCGTCAGGACTGCCGGCAGAGGCAAAAAGCTCGGTTAGGACCGAAGAAAATTCGATATATTCTCTTCCGTAGGCATCAAGATTTTTCAATATTCCTGACAATGGGATATTATTGTATTTACCTGAACAATGCTTCAGGGTGAGGGAACACTGTATTTTCGCCCGGTACGATGTGTTTTTTATATCGCTGTTTTGTAACGCGCTCTGCGAGAGCCGGGAAAATTCCATAAAAATGAGTGATGACAGCGGATATGGCAAATCGTCGAATTCCACGCGCAGATCGTCCGCGGATTCCTCGAGATGTGTTTTGCCGTCAAATACCGGAATGTTGGTTAAATATTGAAAAAGGTTTTTCAACTTTGCGATACCGGTATCCGTGAAATCGCTTTTTTGAAAATCAAGTCCTGTCCGGACGGGGGATAGATCGCTGAAAACCGTACTTACAATATTTACGGACGGGATGATATTCTCTTGTATATCCGCGATAAGGTTGTCGATACGGGTATCAAATCGACCCTTATCCCCTGTGTCCGCGGCTTCCTGATAGATTTCCCTCAGCCTGTTTAAAATGATCACTTTGATCAGCTGCCGGGCGCCGGGGGTAAGTTTTTTTGTGGCGCTTGTTGAATCCAGATAAAGCGCAATAAGTTCAGCTTGTCCGATAAACGCGGCTCCCGGTCCGGTTTTTGAATGTTTCATGAATAATGACGCCGCCAGGCTTTCTCTTAATTTATCGTTAATACAGCGCCTCGCTTCGGGGTACTTCATTAGCTCAGCAAGAAAATCCCGGGCTGTTTTATCCAGTTCAAGCTTGTTAAGCATAAGCATGAACGTAAGCAATTCAATTAACCGGGGAGAAAGGTTTTCACGGCCGGCATTAATAAAAGCCGCGTTAACTTTTAAAAGATACCTCGCGGCGGCCGCGAGGTTCTGCCCGCGCGCGGATAGTGAGTCGCGCGCGTTTTTGTCTATCAGAATTTTACGCAGAGTGTCGTTAAAAAGGTCATTTATATCATTTGATACTAATTTAAAAAGCCCGGGGGAGCGTACCGCGTATTTTTCTAAAAGCGCGGTGGAACTATCCAAAAGTTCTTTATCCTGGCTTGCGGATGTTTCAAGTATTCTTACCGTATTTCGCAAAAAAGTTTCGAATGTCAGCGCCGCGTATTTTTTTTCCGCGTTTATTATTTCCGAAAGAATATCTATACCTGTTCTAAATCTTTCAGTGTTTTTCGATCCCAGCAGGCCGGTTATAAGCGGTATCGTCCGGCGCGTATCTGATAGCACAGAGGGGTTTCCGTCGGCGATAACTCCAATGACATCAGCGCTTAAAACTCTGTTTTCAATAAGGCTGAAAATGTCAGGCAGTACTGAGGCCGCATTCGCGTATTTATAAGCCCTGAGTATGGCTGTTACCGCGTTGTCGGCTTCGTATGTTTTTCCGCGGGCATTTATCCGCCGGAGCGCGCGGAGGAGTATCTTAAAATTCAGCGCTGACGCGTAAGCCGGATCTTTGTTTATAAGCAGTGGTATCAGCCGTACAGCGTCACGCAGCGGCCGGTCTTTTGATAAAAGTAATTTCATTAGCAGTTTAAAAGGAAAGATATGTTTTCGTGAGGATGCTTTCCTTATAAGTTTAGTGAGGCGTTTATCGTTTTTCGGCCAGTATTGCCGCTGAAACAGCCTGAAGGCGTAATGGAGCCGTGTATATTCGTGCTGCCAGTAATTTTTTCCGCTGTGGATGTACTTTTTCAGCGCCGCTTCTCCCCCATTTATATAAGGTAGCGGGTCTATTCCAGCGGCAACAGCCGTTTCGTGGAAAAGCGGTATCTCTTCTTTCTCGAAGATCGTCTCGATCGCGAGCGCGTTACACGAGGCAAGTCCGTGTATTCCGTAAAAATTAGGTTCGATCAGATATCTTTTGTCTCGGGGGAATACTTTAAGAAAACTTTTTAGTCTTTCGCGCATTTCGTTCGGCATATCAAGCGCGAGGCATTTCTCGAATGTTCCAGAGGGCGCTTTACGGGCGTATAAGACGATCGTCTCTTTTTTTCCAGTTTCGAGATCTACAGCTTGAAATCCAGCTTTATATTTTTTACGCGCCTTGTCATATATGAAGTCTACTTCGTCAAGCGGATGATATTTCCCGATCAGATCCGTGTAAGCCGGCCCGTTCTCTTTCTCCGCGTTTTTTTCTGATCTGGCGATACCGTCCAAAGCCTTACGGGCGAGGCTGCCCCCGGCGATCTCAAGAAGGGCTATGGCTTCATTCCGCCGTTCGTCGGAAGAGTCAAAAGCCTCTGTGATCAGCCGGTCTATTATGCCGCCAAAATATTCGTTTTCTGAGGTTTTCAGTGATATCCTGCGGATAACGCGTTTTAAGTACGAATCAAAACCGCGGGCGTTTTCATCGTCTTCAGAAAATATTTTCCGAAATTGTTTTCTTGTCCCAGGTATAAGATTTATGCCGGGGACAGTATTTTTTTCTTCCGCGCCCTTGTTTTCGCCGGTTTCTACTCCCATTGTAAGCGACGCGTCATTTTCCGGGAAAATACCCGCGTCAATAATATGGTCAAGGCTTCCTATCAGTAAGGGGTAACACCCGGAGTACATTATGACGCCGGAGTTCCCCATGGCGTCCATATCATCAGGGCAGGGATGAGACGGGATCGAGGACATATACGCGAATAGATCCTTAACCCGGTCGATGTTTTCTCTGCCGTATTCCGATTCAAAAAAACGTATCCGCATATCTATGCCAGGTGTACCGCGGAAAAGAAATTCGATTACACGCAGCGCCGGTATTATCCGGTCATTAAAATCTCTTTCCATTTGCTGAGATATTTCCCTGAAACTGTCCGTATCCGGGGAAAGATCAACCGCTTCAAGCGTGAGAATGATTTTAACGAATTGCTGCGACGCCGGTGTCAGGCCGCGCATTTCACCGGCAAGGCCGTTCATAATGGAATCGATCATGAATATCATTTCCGGAGAAATGTCAATCGATCCATAACGCCGGACGAATAAAACAGGGGCACGGGAATGTACAAAACCGGTTATAATCGTGTCTTCCTGAGATTGTTCCAGTATTCCGTAAAACATCCTTAGAATGTCGCTCATAAGATCCGGATGGGTTATTTCCAGAAGCAGGCATTGCAGAAATACTAACATCTGCGTGTTGTGATTCCTGATATCGGCCGCTAAAAAGAGAGGTGCCATTTGGAGTAATGCCTGTATTATCACGAACTTTGACGAGTATTCAGGGATAAGAAACTTTATCTGTTCGTATAAAATACGCAAGTTTTTATCCGTAAAAGCTTTTTTGTTTTTTTTAAAAAAAAGTTCCGCTGTGCCGTCGGATAACCCCGTCGGATCATACCGGAGATTCGCGATAAATAGCCCGAGTTTCTTTTCGCTCGCGAAAATTTCACTGGCCTGCACGTATAGCGGGAAAAGCCGCAGAGCCGTTGTTTTGCCTTCGGGGTAATAAAACGCGCCGTTTGACGCGTTCCCGGCTTTTACGGAGGGACGCGCTAAGATATTTTCCAGAATACAAAAATTTTTTTCAGTAAATGAATCGCTGTACGTGTAAAGATATGTTTTTACTATATATTCGCAGTCCTCAGCGGTTATGTAGTATTTTACCGCGCGCTTTTCTGCGTTTAAAGTTTTTTCCAAGAGATACGCGAGACTGCTTTCCGTGAACGCGGCGGGGTTTATGGACGCAACTATCGGTATAATGTCCAATGCTATACGCGTGTTATTCTCCGTTTTTTCCATAATGTCGAAAATATGAGTTAACGTGTCTTCAGTGAACGCGTCACTATTCAGGGTGCCTAAAATATTGATCGCGTTCATAACCAGCGTCATGATCCCCTCATCGGATAATCCCGTACGCGGCAGGCAGTCTATGATCGTTTTCAAAACCGCTTCGTTCGCGGCGCTCTTATCAAGCTCCATTAAAAAACACAGGGCCTCGAGGCCGTATTGTATAAGCCCCGCGTTCCCGCTTTCCAGCATATTTACCACAGTCTCGAGAGAAATGCCGGAAAAAGATATTTTACTTTTTTTCATGAGTCGTTCAAATGGGAGTATCTCGTTCTGGGGGATACCGTTTTTTTGCGTATATGTGATCATACGCAAAAAATTTCCGGGTGAGGCAAAAGCAGCGCCTGGTATTGATATGAACTTTTCAAAAACTTTAAGTATGATCATTTCCCTGCCGGCCGGGTTTTCCTCCATGCGCCGCTCGATAATCTGAAAAATGCCGGTGGTAAACGATCTTTCCGGGAAAAGATCAAGCAGGCTGTCTATATCGAGGGCGACATTTTCTTCCAGGATAAACCGGATAAACGCTTCAAGCCCTTCACTCTTCCCGGCAGGCTCTGAAACGGGTATCAGAGCTTTTAGCGTATCTTCAAGCAGTGATGGTTTCAAACTTTTCTTTACAAATAACGGTTTTTTCCTAATATTCCGTAAAAACCACAGAAAATTCCGCAGATTTACCAGTTCCGGGTCAACGCTGACTGCCTTGATTATCCGGAGCATAGCCGCATTTACAGCGTTGGGTAACGGCAGCATCAAGCTCATCTTTATCGATAACGGCAAAGATGGTGTGGTTATATTTTTAATGGGTTTTTCACTGTTCTTGCTGTAATCACGTTCTTCGGCGAGGGAAATGGATGACAAATCCCTGAAAGCCATTTTCCTTACGGCCGCGCCTATCTCCGGGTATTTATGAAGTATCGCGATATCTCTTCCGCTCTCGGCCCATTCCACGAAAACTTTGTCGAGCATGGCGTTAAACCCGCATGGCTTAAGGCATTTAGCGGAAAGTTCATGTACGAGGATTTGAGCGATCCTATTTTTCGCGGTAGCGCTTTCAGTATCTATAGCGCCGCGCACGGGAATATTGATGTAATTATTGCTCGCGTGCGGCGTATCAAGTGTTACCGGAATACGCGTATTCCTCCCGTTAATCATGATTTCCACGTGAAACATACCGGGGATAATGCTTACCGCGCTGTTTTTTGATATGAAATCTTCGATTTGGTCTATCAGATCATCCGTCCCGCCGAGCGCCCGGAAAAAATCCTTTATAGTTGTTTTGATATCAGGGGGGATCCCGCGTATCTCCTTTTTGATATTTTCATCCCCGTGAAGTATTGAAAGAGGTGTGTCGATCGTTTCTTCATGGAAAATATTTTTTTCGCTCGCTTTATCGCGCGCGCCGTGGCCGAAATGCCTTTTCTCAGGCGCTGATGTGAATTCAGTTTCAGTGAAAACCGTGATCTCAGGGAACCGGGCTCTTTCGGAAAACGATAAATACGCGTAATACGCGGCATTATTGACTTTGCATGGGATGATATACCGTTTATCTGCCGGGACCGTGTCCCCGGCTCTCCGGATCTTACTGCCGGGTGACGAAAAACCGAGATGGATATCCGCGTTGATCCGTTCAATGCGGGCATTTACATCGCCCGGGATCAGCTCCGGATAGGGATATATGGTCGAAAGGCAGCGTATATAGTATTTGATAATGCCGATATCACGCATCTGTCTGCCCGTGAGCGGTTTGAACAGTGAAGGTATTCCAAGATCGCATTTTAACGGAGTTGAACCGGACGCAGTATTATTATGCCCGGTTATGAGCGTCAGACAAATGATACAAGATAGTATTTTGTGAAAAAATTTGTTTGTTCCCCGGCGGATACTCATGAGGGTATTATACAGTACTTACAGATGTACAATATAGCTTTTTGGGAGATGTTAAATATAAAAAATGCAGTTTTTTCTTCCCTATATTCTGAATTTTTTTGATTCTGAACGCAGGATTTCAGCGGTCTTTTCAAAAATATCTGTCAGTTCTTCATCCTTCACGCATAAGGGCAGAAAAAGATAAAGAATATTGCCCAGGGGGCGCAAAATAAGGTTTTTCATGAGCCCTGCTTTGTAAATACCTGATCCGATCCTTTCCTCAAAGTTGAAAGCTTCTTTTGTCTTTCTGTCTTTAACAAGTTCGATGGCGCCTACCGCGCCTGTGTGCCGTGTATCGCCCGCTATCGGGCAGTCAGAAAAGCTCTTTAGAAATATAGCGATTTGGGAATTTATTTCAGCGGCCCGTTCTAATGTGTTTTCTTTTTTAAAAAGGTCTATACTGGCGGAAGCGGCGGCGCAGGCAACCGGGTTTGCCGTAAAAGTATGCCCGTGATAAAATGTTTTACGCTCGGAGTGATCACCGTAAAAGGCATTGTAGATCTCCCCCGTTGTAAGCGTCGCGCCCAGAGGCAGATACCCTGAAGTAAGCCCTTTGGAAAGGCACAGGAAATCCGGACTGATCCCCTCCGCGTGTTCACACGCGAACATTTTTCCAGTCCTTCCGAAACCCGTTGCTACTTCATCGAGTATAAGATGCACATCATATTTTTCGGCAAGCCCTGATATCCCCTCAAGGTAACTCACAGGATAAACGATCATCCCTCCCGCTCCTAACAGCAAAGGTTCTATTATTATCCCTGATATTTCATTATGATTTTTTTTCAGGATCGCCTCTGCTTTCGCGAGGCATTCAAGGCCGCAGGTATCCGGCCGTTTTTTACAAGGGCATCGGTAACAATACGGGGACGGCGCTTTATATCCCTGAAAAAAAAGATGTTCGAACTGCCTGTTAAAAAGGCCTAAGCCGCTTACGCTCATGGCGCCTATGGTATCACCATGATACCCCAAATCGAGCGACAGGAATTTCTTTTTATCCGGGATACCGGAATTCGCCCAGTACTGTGTAGACATCTTAAGCGCCACTTCCACCGAAGTCGAACCGTTATCTGAATAAAATACTTTTGTGAGCTCTCCGGGCGCCATGCGTATAAGTTTTTCAGCCAGTTTAACGGCGGGTTCATGAGTGAAACCCGCGAAAAGCACGTGTTCCAGTCGGTCGATCTGTTCTTTCACCGCCTGTTTGATAAAGGGATGGTTGTGCCCGTGCACATTGCACCACCAGCTGGAAATAGTATCATAATAAAAATTTCCTTCATGGTCATAAAGTTTCGCCCCCTCGCCTCTTTTTATCGCGACAGGAGGGAGATCTTCACAATCCTTCATTTGAGTGTAAGGATGCCATATATATTCGAGGTCTTTACTGACCAGAGAATTACGCATCGATTTTTCCCTTTCCGGTTTTGAAGTATTGTCAAAAATTTAACCACAGAGTTCACAGAAGCTCTTTAAAAAATAAGAATCAGGCAAAAATATATACCCTCACCCAATGACCTGAGCGGTACCCGCATTTATGCCAATTTCAAAAAATATTTGTATTTGTAGGGGCGAAAAATTTTTCGCACGTAATACTTTTTTCTCCCCGATCATTAATCCTCTCTGTGCTCTCTGTGGTTCCATTCCATCCCTCTTTCTTTCCATATACTTTCATGTAATTTTACCACTACCGGTTTTAAAAAATGATTTAAGAGATTTAAGGATCTTTTCGCCTATGGGCGGGAACGCTTCGTAATTTTTAGTCAGGTTTCGGTTATAAGGAAGTTCTCCCAAAATTTTTTCGCCGCTGATACCCCTGACTGTTTTTATGTTATCTTTTAGCAGTTTTTCATCGTACTTCCCGGATGTCCTGTTGAAAACTATTCCGGTAACCGGTATTTTGCGTCTTCTCAGAGATTCAACCGTAAGCAGGGTATGGTTGATAGCGCCGAGCTTGTTTTCAGCGATGATCAATACCGGAAGTTCCAGCCGGGCGGTAATGTCTATTAGCAAATTATTACTGTTAACAGGCACAAGGGCCCCGCCGCTCCCTTCCACGATAACCGCGTCGAAATTCTGTTTCAGATTATGAAATGCCCGTATTATGGCGGACACGTCGATCGTTACGCCGTCCACTCGCGCCGCCAGATGGGGTGATGCCGGATAGGATAGAATATACGGAGCCCTGTCCCCGGAAAAAATTTTATCTGAAGTTTTACCTGATAACGACGTATGAGATCTTATATCCTGAGAAAGCCCCCTGTCGCATCCGGTCTCGACCCATTTCTGGGTGATCGCTTTATACCCCTTTTCCAGTAAAAAACGGAGTAAATATCCTGAAATAACTGTTTTACCCGCGCCGGTGTCCGTTCCGGTTATGAATATCGCGAATTTCACGCGCGCTTCCCCCCTGTTTCAGATACGCAGCGGCAAAAATATATGTGATGAGTCGCCGTGATCTTGCCGAACCGCCGTATATATGTTTTTTCCATTTCGTTTATCGCGTATTTCCCGAGGAAAAATGCGCTTCCAAGCCCTTCCCCGCGTGTGCCGGTATGTTTAATGCTTTTCAAAAAATCCATGAGCGAGAAAAAATCCTCCTTTATATATGTTTCTTCCGCGTTAACTTTTGTGAAAACTTTATTAAGGCTGCTTTTCGTTTCTTCCAGATCCGCGAACATCGCTGAGCTTAACCATTTTCGCCTGCCGTAATGTACTCCGAGCACTTCTTTTAATTCATTGAACGTATCGGGCCCGTACATGGAAAAATGGAATTCCCCGCGTGTCGTAAGCATTGACGCTATCTTTTTGAACAGCCGGGGCGGGTTTTGAACCCACTGCAGGCTCGCGTTGGAAGTGACCAGATCGAATTTTCGCCCCGGAGTCAGTTTTTCGGCGTCGCAGACAATAAAAGAAATATCCGCTGATTTCATTTTTTTACGGGCCGTTCCTACCATGTCCGGCGAGATGTCGACCGCCGTTATTTCCGCGTTACCGAATTTTTCCCTGAGCAGGCCCGTATAAAGGCCTGTACCGCATCCGATCTCGAGGATCGTACGGAAATTGCTGCCGTTAAACTCCTCCGCCAGTTTTTTCGCCGCTATTTTCTGAATGGACGCGTATTTATCGTAACTCCCGGCATACCTGGAAAAATTTTCTTTAACTTTGTTTTTATCCATATCTGATATTATATTTTTTTATCGCGTCGATAAAACTATCAATTGTCTCTTTACTGTGGTTATACGTTAAGGAAACCCTCACCCGTGCTTTTCCCCGCGGAACTGTTGGCGGCCGGATAGGGACTGCCCAGAACCCTTTTTCCCGTAAATACAGGCTTAGACGCACCGCTTCATCATTGCTTCCTGTGATCAACGGTATGATCTGTGATTTCCCTGTTACGCTGATACCGGAAGCCTTTAATTCGTTACGCATATATTCAGCGTTCAAAAGGAGCGTTTTTCTTCGGAAAGGTTCGTTTTTAACCAGTCCGAGGGCGGCAAGGTCAGCGGATATTATGCATTCGGGCAGAGAAGTTGAATAAATGAAACTTCTGGAATGATTGATCATGTGATCACGCATCTCATTCGATAACGCCGCGTAAGCCCCGAATCCTCCCAGGGCTTTGCTGAACGTCCCCATTATGATATCAACATCAGGGCTTATATCGTAAGCGCCGGTAAGCCCGCTGCCGTTTTCTCCGAAAACACCCGAAGCGTGAGCTTCATCGACCATGAGGATGGAGTCGAACCTTTTTTTGAGCTCTGTGATCGCTTTCAATGGAGCGATATCACCGTCCATGCTGAAAAGGCTTTCCGTAATGATCAGCGCGTTATCGTATCTTCCCCTGTATTTTTCAAGAAGCGCGGTAAGATGCCCGGTGTCATTATGGCGGAAACGGAAAAAATCCGATCCTGAGAGCCGTATCCCGTCCACAATGCTCGCGTGATTCAGCCTGTCCGAAAAGATAACGTCTTTTTTTTCTGAAACCGCGCTTATGATGCCGAGATTGGCCTGGTATCCGGTATTGAAAATAAGCGCCGCGGGCTTATTTTTGAAAGAGGCTATTTCCTCCTCAAGCAACGCGTGGAGAGGCGTTGTCCCTGTTATAAGGCGCGAAGCGGAAGTACCTACAGCGCGTGTAAGCCCTTCGCCAGCGGCTTTTCTCAGCTCAGGATGCCCCGCCAGGCTCAGGTAGTCATTCGAGGAAAAATCAATATATTCCCTGCCGTTATAAGCGATGCGGTTATCCTGCTTACGCGATAAGATGAAAAGCGCCCTGTGGATACTGTCGCTGGCCTCTTTTGAAAATTTCAGTCGCTGTTCCATAATTCGCGCACCGCTTTGACAAGTTTAAGGTCTTCTTCAGGGCAGCGCCCCTTTACCGTAAGATATCCGCCTATCATCATCCCGTTAGCTCCGGCGGAATACAGCATGCCCTGGAAATCATTTAATACGGATTCTCTGCCTGCCGCTATTTTGATGTCTTTATCGGGTAGGATCATCCGAAAAAGAGCGATCGCCCGCAGGGCTTCGATCGGGGATATCGCCTCTCTTTCCGCGAAAAAAGTTCCTTTTACAGGTACAAGGAAGTTTAACGGGATGGAATTCACACCCAGATCCTTTAAAAGAAGCGCCATGTCTATTCTGTCATCCCATGTCTCTCCCATGCCCAGTATCCCTCCGGAACAAACTTCAAGCCCGGCATCCAAAGCGGATTTTATCGTATTTACGCGTTCTCTGTAATTATGCGTGGTTACAATAAATGAATAGTAGCGCTCTGAAGTTTCCAGATTATGGTGGTATCTTGTTAACCCTGCTTTTTTAAGAAAAACCATGGATTTTTCATCCAGAGCTCCCATAGAAGCGCAGACGGAAAGGTTTGTTTTGCTCTTTATTTTCTCGATCGCTCCGCCGATCATCGCTATTTCTTTTTCATCCAGCCGGTTTCCGCTGGTTACTATGCCGAAACGGGCCGCGCCTTCTGTTTCAGCCTTACGGGCGGCGTTTACAATTTCTTCTTCCGGCTTCAAGGGGTAAACCGGCGTGTCCGCTCCGTTATGGGCGGATTGAGCGCAGAATTTGCAGTCTTCACCGCATAAACCGGATTTCGCGTTAACTATTCCGCAGAGTTCTATCCTATTGCCGGCGTAGTTTTTCCGTACCGCGTCAGCCCTGTGCAATAAATCAGTAAGCGCTATTTTCAGATATTCTTTTACTTTTTTCTTACCCATAATTGTAAACCATAATACCAGTTTGCGTTAACAATTGCAATATAGTTCAATATGACGCGCGTAAATGAACCTGAAACTTATTGCCACGCGGGCACCATATCCGCGGAAAAGGGTTAGTTCTCCGCGGATATGGAGAAATACATATTAATTATCCTGTTTAAAAATCGCTCCGGTAGCCGCGGAAGTCACCTGTTTCGCGTATCGGTACAGGTAGCCGGTTTTAATTTTGTAATCCGGCTTTTTCCACTGCTGGAAACGTTTTTCTATTTCTGAGGAGTCAACAAGAAGTTCAAGGGATTTCGCGGGAATATCGATCTTTATCTGATCTCCATCCCGTACGACCGCTATTACTCCGCCTTCCTGCGCTTCCGGAGATATATGCCCGATCGCGGCTCCTCGGGTCCCTCCGGAAAATCTGCCGTCAGTGATAAGTGCCACGTCCTTGTCGAGGCCTGCGCCAGCGATCGCGGAAGTAGGCCCTAACATCTCTCTCATGCCGGGGCCGCCTTTCGGGCCTTCATAACGGATAACAACGACATTCCCTTTTTTTATTTCTCCGTTCATGATGGCTTTCATCGCGTTTTCTTCTGAATCAAATACCCTGGCCGGCCCTGTGTGGGTAAGCATACTTTCATCTACAGCCGATTTTTTGACAACCGCTCCTTGCGGGGCGAGATTCCCGAAGAGTACGCATAATCCGCCGTCAGGCGAATAAGGCTTATCCACTGTCCTTATTACGTCCGCGTCGAGGATTCCAGCGCTGTGTATATTTTCCTTAACAGTCGCGCCGGATACCGTGATGAGATCCGTGTGGATAAGTTTTTTTTTGCTCAGTTCAGCCATTACAGCGGTTATGCCTCCTGCCCTGTCCAGATCTTCCATATGCGTGTGCCCCGCGGGCGAGATCCTGCAGAGGTTCGGAGTCCGGGCGCTTATTTCATTGAATATCTTAAGGTCAAGCTTAAGCCCGGCCTCGTTAGCTATTGCCGGCAGATGCAGGACGGTATTGGTCGAGCTGCCTAACGCCATTTCAACGGTGATGGCATTTTCAAACGCTTTTTGCGTGACAATATCGCGCGGTTTTATGTCCCGCGCCACCAGTTCCATTATCTTCATGCCGCTTGACTTCGCCAGGCGCCGCCTGGCCGCCATTACAGCCGGGATCGTGCCGTTCCCCGGAAGGCTTAACCCCAGAGCTTCGCTCAGGCAGTTCATGGAATTGGCCGTAAACATACCGGAACACGACCCGGACCCCGGGCAGGCCATATCCTCAAGATATTTCATTTCCTCATCGGAGATCTTATTCGATGAACGCGCGCCTACGCCTTCAAACACGGTGATAAGGTCAATAGCTTCCTTATTCCTGCATCCTGCCAGCATCGGCCCTCCGCTTACAAGTATTGACGGTATGTTCAGCCTTAACATGGCCATTATCATGCCCGGCACTATTTTGTCGCAGTCGCATATGCAGACCATACCGTCAAGTGGATACGCCGTACCCATGATTTCGATTGAATCGGCGATAAGCTCTCGCGAAGGGAGCGAGAATTTCATGCCGCTGTGCCCCATGGCTATGCCGTCGCATACCCCTATTGTGTTGAATTCCATGGGAGTGCCGCCGGCCATCCGTATTCCGGCTTTTACAGCTTCAGCTATATCTCGCAGATGGTTGTGCCCGGGTATGACTTCACTGAAAGAATTCGCTATTCCTATCATCGGACGGGACAATTCTTCATCTGTATATGAAAGCGCTTTAAAAAGTGAACGATGCGGAGCTCTTTCAAGCCCTTTTTTCATTTGATCTG
>JBDRAX010000072.1:0-15832 GCA_043823375.1 Candidatus Omnitrophota bacterium | reverse complement strand
CAAGTTTACACTCCGAGCAGCATTCTGGCAGTTTGAAGCCTTCTCCTGCAAGACGGCTTCGAGAGGCCTACTCTCATCTTATGTAAAGCGCTGACCACTTTTGCGATCATTCGTGGCGCACTGAGAAATGCGGGCTAAGCGGCCAGCAGGATCTGTTTTTTCGCGGCGTAATACTGCACTTGTTCCTTGTTGGTCTCAAAATGTTTTATGGAAGGTAATATCGTGAAAATAAGCATGCCACCCTGTTCCTCCGCGGTTATGGCAGCTTTTTCCCCGACATTTTTTATCTCCTCCAGCGGCATTTCATCCATATACCTGGCGAGCGTTATAGTTACGATCTCAAAAATCGGATAATACACTTTTTCCGTGCAGAGGATCTCTGAAACTTTCCGGTCATTTATGTAAGATAGCCTGTGGTTATTTCTGTTTCCCATATCTTTCAGATTTTTACGCGCTTGCCCGGTATCTCTGGCGAATGAAAAAACAAGCGCTCCCATGTCTATTCTTTCCTGTAAGGATTTGAGCCCCTTTTTATCCCTCCTGGTCGTATCAAATCGTATAACTTCCATATTCCCGAGAAATTCAGAGTAGCGGTGATCCGATTTGAGGTCCTCTATCATTTCTATAAGTTTTATCCCTTTTTCCCCCTGCCGCTCGCCCAGATAAACGTCAAACGCGAACACGATACGCCTTTTCTCTCTGTAAAAAGAGAAAACAGCATCCGCGAACGCTTCCGCGAAATCCTTATCGCCCGAAGCCTCCAGCAGTTTATATCTGATCACAGCCGCGGCAGTTTTCAACGCTTCCGACTTTTCCGGTTTGCCGAACGGATCCGTAACCATATCGAGCCCTGTGTCAATTCGTTTTTCATCGGTTTCATTTCTGGGTTTTTCTGTCAGAGCCACGTCTTCCCTCACGGAAACCGCATCAGTACCAGTCATGGCCGGACTTTTATGTTTATCACTATCAAGCGGATCCGGGACAGCCGCTTCTTTTCCAACGGCCTTTATCAGCACCATCCGGAAAATATCAGCCGGTAAAATTATTAGCGGCAGGAACATAAGACACACTGGAAACGGTTTTTCGGCACCTGAAATGCCGACGCACAGCCCTGAAAGAAAATAGAATAGTACCGCCGCGGCCATTATACAAAAAACAACGGCTGTTGTGATCCCTGACAGGACCGGCCTTTTAGCGGATAACCGTTTGAACAGAGAAGCGATTTCTTCCGCGTTTGTCAGGCCGGATTGCGTCTGCCCTGTAATACGCGCGTACACTCTGCCTGTAGCGTCATTCGCGTACTTTTCACACATACTATCCAGCGTCATTTCAAAATCTTTTTTTCCTGTTTCGGTCATACTGTACTGATTCAGCTCGAAATCTACCGAGCTTGCTACCGTTTCCCTGATAATCTCCAGGATCAGCTTTTTATTCAGGAATCTTGATATTTCTTCTTTCACTTTTTCTACGTACCCGGATGTTTTCAAAAGTATTTCGCGCCTGTTTCTGTCATCAACAGAAGCATCAACAAGAGGTTTATAGAACATATCGTTTTTCAGAACATCGGATATCATACGCGCGGTTACGTTTTCCGTTTCAGAGAAAAGCCTCCTGACGATACTTTCATAATCAATTCTCCGTGATTCCCGCCTGATAAGAACCTTGTTATACGCTATTCTCATATGATCCATCGCATTTAATACCCTCATTTTTCCCATTCTTGCGTCTATACGCCTTTTAATCTCTTTTATCTTTGCCCTGATGCGTTCTACAGGCCGGTTGAGTGACTCAACTTCATCCCGGAGAACATTCAGAATGTTCTCCGATACCTTTCGGTATTCCGCTTCATGCGTACCGAGGCACAGACTGCCGCTGATAAACTTTTCAAAATTTTCTTCAGTGAGTTCTTTTCCCTGCCGCGCGAAAAGGCCCAGCATAACATCGAAATCTTCCTCCGAAGAAATATCCTTATTAAACTGGAGGATTTTAAGAGCGTTTTCATTAAACCTTAAAAATTTCATCGAAAGGGCTATACCGTTTTTTTTCAAAGTATCGTTTCTTTTCTCCAGGTACGCCCCTCCCGCCCGCGCAAGCCAGAGTATAGAATCTTCATCAAGCGTTCTTTTAAACTCAGGAGTAAAATAGCCCAGCTTTTCAATAAGCGCGCCGTGAATGCGCCGCAAGCCGTTCAGATCCGCGCCCAAGCTCTTAAGCCCCCTCAATATACCTTCTGACATCTCCATGCCATGCGCATGCTTATACTGTGTTTTCATGAATCTGAGATAACATTCACGCTCCTGCCCGTCTATTTTTTCATATTCGCCTATTATCTCCTCATCCTTTATCCCACTCTCTCCGGAAGAACCGGTAAAAAGTTCATTAAGAACCGGAACTGTTTTTAACAACCACTGCTGTCCGTTTATTCCCACTGCCTTCCCGGCATCCGGCGCACCCGGGTTTTTATCATCGCCGCTGTTTTCCATAGCCAGCTCAAACACTTCTTTTAAAGCGGTATTGCCGGTTTTGCCTGCGCCCTCCGCCTCGAGGTATTTTAAAAGTTCCGCCTGAGCCGCGTCCGGCATTGAGAGAAAATCGCGCGCTCCTGCCAGAATATTAGCCAGTTCAAAAATCAGCCTGTCCCTGTCCTGCCCGCCTTTCCATAACATCGCCCGTCTGATACCATGCAGTAACGACCAGAAGCTGATCTCTTCAAGGATATTTTTCTTCCCGGGCGCGCCATCAGTAACAGGAAAAAGCGTATTCACGTCCACTACAAGCGTTCCACCCGTGCCGTAAACACTGAAAATATTACCGGCGCCTCTTACGACCTCAACCCGTTTTTTCTCCGGCATATATATCCTGCCTGAATCACGCGCTTTTTTTAACAGGCCTTGCGTAAGATCCCGGTATCCCTCAAATACATCTGTTGTTTTCTGACTGCTCCGCTTTTTTTTTGAATATATTAAACCGTTTTAAAAGATCACGCCACCCGAACGCGGGTTTAACGGGTTTATCGTCCGCCTCCGGGATAAGCTCAAAATCAGGACCGATAACAGCCTTTGTTATTAAGGCCGGTTGTTCCGTGGATCCGGGATAAAGCGTTTTCCGGGTATCAGGCGCGGCCGCATCTGTTACACCTTTTCTCGATAGCGCTATACGATCCCTTTCCGGTAAAGAACCGGCCTTCTCCGGCATTTCCCGCGCGCCGTTGTCTTTCATGTCAGATCCTGTCACCCCGGCTTCTTTTTCAAGTTTTTTACCCGCGGCAGAACCCACGGAAAAGGCCTTACGAAAACTACCGCCGCTTTTCCCTGATACACCGTAGCCGAGAGGTTCGATCCCATACGGGAATTTGTAGGGGCTATCTTTCTCCATACCGAACTCCTCCGCGAAACGCTGTCCGGTAAAGCCTTCCCATTTATTGGAATTGGGTGATTCCGGGTATCCGTTTTCCAGCCCCGCCAGCCGTAACATGTCCTGCCGCGCGGTCCGCGCCTTGAACGCCCCCAAGAGTAATTTATGGTACAGCCACGCGCTTACGCTGTCGCAGTACTTTCCAGCAGGCTGTCTCCTTATGGGAAATTCGTTCACTTCCTGGCTCTCTCTCCTTTTGTCGAGAGCTTCTATCATCCTGTAGACCCATGGCGAAGCCTTCTGGCCCCTGTATTTGACTTCCAGTATCGTATGGCGCGGCCATGTCCTCCTGAAACCTCCCAGGCCCGTAAAAAGCGTGGGATTATGCAGGTCGTCACACACCCTCCACCTTACGTTCATATCAAGTGTCATGCGAAGATATTCAAGGTCTTCAGGCTCTATTTTAATATCACGGGAGCGCGCTCCTTTTGAATTCATTATCGCGCGCAGGTATTTTCCAGCGCTCGAATCAAGTATCCCGCGCCAGTACGCCGCGTCTTTTTTTGCCAGATCTATCAGGTCTTTTCTGAGTTTCACTGTCCCGATATAACTGTTCATATCGAGATATGTCACAAGCCTGGAAACAAATCCCCGCAGATATTCCTCCGCGCTTTCTTTTTTCAGCTCAGATACAAACTCATCTTTTGTCATATCTTCTCTGACCGGCATCTTTTTTATAATACCGGCCAGCTTCGCGCCATAATCCGCGTTTATTCTTCTAATGTATTCCCGCGCCAGAGGCATCAGCCTCTCCAGCAGTTTTTCCCTTTCTCCGTCCGAGCTGACATATTCCAGCCGTTCATAGCTCACTTGGGCCGCGGGTATAAGCCCGTATCTCTTTATATAAGCGCAGAATTTCTTTAATCCGTATTCGGATTTCCATTCCCCCCTGCATTTCTTTCCCTTATACTTCTCAGGCAGCCACTCCGGGTCTACTCCCCTGTCTATATTACTGCCCTTAAAGACCAGGCTCTCTCCGCCTCCAAACTCCACCCTGTACCCCTGATTTGCTCGTTTTATCTTTTCTACAGAGGATATCTCTCCTGTCCTCGGGTCCATAGCCAGTTTATATCCTTCGTCAGAACACACTATTTCTTCCGGAAAAATTTTCTTACCCTTCTTATCTATCCGGAAAATAACCGGATACGCCTTCCCGTTTCCCGCCGCGAAGAAATCTCTGTTCTGCCCGGCCATTCGAAAAATATATCTCTCGCCGTTCATTTTTACCGTTCCCCCGCCGTCAGCAAGGGCCAGTATATGAGGTACAGCCCATTCCCACGCGCCGGTTTCAAATTTCCACATCCTGGTATCCAGACGGTTCTTTATCTCCAGATGGATCTTACCTTTATCTTCTTCAGTCTGGCCGGCAAGTTCCAGAAGTTTCAACCTGAGTTCCCCGACAGGATATTTTCCGGCATTTTCAGGCAGGTTAGATAGAACCAGTTCCAGTCTCCTGTAAAGATCACTACCCTTCGGAATAGACCCTTTCAAAGCTTTTATAAAATTTTTCGCGGTCATATCAGGACTGCTTTTCAAGCGCTCCATACATGATATAAGCTCTCTGTCGCCGTACCATCGTACGCGCGCCTTGAACCTGTATTCCCTGTAATTATCCTCCCTGGCAAAATACGTTAACAGCCCCGGAAATGCCGCCAACCACTCACGGATCTCACTGAAGGGGTGCCTGGCCGCGTAAGAAAGGCCTTTCCATCTGTAACCTGGTGTATCGAGATAAAGGCTGTGATTATAGTAATAGGTCTTCGTGGGATTATATTTATCACCGGTCATACCTATGGCTTCCATCATATCCCTGGCGATCCGCGGTTCGTTATTTCCGTTCTCGAGTTCAAACTTTTCTTCACGGCGATTGGGATCAAGCTCTCTGGCTTTAAAAGCTTTTTCCGTAACAAGCCACTTTACAAACGCCCCGGCCATCAAAGATCCCAGGCCTGCCGCCATGATCCCGCCTAACAGAAGCGACTGTGCCGCCATCACATAAGCCAGAGCAGTCATACCGGCGGCGAGAACAAACATGTTCCTTACTATAATGAGCGGCGGATTTTCCGAACGCCACCTTACGACTAAAAAGAAAAACACAAACGGAGGCTGGACTACCTGGTTTACGCGCCTTGTGAACAGCCCCATAATAAAAGCGCTTAACATGAAATAAACCGCGATACCAGCCATACCTAACGCTATCACCACACCGGCAATCCGGAAACCTGCCAGGGAAGCGGCGTCGGGAACAGCCGGTATTATGGAAATAATGCCGGCTGCCAAAACCGGTATCGATAATCCTTTGACAAAATCTTTCACTTTTGACGCTTTTCCATTGAGAGCCGTATTCAGGATCAGCTCCAGCGCGCTGAAACCCATAATACATACAAGCGATACGGCCATTACCGACGCTTTAAGACGCAAAGGGAAAAAGCCGGCCAATAAGGCGATGCCTGCTGAAAGCGCGGCCGAAGGTATCTTCCACCCGAGCCTGCTGATAATATATTCATCCCCGTTTTTTGGACGGACCGCTCTTTTCAGCGATGTCTCTATCACAACAGTTAAAAGTATTATGCTCACGGCCCACAAAAGAACATTGATAAACGGATACCGTGCAGTAAGGAAGAGCGACAGCTTCACCGCTTTGTCATATATGAAATACAGCTGCGGATCATGCGCCTTAACCCCCGGCAGAGCGGAGCTGAAAACAAGAGAAGCTGAATATAACAAGCCGGCTGTAATAGCGATCAGCCACTTCCATATGTTTAAAAGATACAGCAACGCTTCTGACTGATGCATCTCCAGATCACGCACTCTTGTCTTCACATGCGCGAGAAAAGGGACCAGTTTTCTCACGTATAAAACACGCGCCATGATACCTGAAAAAAATGCCCCTGTTATCTGAACCGGCATACCGATAATGACCGACCCCAGCATAAAGACCTCAACCCACGCGGTAAACTGTGACCAGGCCGGAACTGACGGAAATGCCATGACATATAAAGAAATCAGAAAGGCCGCGCTGAAAAAGGATACGAGTTTAATTATCCGCTCAAACGGCTGTTTTCGCGTCCCGGGAAATATTTTCATTATTTTGTCAAATACAGTTTCGAACGCTATAGCGGCAAAAACCGTAAAACCCAGCCATAAAACCAGCGTGATCCCTGGATTCCTCAGGGAAAAAGCGATATACCAGCCTACGGCACGGAATAGCAGAGGATCCGGCGACAAAGCGGCCAGGACACACGCGGCCGCGATCACTGAAAGATTAAATATGGCCGCCCTCTGCTCCGCTATAAGGCTGGGATAATTAGTTCGGAATCTCGCTACTATGTAATTCAGCAGGGGAGGAGCTTGATATACCCGGTTTACGCGCCGCGCGAAAAAACTCACGATATATATGGTTATGGTAAAATATAAACTGACCGGAAGCAGGAAAACCGATACTACCTCTCCCACCATCAGAAAGTGAAAAGGAGTGACTCCGGCAGGAAAACCCAGCAAACCGGGGAGGAACGGCGTAACCCGGTATAACAGCCCTGCCGCGAGAAACACGATGGCGGATTTTGATATCACACGTTTTAAAGCAGGAACGTCGTCATTTAAAAAACGTGTGCCTTTTTTGATTATCAGCTCAAATAACGCCGATAATGTCATAACTGTAACGCTCCACCGGAAAACCTCAACGGCCGGCCTGACGGCGGAAATACCGTTGTAGGTATCCAGAACCCATCCCGCGATATACTTAAATGTGATGCCTGGCCCTGTACCTGAAGGCACAGCGATGAAATACGGCGTAACGAAAAACAGAAATGCCGCTATCAAGGAACAAACGGCCCACCCTTTAAACAGCCGCTTTATCCCCTCTGAATAATCCATATTTACCGCGTTGTACCTCAGTTTGAACATGCCTGAAACAAAAGGTACCCTGACCCTCAAAACCATTTTCCTGACGAAAAACCCGATTAGAAATGTCCCTGCTATGGATAAAGGATATGTCACAAAAACTAACGCCGCCAGAATTATCTCTGCCACTTCCCTTGCCTGGGTCCAGGAAGCGATGGAAGGAATACCGGAAAAATACGCGATGATACCCGCGCTAAGGGCGAAATATATGAATAATAACCCCGGCCTTTTTCCGAAAATCCCTATCCTGCCTGCCGATTCCTTACTATTATCCACGGCTGTCACTGCTATATAGGATATCGCGATCATAACAAAAGCCGTGGCAACAATAAAACTCAGGACATTTAAAGCGGGGTAGGTTCCGGCCAGAGACCAATACCACTGGACTCCTTTCCCCAGAGAGAACCGGCTGTTTTGAGAGGCGTAACGTGAGATCAGTACGCATCCGCCAACACCCGCAGTTAAAAGCAATATGATCCTGTTCAATATTATCAGTACCGCGGCAAGAAAACCTGGCCCAGGCGTTACTTGTTCTTTCTCTTCTACAGTCTCGTTTTTTTCATCTTCATCCTGAATTTCCGGTTCCTGTCCGGCTGACGCGGATCCATCAGGACGCTCTTTCTCAAGAAACATCTCTTTCAGAGATTTCAGCATGGCGATACCTTCTCTAAAGATTACAGCTTCCCTGGCAAGCAATCCTGGCAGATCATAGTGTTTATATTTCCGCAAAATTTTTTCCCGCACGCCGTTTTCTCCTTCAGGGACAGATTCCGCGAAAGTAAAAGAATCCGGATCAGGACGGCCTCTAAGATACGGATCACCACTGTATCTGATCCAGTATGTTGATATTATCTTTTTTAATGTTTCCCGGAAGATAAGGACTATAAATGTAATGCATGCTGTCAATCCGGCGGCCGAAAACCTTAATTCCAGAGGCGCGGGAACATCAGCGCTGTCAGGCCTTTGTATTGTGGCAACAATAATGCCCGGCGGGATATGGGATCCCGGAGTTATTATGACTTCTCTCGGGACCCGCCTGTCTATAAAAAATGTATAGGATACCGCGTTATTATAGCTTATCCTGCCGTCTACGGGAGCTTTTATGACGCAATTTTCGATCTGTCTACGGTAAAAATCTTTTCTGGATTCGCATATCGCCGCGTTTTCCTGAAATATAGCTCCCATTTCTCCGGTTTTTTTTATCGCGCTTCTCAGTTCGAATTCCGTTTCAGTATTTTCACATTCGAGGATCCTGAGGTTATACTCCGCCTCGGCCAGTTTTACTTCGGCGGATCTCAGTTTATATACCGCCCTTTTCTCCTCTAACAGCGCGGAGTTCCACTCCCCTTTCGCCTTTTCCGCTTCCTTTTCGGATTCCACCCCCCGGTCCCGTATCTTCAACAGGCTCCGGTACTGGCGTTCCTTTATTCCCGTAATTTCCGAAAAATCGCTGGCAATACCCCTCGCGGATTCGTGAAGTTCCTTCGCGGAATCAACCCTGGCCCGCGCCATTCGGATCGCGGAGGAACGTCCCCTGGAGAGATATTCCTCGAGGAGTTTTTCTTTTTCCTTTCTCAAAGAAGCGTATTCATCCGCGAGCCTCCGGGTCTCGAGCAGATCCATTTCCGCCTGTCGTTTCATATCCTCCAGATTAGAAGGGTCAAGCACTAAAATAATGTCTCCCGCTTTTACAGAATCCCCTGTTTTCTTTGAGACAGATAATACTCTTGCTCCAAGCGGACCCGTCCAGTCACTTTCACCGGTACTGACGTCCGATATCAAGGGAATGCCTTCATCAGATATTTCCGCCTCGCCACGAGCAATGCCTGCCGGATCCTCATCGAAAAAATACATAACAGCCTGGCCGTTCCTGACCACAGAGCCCCGGCCGATATATACAGGCCTGGCTGAACGTTTAATCGGTATACCCGCGAAACTTGCGCCCGTATCATGCGCGTATTCTACAAAGCCGTCCTTTTCAGCTTTTATAACTGAGTTCTTTATATTCCGCTTGATCAAGTCTATCGTTTCAGAATAAATCCTTATACTGGCGTCTGCCGCGGCTTTATCCGCCCGAGCTCTCTCTATAAGGCCCTCCAGCTCCCTCAACTGTTGTTCCATTCGGCTTCTCTCAACTACCGGGCCGTTATCCCCCTCAGCGGACATAAACCTGCCTGAAAATATTTCTCTCCAGGCTCTGTGGCCGGCAAAAACCGCTTCTTCAAGCAATATACCCGCGGAAAGGAGTTCCTTTTCAGAACTTATACCCTTCCCCCTCAAACCGGTTAATCTGCCGATATCCCTGCGGGCTAAATATATGTTATCTTCAGCCACTGTTTTCATCTCCATTGCGATCGCGGACATATCCTTACCACAGCGCGCCCACGCTTCATGAATTCCGTTAATAGCTGTTACTCTCTCCCTCAGGGCCTTTTTTTGTCCTTCATAGATCCGGATCATCTCTGCCGCTTCAACTGAGACTATCTCGACTTCGTTCATCCGACTTTCCCACTGTTCCAGCAATTTTTCCTGGCGCGATGTATCGTATTTCACGAGAAGCTGACCTGTTTTCACAGGGCCTTCAGGAGCGATCTCCTTGACCATGGATCCGTGTTCACCTCTTCTCCCCATCTCAAGCGGCAGAATACCGCATGTTAGGGAAAACACGCCCTTCGAATCTGTCTTCTCTTTCTCCGAAATAGTACGCGCGCCATGTGCCGCGGTCTTTTTCACGCTTTCTGTTTCCGTGTCAGAGGTTCTCCCGCTGTGTGTTATCCGGATGAATGGGCCGGGGCCTGTTACCTCGCCTTCCGCTATAATTCTTTCCCTTGGGACTGTTTCAAGAGTGATCCCCAGAAAATCGACAGGTAACTCATGTATATAGGAAACGATCCCCGCGGCAGGCGCCTTTATCCGGCATTTGCTTATCTGCGTTCTGTAAAAAGCCTCTCTCCTCCGGCTCGTTTCCTCCTTTTCCCGGGCCAGTCGCAGTTGTTCACGGGCTATACTTATTTCTCTGTCAAAATAAGCCAGTTTTATCTCCTTGTCACTTATGAGGCGGGCCAGATCCGTTTCCGCTGTCATTTTAGCTGACAGCGCGATAAATTCTTCAGATAACGCTTTATTATGTTCCATGACAGCCGTGTTATAAGCGCTCCTTGTTCCCTGAAGCTCGGCAGTTGAAATTACATCGCGTTCCGCTATCTCAAGCAGTCTTTTCCTGATGAGAACCCGGCGTTCCGCCGTGAGAGAACTTTCTTTTCTGCCTTTACAGGTCTCTTCCATATAATTAAGAACTGCTCTTGCCTCCGCAAGTAAAGCCGTATATTCTTTTTCGATATAAATTTTTTTCCTGCCGATAATTTCATTAAGTGAGGACTCCGCGCGCTCGGCAAGCCTTCCTGACTCGGCTAAATTTAATTCTTCCTCTCTTCTCATCTGTTCCAGGGCAGAAGTTTCAAGCTCAACTATCACCTGTCCCTTTTCAACATACTCTCCGTCTTTAACCCTGAGTTTTTTTATGGCAGGATACAAAATCCCTGAGCCGCTGTTACACGCTGTACTGACATCCGCACCTGTTAAAGTAGACTTGCCCCGCGTATTACCGGAGGGTGTGCCCTTGGCCGGATCCCTGTCACTGTTAATACGCATTATCTCCTGGCCATACCACGCGGTAATCCCCGGGCCGATCTTCACCGTCCCTGGGACAAGCCGGACCGGAAGGCTGAAAAAACACGTTCCTGTAATATTTACGTATGAAATTACTCCCGTTTTATGGGCGTACACAACGCAATTCTTTATATTCTCATTAATTATTCCAAGCCTTTCCTCGTGGATTTTCAGCCGTTCCCCAGCTAACATAATATCCTTACCGGCTCTTTCAATAATACCATTAAGCAAGGCGATTTCTTTTGCCTCCGATGATTTCAGGGCATCAAGTTCAGCCCTGGCCGTTTCAAGTATCCTGAGAGCGCGCGATAACTCAATTAGAGAACCCTGCTTTATTGTCTCAGCTTCTCTCCTCCTTAAGACAGCTTTATCCAGGTCAAAAGGCGAGATACTCCCTCTGCCGGCTAAAGAGGCCAACCTCTCCACTTCCGAGCGGGCCAGCGTAATGTTGTCTTCCGCTTTTGCCAGTTTATCTCGCTCCGTTTCCAGTATCTGTTGAGCTTTCTTTATCTTAGCCTCTGCCGTCTCCTGTTCTTTCCCATTCCTACTGATGAAATTCGTTTTCCGTATATCAGCCTCTTTCAGTACAGCTTCCGCCGAAGTAATGGCAAGCCTTATCTCACCGCAAAGCGCGGCCTCCCTGTCTCTTTCCATTTCCAGGGCCGATGAATCGAAACGCGCCACTACCAGTTTTCCTACGTCCTCTTCTTTAATAACAGTGCCTTCTTCCGTGACATATGTAAGTGTCGCTCCATACCCGGTTATGTTATAAAGCCTCAAAGGCTTTATCCCGCATACTACAGAATCCCGCGTATTGGATGAGGATTCTACCGGAAATATGTCTGACAGATACGAGTCAACCATACCTTTTCCGCCATACCGCCCCTCCCCATCTACATTTATCTTTATAAAAGGCACTCCCGGCGGAAGAATTGCGCCCTCACCCACTATAAGTTCTGTCTCTGCGGGGTTCAGATCCGCTCTCATGAGTGTAATTCTCTGATCACTAATATAGGAAACTCTACCGGTCTTGTCAGCCCTTATAACACAATTAGCGATTTGCTGGCGGTAGAACTCTATCCTTCGGCCGGCTATGATCTCAGTTTCCCTGGCCAGTCTGAGTTTTTCCCGGTATATATTTATCTCTCTGTCTAAATAGGCCAGTTCTATCGCCCGGCCAACGCGCACACGTTCCAGATCAGCTTCCGCCGCCTCTTCCATGGACCGCGAGAACTCCATATCGTATTGAGCCGCTTCCTCTTCCGCCAGAGCCGTATTATAAGCGATACGCGCTAACATGATCTCAACTCTTGCCGCGGCATTACGGACGCCCGCTGCCCGCAAACTGTCTAACCGCGCCTTCAGAATGATCTTTTTCTGTTCAGCCAGAGAGATTATTCCATGACGCGCTTCCCTGATTTTTCGGGCTTCCGATAACAATGCTTCCGCTTTTTTCAATATAGCCGGATATTCCATATCAAGATACACCGACTTCATTTTTTCGGCACGATCAAGCAAAGAAGAATATTCATCTATAAGCCGCCTGGCTTCTATCCGCTTAGCTTCCTCCTGTTTTCTCATGTCCTCAAGCACCGAATCATCAAGCCGCGCAATAATATCCCCCTGGCGTGTACCCTCCGGCCCGCGAACAAGAGTTCCTTCCGGAACGATCATTTTAATGGGCAGGCCGATATTACCCTGCCTGTTACTCTCGCCCGTCATGGCTTTTGACATTATAACCCCATCACTCCGCCTCTGCCCGACAGAAATAAATCTTCCGAACGGAGAATCCGGATCTACAAGGCGTATGATTTCCTGTCCCTTCGTCACTGAACAGCCCTGCCCGATCTTTGCTTCTCTACCAGGTTCAAATGGAATGGAAAAAACATACCGTCCGGTAACATACGGACGGGCAACAACTACGTCTTTCTGGGCATAGACCGTACCTCCTCTTATATTTGTTTCTATTGCCTTACACCTTTGCTCCCGGATCGTGAGCTGTTTCCTCGCGGACCGCAAGGCGTTTTCAGCCCTTTCAGTGATACCGTCGAGCTTGCCGATCATCTGTGCCCTGCCGCTTCGCAAATACTCAAGCCGGGCATTACCTGCCTTCAGCATCTCCTCAGCCTTCATTCTTCGCCCGCGCGCCTCATTTTTCTCTATGACAGCGTTTCTTCTCATTTCGAGAGCCTTCTCATATCTGACCTTCGATTCGGAAGATTCTTCGTACAGCACACTTAGCGCCCTTACATATCCATCCAGCAGTACAATGTTATCTTCAAGCTGTTTTATCCTTTTTTCTCCGGCGCTGAGCATCAGGCGCGCGGAGTTTATTTCCGCGTTAACCGCTGTTATATCCCTCTCGTACCGCGAAATTAAAGCTTTTTTCCGATTATCGGCTTCTTCAAGTATCTGCTCCTGCTCAGTTATGATCCCCTTTGTCGCTATAACAAGTATCTCTTCTTCATCCCTTTCCCTCTTCAAAGACGATGAATCTATTTCATACAGCCAATCACCTTTTTTTACATACTCCCCGTGCTCCCTGATCCGCAGTATAGTAAAACCGGGGTTGTCCGATGTCGGTTCCATTTCGCATTTCAGAGAAATACTGTTCGCGTGGAGATCGTCTTCTCCATTGAAATTTCTGTAAACTCTCTCCACATCTCCCCTGAGCCCGGAAAATATCCGTCCGGCGCTCCCGGTATACGCGTCAAAAGAAGACCTCAGGCCCCGAGACATGACGGAAGAGAGAACCCTCTTTATATTTCCCCCCAGGATCCTGATCCCAGCTAATTCCTCTCTTGAGTATTTCTTCACTGGTGCGGATGCCATTATCTTCGTTTCCTGCGCGTTATAGGCCGTTTCCGGCAAAACCGCCATGGGAATAACTGCGGCGGGTATCATCATGCTTCCCGTCACAATGTCTGAAGCGCATTTCGAAAGCGTCCGCCCAAAAAATTTATCCATGTTCACGCTGTACCGATACAGGATAAAAATGCCCGCGGGGACAGCTGTCAGAAATACTGTCAGGAAAACAAGGCCCGGGACAAAACCCGTAAAACTAAAAACCGCGGCAGGCAGTGAAGGTACCGCTATCACGTACATCATGATATTACGCGTATTCGGCATAAAAGACGCGACAGCCGCTCTAAACGGGCTCTGGCCATCCTTTACGGCGTCCCTTGCAAGCTCCGCGGCCTGAATGGTCTGCAAAAGAACCATACCTATACCCATAATACCTGCGGCTATCGCCGTAACCGAAACAAGCGGCACAAAGATCCTTCCTGCGCCCGTGAGTGATATCAGGATAACAATTACACCTGTCGCCGCGGCTCCAAAAGTCACCCCTGCCCACTCCGGTGTTTTTTCCTTATAAAATCGGCGGGGCTCCGCCCGGCTTTCAGCGCCTTCCGCGTACCACATACTCGACCGTCTTTCAATAACACCGGAGACAAGCACTGCCGCGAGTATTACGGCTACCCCAAGGCCCGTATGAACAGGGTCGCCGCCGCCTGCCGCGAAGGCCAGCATTAAACCTGTTAAAAACGCCATAGTCCGGATGGAAATATTAAAACCGTGCTTAAAACGGCCCGGAGAAACATGTCTGACTTCCCTGAATTTATCTTTATGCGCCGCTATCAATGCCAGATTCGCGGCCAATGCCGCTAATATGCCTGTAAACGCCGCGGGAATAGCGGCCGGAGCGAAACCAGCCAGGATAACGGGATGCGCGACCGCCGTTACAAGCGTGCCGGCGCCGGCGTAAAGTCCCGGGCCAGCCGCGAGCTGAAGAAGCATAACCACTATCCATTTCAAAAACGCCTTTATCCCGCTGCCTTTCCCTATCCCCGCGGTGAACCTCATAAAATCAGCAGTAGACTGGTCAAGAACGGATATCTTACCGCTATACGCCTGCCTGAGTGATATAGCCAGGATCAAAAGCGCCGCTGAAATTACGGCAGTAACAGCCGCCTCCAGCGCGAAAAAAGACAATACAGGCCTCAAGACACAAACATAAAGCGGGCGCGCGCCAAAAAAAGCAAGCCCCGCCCCGGCGCTCAGTGCCGCGAGTAGGCTTATATTTGCCTCTGCCGCCTGAGACCTTCCTCTTAATGTACCAGGCATAGATCGTATACTCTTTTTCGCCCGTACGCGCGAAACCGCGCATCCCATTTCTCCCGCTATAAGCGTGCTAATATAGTCCCCGGTATCCTTAACTTTTAAATTGAAATTCTGCGCCATCCTTACAGCGGAAACCAATTCCTCATTAAACCGGGTAAAAGCTCCCCTGAACCCTGACTTCGAAAGGCCCGCCAGGTAGTTTATCCTGTTTCTTGTTCTCTGCTGTTCACTCTGAAACCGTTCCAGATCCATGTTTATTCTTTTCCTGATATTTTCACGTAGCGTATTCAGTTGATCTGAAAGAGCCCGGGCGGAAGATGCCTTCCCTGCTATTCCCTCATAAGCGCCTGCCATAAGCAGAAACCGGATAAAACCGTCTTCGCTTTCCGTGATGCCAAGAAGCCTTAACATCCTCTCCTGGTATTCAAAAACTTCGTCTTCATACCTCCGCCTGTTGCTGTCAGAGATATTCTTTTCGCTGACTATCAATTCACGCGCCTCTGATATAAGAGTTTCCCCTTTTTCTTTCCGGCCTTCGCGGATAGCTTTTTCCAGTCCGGCAAGGTGATGGGTAAGAAGATCTTTGTGCTCCGTAAAAATATTCTCATCAAGAGAAAACAGCCCTTCCCACGAACCCTGTATTTCATCTCTACCGCGGTCAGCCCTTCCTCTGGTCTGGATTTCAAACGCTTCCGATTCATCAAGGTATGTCGATATCACATGA
>JBDRAX010000071.1:0-2372 GCA_043823375.1 Candidatus Omnitrophota bacterium | reverse complement strand
ATATGGAATTACCTTGATAATCACAATAAAACCGCTTCAATGGATGAGCTTGTAAACGATCTCCAGAAAGACAAAGAGATCATACTTATGAGCTTAGGC
The DNA here is from genome assembly GCA_043823375.1 of Candidatus Omnitrophota bacterium. GTDB lineage: Bacteria > Omnitrophota > Gorgyraeia > Tantalellales > Tantalellaceae > JBDRAX01. The sequence goes on along the minus strand of JBDRAX010000071.1, from coordinate 2,273 downwards.
TGGCTTGCCAGAGAAGGGCATATCGTACTGGAAGGTAATGCCCCGAATTATGTTATAAGACTCACCTGTCAGGCATAGCGTAAAATTTTGCAGGTTTATTTTGACATCTGCGCCGCAATGATATAATATTATATCGTTTGTAACAATGGAAAATATTAACAGAATATGATTGCCTGTTCTTGAAATAAACGGTATAATTCCTTGGTAATGGGGCTGTAGCTCAGCTGGAAGAGCGCCTGGTTCGCAATCAGGAGGCCAGGGGTTCGATCCCCCTCAGCTCCACCATTAATCCGTAAAATTACCGTTGAGTTAAATCTGGTTCTGTCCTGATATGCCGCAGGGGAGAACAAAAAAATATCCAGCGCCAGCGGCTCATGAGTGCTTGAGGCGGCTGTATCCCGGTATCGGAGTTTTGATGTTATCAAATTACAGTTTCAGACATATCGGATCAAAAAATATTCACTTAGTTTTTTCCTTACTCCTGTTTTTTACCTTTGCCATCTTTGACTTTACCGCATGCGCCGACAACGAAAAAATACCCGTGAAACTCGAAGTTGTAGGCGAACAGAAAATACAATCCCAGGTCGCTGACTTCATAAAGGAATATTTAAAAAAACTCGCCGATATTCAGATAGTGGAAGACAGCCCTAAAGTATATGTACACATAATTGTCCGGCGGCTGATCACGAACAGAGGGCGAAAGCTCGGATATGTGATCTCCGCGGCGAGTTCTGAGATCATTGAGATGTACGTCGATGGTAAATATCCCTATACTGTCAGCGACTACAACGGGCTATGGATGGAGACAGGGCCGGATATCCGTAACTTATGCTTCCAATGTGTTACCGCTCTCAACAGCGGTGTTTTTGATATGATCCGGAACACACAGGCTGATGACATTGAAATTCATTCGATGCAGTGATCTTTCATCTTAATGTTCCGTTTATTCTCAAAGGCCCGCGCGAAGCGTATGGATCTTTCGCGATCAACGGCTTTTCACTGAAGTAAAAACTGTGACAGAGAGAGCCGCGTTTAAGCTTTTGAGAGAAAAAAATGGCTGAATACATTTGTCCACACTGCGGAAAACCTGTTTATGACGATGAGGCGCTATTATGCCTGTATTGCGGAGAAAACCTTGAAAGAGGTATAGGCGTTCTGGGCAAAATGAAATACTCCGTTCACTGGATCACCGTGACAGCGGTAATAATTCTGGCACTTTGTTGCGTATATTTTCTGTTTGTTACGGTTATGCGGTAATTTCCGCTTTTAATAAATTCTGTGAGTGATCCGCGGCCAGAGCGCGAGGGACGATATTTACCGCGGAAAAATCTTTATTTCAGGGGCGCTGTATGGAAAAACATAGTCTATGTATACTGTTAATAACACTTTTGACTTCATTGTTCACGCTATCACAGTCTGACGCTAAAGAATCCGACCTGGCCGGAAGCTGGTATCCGGCTACCGGGCCTGAACTCAGCGCTGAACTGGATAATTATTTTAAAAAAGCTGACATGAAACCGATCAATGGTGAGATCATCGGCGCCGTGGCCCCTCACGCGGGTTTACGATTTTCAGGGCCGGTAGCGGCATACGCGTATAAAGCGCTTATGAAAAAGCCGCCCGAAACCGTAATAATTGTCGGCATTACTCATAGGAAATATTTTCCCGGTCGAATAGCTGTTTGTACAGACGCGTTTTTTTTGACACCGCTGGGAAAAGCCAGGATCGATGAGACTCTTACAAATGAAATACTCAATTCGGACAGTCATATACAGGGGATACGGGAAGCTTTTACGGAAGAAAACTCCATAGAACTCCAGATACCTTTTGTCCAGTATTCCATGAAAAACGCCAAGCTTGTCCTTATAGCGCTTTCTGACCAGAGGCGCGAGATCTGCGATATACTGGCTGACGCGTTATATAACGTCTTAAAAGACAAAAAAGGGTACGTTGTGATCGCGAGCGCGGATATGTGCCATCATCTTCCGTACGACACCGCAAACCGGCAGGATGCCGATACCCTGGAAAAAATAAAAAATTTCGATCCCGCGGAATATTACAATAAAAGTATTCTGGACCAGAATAACCAGAGGATGTGCGGTTTCGGCGCCGTATACTCCGTTATGAAAGTATCTAAAGAACTGGGCGCTGACAAGGCTGAAGTTTTAAAATACGCCAATTCCGGAGATACTTACGGCATGAAAAACAGTGTCGTCGGATACGTAAGCGCCGTATTTATAAAGAACACGGGTCATGAAGCGCCTTCAGCCGGC
>JBDRAX010000070.1:0-5804 GCA_043823375.1 Candidatus Omnitrophota bacterium | reverse complement strand
TTTATTACAAAATTTTACAGTTTACGTTTAGCCGCGGGGAAAAAGCAGGACAAAATAATTCAGAGCCTCTTTGATCTCATGGCCCGTACTCTTCGAGATGAAGAGTACGGGGCTACGGAACCTGAATCTATTTTGCTGGATCAACTGAGGGAACTACCCGAAGGATGTGAAGGTTATCAAATTTTCGGGGCCTGCCTTATTTATGCCGGGATACGTGCTGCCGATATGGCTTTTATCAGCTTTATGGAACAGTACCTGGCTCCGATGGGCGCGGAAGGAAAAGATGAAAATGCTGAGAGCTTTTTCAGCATAGCAAGGCACATGATAATTGAAAAACTCTGCACAACATTCATCGCGGCGTATAAGAATTTTGAACCTGAGCAGATACTGGCGCTTAAAGACGCGGAGTTCGACAATATCATCGCGTCTGATGTTGCGGCATCGGCTTACTGGCGCATATTAACACAGGTTTTGCGTATGGAAAAAATAATCATAATAGAACATATGCGGGCTCTCCTGTTGTCAATATCCGGTTATATACCTGAGCCGTCAACAGGCGCTGGAAAATCCGATATGCCGGATGTTCCTGTGTCGCCTGGTAACGCGGATGAAAAAAACATGAAAGGGAAAAAGCCATTAACAACTATGCCGCAGGTACAGTTCCCTGATATTATCCATACTATGTCTGTTCTTATGGCGGCCTGCGCGAAGGATCTTTCGTTAAATAATGGCAATAAAAATGCTTTCACAGAATTAAACAGTAAACTGGACATTTGGTTTCAGCAATACAACGCGGATAATGACGCTTTTATAACTGAACTGGAAAAAATATATCGTTTTATTTTCAACCTGGGGACTCAATATGGGCCGCCTTACACCGCGATACTACATTTTATGCGAAAACTTACGGAAAGTTCTAATAAATTTCAACCCTGGGTGATCGCTTTAAACCTTATGTATACCAGTAGTATATACTCGGACAGTGAGTTTCTCGGTTATATGGCAGATGTAATGGTATTTCTGGAGAATACACCGGAGAGCGGCGCCTGGCGAGCTGTTTTCGGGGCTATAGTAAAAAAACGGCTGTTAACCCGGCTTGAAAAGCTACTGCTTATTTTGTGGCAAAGGAAATATGGTTCGCGCGCGAAAAGCGAATCGCTGACTCCTGAAAAAATAGGTACAATTCTGTTCTGGGAAGAAACCCCCGAACAGGCGATCGCCATTAAATACGCGGAAATGTTTTTGCGCCTGATGAATATCGATCCCAATTCTGACGCGGGAACGACATACATGAACAACTTTATAAGAGAACTGGCTGAAACACAACAAAACGGCAAACAGCCTCGGAACGGCGTGGTCAATGTCGGGAACATCGATGATGATGTCGTAGACCCGGAAATCGTCAGATTGATCAGCCGCGGTAAAGCCGCGGAGCTTATTTTTGAGGGCGCGGACTATGATGAACTTTGTGAGTACGCTATCATAGAGAACAAAGATGATAAACTCAATGATACCCTTTCGAGGGAATCAATTGTTTCCGAGTTCATATCTGACGGAATGATCCGTAAAAATCTGGAATACGCGCTGCGTGAAGCGGGCATATCCCGGGAAGGTTTCAGAATAGGGCTTTTGTCCGTTGATCTGGGCGCGATCTTTACGGGCGAAAACGAAACTCTGAGTGACGCGGCAATTGTACATTCGGGCGGCAGAAAATGGATGGCGAGAGATCTGGCATTTTCGCTCTTAATGAAACCGGAAGATGAAGACGGCGGAAATTTGCTGGTAGACGTTCTGAAACATGAAAAAAAACATGAAGATCCCGGATACCGTCATGAAAATGATAGCGACTACCCGCGCCTCGCGGCACGAGTGGAAAAAAGGTGGAAAGAAGTTTTGCTGAACCGTATGAAGACTCTTGCCCGGGCAATTCCCTATGAATATTCACAGAATCCGGAAAATAAACCCGCGTATACTTTCATCGTGCCTAAAAGGTTCTTTAAAAACATGAGCGAGGAACATAAATATGATACAACGGCATACAGCAGGCTTTTTAATATCGAGGTGTATGACGGGACAGAAGAAGAACTGCGCGCTAAACTGGCGGGCGTTGATGCTGATAAAGTAATGGCGGTCCTGCCTGAGGATATTGACGGCGCGGCTATCCAGGAAAGTTTCAGGAAAACGCGGTTTATCCGGCTTAATGTCGACGAAACATATACCGCGGATTTTAACAAGACTAACGAACGGGAACGGCAGGAATACCGCCGGGATATTTACTCAATAATGTATCTGTCGTGGAACGCGGAAAAAGAAGGGAACGCGGCATATACGCTTCTAAAGTATCTCGTACGGACTCATTTCAGTTACGAAGACCCCGCGCGGCCTGAAGTAATAAAATTTGAAAATTACATAGAATCGTTGATCGCCGAAAGCCCCGAGAAAAGGCTGTATTGCCTTAAAAAACAGTTAGCATACTGCCCTGTCGGAAAATACACGTTACCTGAATATCGTCAAGTCGCCGAGATGCTGATTTACGCGTAACATCGCTGGTTACGGATATATTTTTCAGACAAAATCCCCAGGCGGAGCGCCGCATTAAATTGCTTGAAAGAGTCAATTTTATACAGTACAATACACCTTGTTACAATGGTGTAATGAAACGCTTTTTTGGTTACAATGGAGTAATGGTGGCGAACCGGGATAACGCGCTATAATTTCAAGAGCGGCTCTGTAGAACAGGGAGCCGCTTTTTTTTTATACGCGTTTTTCGGAAAAGGAGGAACAATGCCGAAACGCAATGATATACATAAAGTGTTGATCATCGGGTCAGGCCCGATCATAATAGGCCAGGCATGTGAATTTGACTATTCAGGCACGCAGGCATGTAAAGCGCTTAAAAAAGAAGGATATGAGGTTGTACTTGTCAATTCAAACCCGGCCACAATAATGACAGATCCGGGCATGGCTGATAAAACCTATATTGAACCGCTCACTCTGAAAAGCCTCGAGGCGATAATTGCTAAAGAGCGCCCGGACGCCTTACTCCCGAATCTCGGCGGGCAGACGGGGCTTAATCTGTCATCGGGTCTATATAAGGCCGGCATACTGGAGAAATACGGCGTTGAGATCATCGGCGTTAAAGCGGACGCGATCGAACGGGGTGAGGACAGGATATCTTTCAAAGAAACCATGAAGAAACTCGGCATACCGACCGCTGAATCCGAGCCGTGCCATTCAGTGGAAGAAGCGGAAGAAATCGCGGGCAAACTCGGGTATCCTGTAGTGTTAAGGCCCGCGTATACTATGGGAGGCACCGGAGGCGGGATCGCGTATAACGTGGAAGAACTCAGAACTATCGTGACGCGCGGGTTAGCGGCCAGCCTTGTACATCAGGTACTTGTGGAAGAATCGGTCATTGGATGGGAAGAACTGGAACTTGAAGTAGTACGCGATGAAAAAAACAGGAAGATAACGGTTTGTTTCATAGAGAATATCGATGCCATGGGTGTTCACACGGGGGATAGCTTCTGCGTAGCCCCTATGCTGACAGTTCCCGACGCTCTGCAGAAACGCATGCAGGACCTTTCGTATAAAATCGTCGACGCCATAGGCGTTGTGGGAGGGACCAATGTCCAGTTCGCGCATAATCCTAAGGACGACAGGATCGTAGTAATTGAAATAAACCCCCGGACTTCCCGGTCTTCGGCTCTAGCTTCGAAAGCGACAGGGTTCCCCATTGCTCTTATTTCCACGAAGCTTGCCGCAGGGATCACGCTCGATGAGATCCCGTACTGGAAAGAGGGAACACTTGATAAATATACCCCCGGCGGAGACTATGTAGTGGTCAAATTCCCGCGCTGGGCTTTTGAAAAATTTCCCGCGGCACAGGACATAATAGGCACGCAGATGAAATCTGTCGGAGAGGTTATGGCTATAGGCGGGACATTTAAAGAAGGTTTCCAGAAAGCCATACGTTCTCTCGAAACCAAACGTTACGGGCTTGGCGGGGTTAAAAATTTCAACCGGCTTTCCGCGGATGAATTGAAACGAAAACTGGCGGTACCGTCGAGTGAGCGTGTTTTTCTGATGTATGAAGCCCTGAGAAAAGGGGTCACGGTTGAAGAACTCAGCGCGCTTACGTATATTGGAAAGTGGTTCATCAATGAGATGAAAGAACTGGTCGATCTTGAGGAACATATGCTTGCCCTCACCTGGAAAAAACTTTCGGACAAAGACCTGGCAAAAGCCAAAGAATGGGGGTTTGCCGACAAATACCTCGCGGGTCTTTTTAATGTGCCCGAAAAAGAAGTCCGGGAAAGACGCATCTCCACAGGCAAAACAGCCCGCTATGGGGCTGTCCCCGTAAGCGGGGTGGAAAATGCCGCGTATTATTATTCGACATACGCGGACATAAAGGATTTTACCCCTCCCGCCGGCAAAAATAAAAAAGTGCTGATACTCGGCGGAGGGCCGAACAGGATCGGACAGGGTATAGAATTCGATTATACCTGCGTCCATGCCGCGTTCGCGCTCCGGGATGAAGGATATGATTCCATAATGATCAACTGCAACCCTGAGACCGTGTCCACGGATTATGATACGGCGAACAGGCTTTATTTTGAGCCGCTTACAGTAGAAGACGTGCTGTCGATCTACGCGAAGGAGCGGCCGGATGGCGTTATTGTACAATTCGGAGGGCAGACCCCGCTTAACCTCGCGCAGGAATTGAAGGATAACGGAGTAAAAATACTCGGGACGTCTCCTGAAAGTATCCATTTCGCGGAAGACAGGGAGCATTTCCGCGCGAAAATGATCGAACTGGGAATACCCCAGCCTGAAAGCGGTATCGCCAGGTCTCTGGAGGAAGCGCTTAAAATAGCGGCAGATATCAAATTTCCGCTTATTGTCAGGCCTTCGTATGTGCTCGGCGGGCGCGGCATGGAAATAATTTATGATGAAAGATCACTGCGTAAATACGCCCTTGAAGCGATCCAGGTAAGCCCCGAACATCCCATGCTTATCGACAGGTTCCTTGAGCAGGCTGTCGAGGCTGAGGTAGACGCGTTATGTGACGGTGAAAAGACATTTGTCGCGTCCGTAATGGAACACATAGAACTGGCGGGAGTCCATTCCGGTGATTCAGCCTGTTCGATCCCGAGCCGCACGATAAAACCGGACCACCTGCGGCTTATAGAAAAATACACGGATGTTATAGCCCGGGAATTGAAAGTTAAGGGCCTGATGAATATCCAGTACGCTATCTGTGATAACATTGTTTACATACTCGAGGCTAATCCCCGTGCTTCGCGAACGGTTCCCATTATATCAAAAGTTACGGGTATACCGGTCGCCCGGATAGCCACACAGATAATGATGGGCAGAAAACTGGGCGATTTTCCTGAATTAAAAAACTGCCGCATGCGGTTCGTCGGCGTGAAAGAAGCTGTTTTTCCGTTCAATATGTTCCCGGAAGTCGACCCGCTGCTCGGCCCGGAAATGAGAGCGACCGGAGAGGTCATGGGTATAGCGAATTCCTTCGGCCTGGCGTTTTATAAAGCGCAGGACGCGGCCGGAGCAAAACTTCCCATGGAGGGCACTGTCCTCCTTACAGTCTCGGATAATGATAAACCGGCCCTCCTGCCGCTGGCTAAAAAGTTCAGGGACATGGGTTTTACGATTTACGCGACAAAAGGAACAAGCAAACTGCTGGATGAAAACAGTATACTGAATACCGCGATAAAAAAACTGCATGAGGGAAGGCCCAATATCAACGACGCGATAAAAAATAGTGAGATCCATCTTAT
>JBDRAX010000069.1:0-16266 GCA_043823375.1 Candidatus Omnitrophota bacterium | reverse complement strand
GTTTCGATAAAGGGACTGTTTCAAGATATCTTTCCATACTTGACAGCCTCCATATAACAAAAAAAGAAATACCTGTAACGGAAAAAATACCTGAGAAAAGCAGAAAAGGCATCTATATAATCGACGACAATTTCATCAATTTCCGGTTCAGGTTCATATTCAGGAACCGTTCATTTCTTGAAGAAAGAAATGTATCCAAGGTCCTTTCGAGGATAAAGAACTCCATATCGGGCCTGCTCGCGAAAAATTATGAAAAAGTTTCCGCTGAAATACTGAAAGAAGCTCTCTCTACCGGGAATATCCCGCTCCACTTTGAAACTTTCGGACGGTGGTGGAATAAAAATCAGGAAATAGACTTACTTGCCGTAAACCATACCACGAATGAAATCCTTTTTGGAGAAGTAAAGTGGCCGGCTAAACCCCTCGGCACAAACATTTATGAAGAATTAAAATCCAAATCAAAATATGTTCTCTGGGGCAGAACAGGCCGGAAAGAACATTTTTGCCTGTTCAGCAGAGCCGGCTTTACCGAAGCGATGATAGATGCGGCGAAAAAGGATAATGTCTTATTATTTCACCAGGATAAATTCCCGGGATATTGAAACATATTGCGGCGATCCGCCTGTTATGTTAAAGTATTTGACATGATAAAGGCGCTTAAAAATGATATTGACGCGGGCCTCAGATCCTTCCTGAAAGAGATCAAGCCGGATTTCGGCCTGAGCCGTGAATCTGCCGTGATTTATGAAGGGATCAGGGATTTCGCGGAAAGAGACGGGAAAAGGATACGCCCTATTCTTTTCATACTGTCGTACAAGGGATATACGCGCCGCGGGAAGGTATCGGATAAAGGCCTTCTGCGGAGCTCCCTTTCCCTTGAACTTTTGCATGACTTTCTTCTCGCGCACGACGATGTGATAGACAAATCGGAACTGCGCCGCGGGAAGCCCACTCTGCACCATTTTTTCAACAGCAGATTCGCCATGCCGGTACACAATGAACTGGGATGTAATTTAAGCATTGTCGCCGGTGACATAATCTTCGCTCTCGCGGTCAGGGCGTTCCTGTCCTTAAGCGAAGCCCCCGCGCGGCAGAGAAAAGCGCTCTTGAACTTTACATCTTCCGCGGCTTCAACGGGAATAGGAGAATTTATTGACGTTGTGAACAATATTAAAAGTATAGACAAAATTTCGGAAAAAGACGTACTTCTGACCTATACGATGAAAACAGCCAGATATACCTTTGAAGGGCCTTTAGTTACAGGCGCGTTACTGGCCGGAGCGCCGGAAAAAGAAATAAAAAAATTGTCGGAACTGGGGTTAAGCCTCGGCCTCGCTTTCCAGATACAGGATGACCTGCTTGATGTCTTTTCTTCAAGCGAAAGAATAGGAAAGCCCGTTCTTTCCGACCTCAGTGAATCGAAAAAAACCCTTCTGATCTGGTACACATATAAAAATCTCGGATCCGCGGAAAGAAAAATATTTAAAACACTGCTGGAAAAAAAGAAAAAATCACATGCTGACCTGATGAAAATGAAAAAAATGATCATAAAGTCAGGCGCCGGGAAATACTGCCTGAAAAAAACATTCACTATCCTGAAAAAATCATATTCCTTATGCTCTTCACTCGGAATAAAAGATAAATACAGGGATATACTGGAACATTTTATCGGGCAATTTTTCACAAAAGCCGAGGCTTTAAAGGACTGCATCGGTTAAAACCGCGCCCCGTTTATCGGGCGGAAGGCGCGGCGCCCGGGCCGCTTCGCATTACGGAGGTTTTTTGTCGCATGAAAATAACTATCGCTAAAAGTTCCGGTTTCTGTTTCGGTGTCAGGCGGGCCATTGACATATGCAACCGCCTCGCCTCGACAAAAAAAAAGGCCTATGTACTCGGCGACATAGTGCATAATTCTTTTGTGGTGGAGGAACTAAAGGCTAAGGGGATCAAAAAGATCTCGCGCGTAAAGCCGTCAAAAAACTCCACTCTGATAATCAGAGCGCACGGGGCGCCGGAAAGCACGTTTAAAAAAGCCCGGAAATGCGGATACAGGATCGTGGATGCCACCTGCCCTAAAGTCAGGGATATCTACAGAATAGCGAAAAAACTGGAAAAGGATAATACAGTTATAATCATCGGCGATACCGGGCATGATGAGGTCAAAGGCATAGCGGGACAGTTAAAAAAAACGCCGTTCATAGTGGAGTCCCCCGGAGACGTTTCCCGATCCGTTTTTCAAAGCGTAAAAAAAGCCGCTGTAATAACCCAGTCAACGCAATCGCTGGATAATATCACAAGCGTCATGCGCAAGCTTGAAAAGATCATACCGGATGTAAAGCTTTATAATACCACATGCCGGACAACAGTGATAAAGCAGGAGGAGATACAATCCCTTCCCCGCAAAAACGACCTTATCCTTATTATCGGCTCCATGACAAGCGCCAACACAAAAAGGCTGTTTAATATTTCCAGGACCATAAACAGGAAGACTTACTGGATAGAATCGGCTAAAGGCCTGAAACCCTCGTGGGTCAGGCACGCTGACAAAATAGGCATAATGGCGGGGGCGTCAACGCCGGATTACATCACACAGCAAGTCGTTGCATGTATAAAAAAAATGAAACCGTCCGAACGGAGTAAAAAAAACGCATAGCCGCGCGGCATAACGGTTTACAAACAGTATAGGCCAACCCATGTACTTACTGATAGACAATTACGACTCATTCACTTATAACCTGTTCCAGTACTTTGCCGAACAGGGCGTTTCAATGCTTGTCAGGAGGAACGACCGGATATCCGTCGAAGAAATAACGGCGCTTGCCCCGGATAAGATCATAATTTCACCGGGGCCCAAAACACCGGCGGAAGCCGGGATCTCAAACGAAGTAATAAGGATCTTCGGGCCGAAGCGCGTCCCCATACTGGGCATCTGCCTCGGCCACCAGTGCATAGCCGATGTTTTCGGGGGGCGTATCTCGCGCGTAAAAAAAATACTTCACGGAAAAACTTCACCCGTATACCATAACGGTAAAGGGATATTCAAAAATATGCCGAACCCTTTTAACGCCGCGAGGTATCACTCCCTTGAAACGTCCGGCCTGCCGCCATGCCTTGAAATAACGGCGTGGACAGGCGACAATGTCATTATGGGCATCAGGCACCGCGACATGCCGGTCGAAGGGCTGCAGTTTCATCCCGAGTCGTTTCTTACGGGAAACGGTAAGGTCTTAATATCGAATTTTATAAATTCATGACAATGGAAAACTATTTACCCGCTATCAAAGGACCTTTAGAAATAGAGACACTAAGCCTCAGGTACCCTGTGGAGGACCTGTTCGCGGGGTTAGCGGAACTTCCGGAAGCGTCTTTCCTGAATAGTTCCATGATAACGGACGCTGGACGGTATTCCTTTATCGGTATTAATCCGTTCCTCATATTCCGCGCGAAAAAGAACAGGATCAACATTAATATCGGAGGCCACGAGATATGCGCGAAGGACGACCCCTTTAACGCCCTCGCGCGGATAATAAACTCCTATAGGATAAAAAACCCCTCCCCCTTCCCTTTTTCGTGCGGGGGCATAGGGTATTTTTCATATGACCTCAAAGACGTTTTGGAAAAACTTCCTTCAAAAGCCGCGGATGACCTCAATGTTCATGACATCTATTTTGTTTTCTATCAGGCTGTGCTTGTTTTTGACCGGCTGAGCCCCGGGCATATAAATCTCTGCGTTTTAAATATCCCGTCACAACCGGATAAAAATCCTTCAAAAGTTATCAGGGGCATAAAACACGCGCTGAAAAACCCGCGCGCGGATACATGGATAGCTCAGAGCGCGAAACATTCTCAGGCGCTTTTTGAGTCGAACTTCACTAAAAAAAGTTATATCGAAAGCGTAAAAAAAATAATAGATTACATACGCTCGGGCGACATATACCAGGCGTGCCTGTCTCAACGTTTCAAGACCCGCGCGGCTTTCAGCGCGTATGAATTATACCGGAGGCTTAACGCCGTGAACCCTTCCCCTTTCAGCGCTTTTCTCAACTTCGATAAACTGCGCGTCATCTCTTCATCCCCCGAACTTTTCCTGAAAGTGGCCGATAATACCGTTGAGACAAGGCCTATGAAAGGCACACTCGCCAGAAGAGGCGACCCGTCCGGGGATAAAGAAGGGAAAGACAAACTTCAAAAAAGTGAAAAAGACGCGGCTGAACTTTCCATGGTAGTTGACCTTGAACGAAACGACCTGGGGAAGATCTGCGTCCCGGGTTCTGTCGAAGTAACGGAACACCGCAGGATAGAAACATATCCCACCGTTTTCCAGACCATATCCATAATACGGGGAGAGCTGGAAAAAGATATCGGCCTCACCGGAATAATAAAGGCGTGTTTTCCCGGCGGGTCGATATCAGGATGCCCTAAAATACGGGCGATGGAAATAATTGAAGAACTGGAGCCCGTAAAAAGAGGCATATATACAGGCTCCATAGGCTACATCAGTTTTCACGGCACGATGGAACTCAATATCGCGATAAGGACAATGGTCGAAAAGAACAATGACATTTATTTCCAGTCAGGGGGAGGCATTGTGGCGGATTCGGACCCCGAGGCTGAATACAACGAAACCCTGGACAAAGCCAGGGCTATGGCCGGCTCTCTGGGCATCCCGTTTTTCGACCGGGAATAAAACATAACGCGTGTACCCCTTAAAGCAAAAAAACTCTATTACTAACCCGCGTTTCCCGCGTTTAAACGGCGGGCCTCGGATTTTATGGAATTTACTTCTTCCCACTGACTAATGGAAAATGAAGGGAAAACACTATTGTTCTGCAAAAGCGGTTCAGTGATCGCGGTTTTGAAAGGTTCCGCCATTTTTGTCCCGGGTATGGGGGAAAACTCACTTAAAGAAATCTTAGCGCCGAGAGAATGCGTATAACGGACACTGTCCATTACCGTTCCCATCGGGATACCCGGAGCCCCCAGCATGAGATAGACGGTGTATTGCCCTTTTTTGTATCCGGCCTCATTAAGATACGATACCGCCCTTTCAAGTTCAGCGCGCGTCACTTTAGTATGCCATTTGCGGGCTTCGCCGTCATCGGATAATTCAAGGCTCAGGACGGGGTTGACGAAATTAATATCCGCCATCAGACGGGCCGTTTTCTTCGTGAGGAACCTCGCGTGAAGCCCGTTCGGCGTGTAAAAAGACGCTGTTATCCCCGCCTTTTTTATTCGAGACATATACTCCGTTATATACTCCGTGTCGTAGAGAAGCGCGTCGTCATAAAAAGCGAACTTATTTATCCCCATATCATACAATTTTTTTATCTCCGCCGCGGCTTTATCCTGTTTTTTCACAAAAAAAGCGGGGCTCAGTTCTTTCTGAGCGCAATACGCGCAGTCAAAAGGACAGCCGAGCGACACGCGCAAAACTCCGTACCGGGGCCTCTTATACCATGAATAGTCGATCATGGTGTCGAGTATATTTTCATACGAAAAATCACATTCCGCGCCGAGGATATCCGATAACGCCTGAATATTTTTATTTGTCAGCACGTGATCCGCGCCGCTATTCATCCTGGCGTGGTCAAAAGCGAGTGTCGCGTAGACTCCTCCGAGAACGACCGGTATGGGGCCGTATTTGTCTTTTATAAGGCGTATAGCGCGGAAGGCACCCGGGTACCAGTAAGTCATGCCTGAAGTGATAAGCGCGATATCCACGTTTTCATCGGGAAGGCTTTCCATGAAATACGCCTCCGGCAAGCCGTATCTTTTATACCGTCGCGGGATATGTTTAAGCGGCTCGGGTTTCGCGACTTCTTCCGCCTCATATTTTCCGGTCCCGTCAGCGTGATCGGCCGCCCGTTTTACAATGGAAGGATGATGCCTGTCAAGCGCGTCCACGAAATATGTGTTGAACCCCGCGGACTTCAGTATAGCGGCTATTTTGAGGAACCCCCACGGCTTGAGCCATAAGTCATACGCGGCAAAATCGTATATCCACGGGTTTACAAGAAGTATGTTCTTTTTTATCATTTTTACGGTGCCCGGATCTTTTGTTATCGCCTCTTAAGCCCGGCTGTTAGTTCCACTACTGTCCATTATACGGGTAAGAATATATCCCGTGAGAAAGCCGAGTAAAGCGCCGGCGAGGACATCGGTAAAATAATGCGCGCCGAGGTAAACCCGCGAAAGCGCGGCTATTAAGGCAAGCGAGAAAAAAAGAACACGTTTCCCGAAATACGCCGACAGCACAGCGGCCGCCATAAAAGCCATGGCCGCGTGGTTCGAAGGAAAAGAGTACCCGGAAGAAGTAAAAAGCGTGTTTACGTTATCAAGGGCGTGAAAAGGCCTCGGCCTCGCCGTCAAATCTTTGATAACGGAGACTATATGATAAGAAAACGTCATACCCGCCATAAGCAATATGCCGGCCGCGCGCGCGCGTTTATCCCGGGGCACAAGAAGTATCAGCGCCGCGATGAACAGAAAAAAACCATCCCCGAGCTGTGTTACCAGCGGCATCACCCTGTCGCATAACGCGCTGTGGCATGTCGTATTAAAAAAATATAATATTACAGCGTCAATTTTATTTATCATGGCCCTCCCTGAAAGATCCTACCCGGTATTCAGCGAGGCGTTTTACGCGTTTCAGCATATCCGGATGCGTGCTCATGCACTCCATCATTTTGTCACGGAAAGCCAGGGTTACATGTTTATTCCTCAGTATACGGAGCTCATTTTCATCTATCGTACCGTCATTATTAATGTCTATCCGCGCGAGTTCTTTTATTTCATTTACGGCTCTGGAAGGGTCATTCACAAAAAAAGCTTTAAACCCTTCAACATTCCTTATCGCTTCTTTCTTCATCCGGGCTGAGCCGTAAACCAGTTTATATAAGGCCGCGGCGAGGGTAGCGGGACTGTTTCCCAGTTCAATGGACCCCCTGTCAGCGAAATACTCTCTCACGCGCGAACCGTACAAAACAAGCAGATTCGTTATGAAATAAAACATAAAAGCCGCTATGCCTATAAGAGCGGCGTTCGAGCCCTGTTCCCTTCTTCTCCCTCCTCCGAACCACAGGAAATGCCACGCCACGCGGTATAAGATCATGGGGATAACGGAAAGTATCGTTATGGCCAGGACATCACGATTTTTAAGATGCGTTATCTCATGCCCGAGCACGGCTTTCAGCTCTTCGTTATTGAGCAGGCGCAGGATCCCTCTTGTAACGCATACCCTGCCGTCCGACCGTCCTCTTCCAAAAGCGAACGCGTTCGGTATATCGACTTCGGAAATGCCCAATTTCGGTACAGGTATCCCGGCTCTCGAAGCCAGGTCCGCCACCATGGCGTGGAGATGCGGATATTCCGCCTTCTCCGCGTATTTAACCCTCATGGATAGCTCCACGAGTTTAGGCCCGAGCATATACTGGGCGAACATTAAAGCCGCGGAAAGCACTATATAAAAATAGAAATTGCTGATCCCCATATGAACGCCGATAATAGATATAACCGCGTAAATAATGGCGAATAGCAGAACGAGCAGAAGGTACATCCTGAATTTCAACCCTGTCATATATATCACCTTTTTTTTATGGCGCCTGGAAAGTTAAGACCGGCTTATCCATCAACATATTTTTCAAGAACAGGCCGGAGTTCTTCCGTGGAATCAAGTTTCACAACGCCTTTTATATCCCATGCCCCGAAGCCGTATACGGGCTTCTTCGCGTTAAGAGCGAAGCCTATTTCCGAAAGCGTGCCATATTCCCCGGGAAGCGCTATTACTATGTCAGCCGTGCCTGCCACGATAGTATTCCTTGAATAGCCCATACCTGTCGTTATAACGATATCGACAAAATCATTCGCCTCATTCTTGTCCTCTCCCGGAAGAATACCGACAGTAAGCCCGCCCGCGTACTTGGCCCCGAGGCACGCGGCCTCCATTATACCGCTTGATCCTCCGCATACAAGCACAGCTCCGGAAGAAGCGATCATGCCGCCTATCTCCCTCGCCAGATCCGCTGCCCGTTCATCACACTTATGCCCTCCGATCACGGATACAAGTATCTTCTTTTTAAACATGCC
The DNA here is from genome assembly GCA_043823375.1 of Candidatus Omnitrophota bacterium. Classification (GTDB taxonomy): domain Bacteria; phylum Omnitrophota; class Gorgyraeia; order Tantalellales; family Tantalellaceae; genus JBDRAX01. The sequence continues at coordinate 8,181 of JBDRAX010000069.1, read as the reverse complement.
GCCCATTTAAACTCCTCGAGTGTTAAAAAATCTCAATCCGTTAAAACCGAATGTTTTTCAAGGAAAGCCCCGATCCTTTCCTTGAAATCGTATTCATGGTCTATTATCCCGGTATTGTGCCTGCCTTTCGACTGAAAGAACTCTTTGGGGCCGGAGGCTTTCTGAAATAACTTTCTTCCATGATAAAACCGTATGACCTCATCTTCTTTGCTGTGCATTATCAGCTTGGGCACCGTAACCTTGCTGATCTTAGCGATATTGTCATACTTTATCGAAAGGGCCCACGAGGGCAGGAACGGGTATATCTCTCTGGCCACGTCGCCAACCGACGTAAAAGTGCTGTCCAATATCAGCATAGCGCCTTTTCCTTTCGCCGCCAGATCCACCGCCACAGCCCCTCCAAGCGATTTGCCGTAAAGGATTATTTTCTGCTCGTCCACGTCACCCCTCGATAAGAGGTATTCATACGCCGCTTCAGCGTCAAGGTATGTGCCTTGCTCGGAAGCTGTCCCCCCGCTTTTCCCATACCCCCTGTAATCCGGTATGAACACGTTCAAGCCCAGTTCGTTAAGCATCCTGATAATATCAAGCCTGTAGCTTATATTCCCCGCGTTACCGTGAAAAAGAAGTACAGTTTTCCCGTCAGCGGCTCCCGATGGAATGAACCACCCGTTAAGCCTGACGTTGTCCCTCGTAGTAATGTACACGTCCTCGAACTCCAGGCCTGTTTCAGAAGGGGTATATGCCATGGCGCGCGAAGGAAAATACACATTCCCCCGCTCAAAACGCCGTAGCAGGCAGTATATATAGCCCACTATAAGCGCCATGGCAAGAATACCGCCCGTAAATTTAATAAACATGATTTTCCGCTCCATATCGCGATTATGCCCGGGCCGGATCTCCAAAAGGAATAGCCTTCCCGATAGCCTTTTTCCTACGGATATTATATAATAATTTCATGCGTAAACAACCATTCTTTTCAGTAATAATACCTGTTTACAACAGGGAACTTTTTATCGGCAAAGCTATCGGCTCCGTCCTGGAACAGACTTTCCGGGATTTCGAGCTCATTATTATCAATGACGGATCAACTGACCGGACGGGAGAACTCATATCCGCGTACAAAGACGAACGCGTGATATATAAAGAACAGGAAAAACAGGGTGTGTCCCGCGCGCGGAACCGCGGCCTTGAACTGGCAAACGGGGCGTTCATAGCGTTCCTTGATTCTGACGACTGGTGGCTGAGCGATAAACTCGCGAAAGCCGCGGAGCATATAAAAAAATATCCCGGCATAAAAATATTCCATACGGAAGAGATCTGGCACAGGAGAGGAGAAGTCCTGCCGCAGAAACCGAGGCATCACAAACCGGCCGGGAACGTCTATAAAAAAGCGCTCAGGCTGTGCTGTATAAGTATCTCCACAGCGGTAATAAAACGAGACGTATTCACGGATATCGGCGTGTTTGACGAAACCCTTGAAGCCTGTGAAGACTATGATCTCTGGCTGAGAGCCGCTATCAGATACGAAGTAAAACTTATCCCCGAAGCCCTCACGGAAAAAGACGGAGGAAGGCCCGACCAGTTGTCCTCAAGCGTCTGGGGCCTTGACAGGTTCAGGATAAAAGCGCTGGAAAAAATGCTTAACGCCGGAAACCTCGATAATGACCACTATCAATGCACGCTGAGTGAACTTGAAAAAAAATGCGCCATATTCGCTAAAGGGTCCGAAAAACGCGGGAAATATAAAGAAGCGGCTTACTATAAAAACCTCCCCCTCAAATACGCGCGCTTACGGGCCTGAAAGCGCCTGATACGGCGGCAGACCTTTACCTTAAATCGCTCAAGCGTGCCACGAAACAAAATAAGCCCCTCTTTCAGCATCCAGCCGATAGAGGGGCTTATTTTTTAACGCGTATCGCCGCGCTGATCAGGCTTTTCCGGCGCTTCCGAGAACTTTTTCGTTTTTATGCTTATACATTTTCACAAGCTCGTCGCGCGCCGGGCCGAGATATTTTCTCGGGTCGAATTCCGAAGGCTTTGTAGCGAACACCTCCCGTATCTTCGCGGTCATCGCGAGCCTTCCGTCCGAATCGATATTTATTTTACATACCGCTGACTGGGCGGCTCTGCGGAGCTGTTCTTCCGGAACTCCGACCGCGTTGTCCATTTTTCCGCCGTACCTGTTTATCATTTCAACGTATTCCGGCATAACGGAACTGGCTCCGTGAAGGACTATCGGAAAACCGGGTATCCTTTTCTCTATCTCATCAAGTATGTCGAACCTTAAAGGCGGGACTGATTCTCCGGGTTTAAGCTTGAATTTATACGCGCCGTGCGAAGTCCCGATCGATATCGCGAGGCTGTCCACTCCCGTTTTCGACACAAACTCTTCGACTTCTTCGGGTTTCGTGTACTTTGACTTCTCATGGCTTACTTCATCCTCTATCCCGGCCAGGACACCAAGCTCGCCTTCAACCGATACGTCATGCTTATGCGCGAACTCGACTACTTTCTTCGTCAGTATGATATTATCCTCGAAAGTATGGGCTGAACCGTCTATCATAACGGATGAGAACCCTGACTCAATGCAGGAAACGCATAATTCATATGTGTCGCCATGGTCCAGATGTAAAGCCACCGGGATATTCGACCCGGCGTCTTTTACTATGTCCATCGCGCCGCTGGCAAGATGCCTTAAAAGTATCTGGTTTGCGTACTTCCTCGCGCCGGAAGAAACCTGGAGTATTACAGGCGATTTGGTTTCGATACAGGCGGTCATGATAGCCTGCAGCTGTTCCATATTGTTGAAATTATACCCCGGGATAGCGTACTTACCGTCAACAGCTTTCGCGTACATCTTTCTGGTATTTGAAAGACCTAAATCCTTGAAGCTATGCATATCTTTTTCCTTTCGTTTAAAAATTTTTATAAATAGATCTGATCAGGTAGACAGATATTTTATCAAGAATTCCACACAATACAAGTAAAAAATCCGCCCTTTCCCGCTTCAGAGTACCCTATACGCGCGCGGGCCCCACAATAACCTGCTGATCCGGGATAAACGGGTTTGTCCTGACAGCGAGAGAAAAAAGATACGGGTAGTCCGCTTTAAGATGGCGCATATACTCGACCCACCGCTCAATAAGCAGCACGTACGCCCTTTTAATATCACCGGAGAGGTGTTCGTGATCCGTTCCAGGCAGATCTTTAAAGCTTTTCCTGTTTGACAGTTCTTCCGCGAGATGAAGTACGGCCCATAAAAGTTCGGTAAATCTTTCCTGTTCAAGAACATTCGGGTTCGCGAGAAGGTTGAGCAAAAGATCCATCTTAGAACACATGAATCCCCTGAGGTTTTCCAGTTTTACGGCACTTGTTTCGATCTCATATGAACGCTTACGGAGAAACGCCATAACGTCCGCGAATTCATTTTCAGGCCACTGGCCCGCTATGTTCAATCTATCCCGCAGGCCGGGCGCGTGTTTATCAAACTCCGTAAAAACCCTCAAAAGCGGAGTACCCGTATCGCTGAAGAATACCCCGACAAGCATATTGAGTTTTTTCATCCTTGCTTTCTTTTCATGTTTTTCAAGCATGTGATGTATTATCAGAGTAACCAGCAATACTTCGGCGGGAATGAACGCTATGTCTCCCAGCAGATAAATAAATATGTGATGCGCGTCATGAAAAATAACATAATGCAGATAATAAAGCGCCGCCGATACCGAGACCAGAAAGAGCCCCAGAAAAAATCTCCAGTTAAAGATCTTATTCTCGCGTTTCATGCCCACTCTCCCTGCCGGCGTGTACCGGCGTATTTAATCCGCAATTATCCGGCAATATATAGACTTTGCCGTCATTTGATCTCAGGCCATGTACCGACTGAATTCCGCAGTAAAGACGCCACAGTAATAGACTTCATCGCCCGCGCCAGATAATCCTGCGCGTTATCCAGTTTTTTCTTAAGATAGCATGACCTGATAAAAGGGCAGATGTTCCCGGTGACTACATGTTCGCTGATCTCAAATTCGCCCTGGAAGATAACGATCAAGTCATGCACCGTTATCTTCTCAGGCCTGACAGCAAGAGAAAAACCGCCGCCTTTCCCTTTTTGGGAGTGCAGGATCCCCTCCTTATTCAGGACCTGAAGTATTTTTCTCAGAAAAGGCCGGGGAATACCGAGTTGAACCGTAAGATCCCTCACGGAAAGTTCCTGCCTGCCAGCGCCGGCTATACAGCTTATCGCCCTTATAGCGTAATCCGTATCTCTTGTGATCAATTTCATGTAATAATCCCCTTGCCATTGGCCTTTCACGCGGTACCGCGCGTTCCATTTTGTCCCCGCGCGGTAAAAGAGGCCGCCGGTTATTTGAAAATTTTCCCTGTTTCGGAAGACCAGAATAAAAGGTCCAATTCACCCATAGGTATGGATATTTTCCGCGAAAACTCACGCAATCTTTCCTCAAGAACGAAATAGTCCTTTTTTGAAATAGCCGCGGGCAATTCATCGATAACACGGTATTTCCGCATATTCTTAAGTATATGCACGTCAAGTATCGCCAGATCGTCCCCGAACCCTATATTCCGAAGAAAGTGGCTTGCCTCTTTCCATCCCAGGCCCTTGACGTTCTTTACCAGCCACTCACGGGTATAAAAAATATTCCGGGGGTCAATTTTGTCTTTTACCCTTATTTTTCCCGTGCCGTCAGTCATAAGTTCTCTGGTATGAATTATAAATTTAGTTTTGTTATTGGGGAACCTCACAGCCGTGAGGCCCCTCCGTATCATATCAAAATCTCCGGAAAAAAGCCCCCTGTTCTCAACCAGCGTATTTATAGCCCTGTCGCAATAAACCGCCCTGGACTGGGGGGTACAGAGACAAAAACAAAGCTCGGAAAACAATCTTTCATCCGTCATGCCCCATACCTTTTTAAAATCTTCAAGCCTCGCGCGGATCTTTTCTTTTTTACTGTTATATTCTTTTTTCAGCATTTCGCTCATATTCGGGTACACCCCTGCACGTTTTTCTCTAATAAGAAAATATAATAGACGCCCTATAGCGTATCGATTTTTCTGATCATACTGTCAATACCCTCTTTATACTTCACGGAATCAAGATAAAGTTCCGAGATCGCCTCCAGCAATTCTCTCATCCGGCGGGAGTTATCCGATAAAGCTTCGTCACAGCGTTTAAATACGTCTCTTATTTCTTCGTCATCATAAACGATCCCTCGCAGGGATGAAGCGATCTGTTCCCGGGTTATCATTCAGTTTCTCCTTTAAGCCCTCTTACATAAAGCCCGGAGTTCTTTTTTTCATTCCGGCGTAAACGCCGCTCCGAAGCGTAGAATGTCGTTAATTCTCCGTGTCCACTATTGCCGCGCTCGATCCATCTCCCGCTCGAAAGCGGATAAACTGTTATTTATCCTTAAGCCGGGATATATATCTGAACGCCACAAGCGAGGCTTTCGCGCCTTCTCCGGCGGCTATTATTATCTGTTTCTCCGGCACGTCAGTTACGTCTCCCGCCGCGAATATACCGGGGAGATTTGTCTCGTTATACGAGTTAACCCGGATCTCACCGCTTTCATTCTTATCTATCCCGCGCGCGAAAGCCGAATTCGGGATAAGCCCTATCTCGACAAAAACACCTTCGACCGGGATCTCACGTTCTTCGCCGTCTTTCAGCACCTTTATCTTCCTGACCAGCGTGTCCCCGGTTATCTCCGTTACCCTTGAATTATTAAGCACCTCGGCCTTACCGCTCTCCATCACTTTCCGCGACATCACCGGATCGCCTGTCAACCCGGGCGCAATGTTTATGATAAAGATCCTGTTCCCTATTTTAATAAGCTGAAGCGCGGCGTCAAGAGCCGAATTACCGCCTCCCGCGATCGCGACATCCTTCCCCTTAAAGAGCGGGCCGTCACAAGTCGCGCAGTAAGTGACCCCCCTGTTCCTGAATTCTTTCTCGCCCGGGACACCAAGTTCCATGGATCTTTTTCCGGAAGAAATAAGCGCGGTTTTCGCCCTGTATGTACCCTTACCTGTTTTTATTACAACAATATCATCTTCCTTGCCGATATCAGTAACTTCCTCATTTTCCCTTACTGTTATTCCATACTTATCCATATGTTCCTGGAACTTCATCGTAAGGTCCATACCTGATATGAACTGATAACCCGTATAATTCTCTATATTCCCGCTCCACGCGGTCTGCCCGCCGATATCCCCCGTAAGGACCAGGAGCTTCATCTGTTTTCTCGCCGCGTAAACAGCCGCCGTTATACCGGCGGGGCCGGCACCTATAATAATGATGTCATATAATTCATCCATATTTTCACAAAAAGAGGAAGTAACGCCCGCGAAGACTTTTTTCCGCCCGGGGCTTATCGCGCGATCACGCCCCGAGGGTTTTCGATATCCTGTCCTTGTCAAACCCCAAAACGATCTCACCATCTATGTCTATGACAGGAACTCCCATCTGTCCTGATCTTTTTACCATTTCATCAAGCATTTTTTCATCCGAAGAAACGTCTATATCCTCGAATTCTATCCCGCCCTCTTTAAGGAACTGTTTAGCCCGTATACAATAAGGGCACGTCGGCGTGCTATAAACTTTTACCTTCTTCATCGGAGCATCCCCCCTTAAGTTCGCATAATTCCCGCAAATGTTTCTTTTCTTCCGCGATAAGCCCGTCAATAAGATGCCTGTCGCTGTCAGGAATAATTCTTCGCATCTCCTCGTAAAAAAGTATACTGTCTTTTTCCATGTTGATCCCGAGCTTTATGCCTTCTTCATAACTCTTGACCGTACGGGCTAATTCGGCTCCTTTATCTTTACGCGTAAAAACATACTGCCCGGCAAGCGCGTTCATATACGAAAAATACTCGTCAGGATACGCTCCTTCAGGTTCATACCTGCAGTTATCTGAGGATATCCGCTGAAAAACCTCTATATGCCTTTCCTCTGCCTGGGCAAGATGCTCGAAAACAGCCCTTGCCTCGGGGTTTTTGGCCATATCCGCGAGGCCGTTGTAAAAATCCGCGCCGTTCTTTTCGATCTGTATCCCCATTTCCACGATCTCACACGCGGAGAAATACCTGTCCATCCCCGTACCTCCCGTTTATCATAAACAATTCCGCTGTTTTCAGTAATTCTCGCACAGTATTTCAAAAAATGCACGCGGATGGAGACATGCCGGGCATTGTTCAGGCGCTTCCGCTCCTTCATGCACATAACCGCAGTTCCTGCATTTCCAGACTGACGGAGAATCTTTTATAAATACCTTCCCCTTTTCGATATTCATTTTAAGCTTGCGGTAACGTTTTTCATGCTGTTTTTCCACTTTGGCAATATTCTCGAATGTCGCCGCTATGTCAGGGAACCCTTCCTTTCTGGCCGTATCCGCCGCTTCTTTATAAAGCTTTGTCCATTCAAGGTTCTCTCCGCAAGCCGCTGCTTCCAGGTTCTGGGCCGTCGTCCCTATTATACCGGCGGGATACGACGCCTGAATTTCGAGCTCTCCGCCTTCTAAAAATTTAAAAAAACGCTTCGCGTGCTCTTTCTCATTGTCAGCGGTTTCAAGGAACAGGCCTTCGATCTGCCCGTACCCTTCCTTCTTCGCGACACTCGCGAAATAAGTATATCTGTTCCTTGCCTGTGACTCTCCGGCAAAAGCCGCTAAAAGATTTTTTTCCGTTTTAGTACCTTTTATTCTCGCCATTTTTCCCGCCCCCTTATTTTATATTTTAAAATACGCCAGGATCAGCGCCGGAACTTCCGTTGGAGATCACTTTTTCCAGAGCCCGTGGACATTACAGAACTCCCTGACACTTTCCACATCTTTTTTACCCACGTTAAAATCAGCTGACGGCGCCTGGCGAGGCTTAAGCTCCGCCCTAAGGACTTTATCTTTTGTCAGCACCTCTATAAATTTGATGTAATGTTTATCTTCCATCGGATGTTCCACACTGCCTATTTTGACCTTTATACCTTTTTCCGTCTCCTCTATGACAGGCACGTGTTTTTCCGCGCCCGTATCCTGGTCCTTAGCCTCAAGTTTAGTCATAGCCTGCCCGCAGCATACAAGCGAAGGCGCGCCTTCATGAACTACTTCAACCACGTTACCGCATATTTCGCACCTGTAAAGTTCGCGTATCTCTGTCATATTTTGCCCC
>JBDRAX010000068.1:0-5337 GCA_043823375.1 Candidatus Omnitrophota bacterium | reverse complement strand
ACAGTCCCCATAATTAACGCGTCCACTCCGAGGATTTTCCCCATTTCTTTTATTGTAGCGGGGTCGATATTGCCGCTTTTCCACAGATTTTGCTCCTGGAGTATACTTTGAATACGGGAACGTTCCACGACTTTTATGCCTCTGCTTATGAACTGGAATACAAATTCATCGGCTACCGCATTCCCCGGGTCGGAAGAGGAGAAATACTGGATTTGGGAATTGTCAAACGCCAGCACGCCAATCCGTTCAATCTTTTTGAAGTCATAATCGCGCCTAACCGCCACTTTTATCGCGCAGCCGGTAAGAACAGCGCAGGTTGCAAGAGCAAAACCCAGAAATAAAAGAAAAAATCTTTTTTCGCTCGACGGTCTGAAATCTCCGGTTTTATTTAATTTTGACTTTAATTTTTTCATTTAATCTCTTCAAATGCTTTTTCGCTATTTTTTCGTGTCTGCCGTCCGGCTTCAGCGTAAGATATTTTTCCCAGATTCGAACCGCCTTTTTATCATTTTCCAATTTTTCATGGAGCCGCGCCAGAATAAAATACGCTTTTTTATTGCCGGGGGCCAATTCAATCGCCTTTTCCAGCAGGACGACCGCTTCCTTTTCCATTTTCTTGTTGATATAAACAATCCCGAGAGCCAGATAGGCGCTGGCATAATCTTTATCGTCCGTGATTATCTGGGTAAACTCAAGAATGGCTTTATCGTATTTTTCCTGGTTGGTGTATTCAACTCCCCTTTTAAATCTTTTCCTGATTTCCCCTGTTTCGGCAAAAATAAAATATCCGGAAACGCCCGACAGGAAAATAATGCCGATACTCATGAATATCTTCTTACCCACTTATTCCCCCTTCTTCGGCCGGACGGGCTTAACCCCGCCGGCATCCCTGTTCGGAATTATCCTTTATCTTTTTATCCTGAAGTTATTATTATACAGCATTCTTGCCCGCAAAGGAAACTCAGACGGGCGCAGCGCTGTTTTATTTTTTGCGCTTTCCTTTCATTTTATCGGGACACATTTTTCTTCCTTTCTTCATCTCTTCAAACTTAGATTTCTGTTCTGCCGTCAGTTGCGCAAGGACTTTTCTCCGTGTTTCGAACTGTTTGAACTGCAACTCTGCTTTTACCTCATTGATTTTGAAGATTAATGTTTTGGCTTCATCTAAAGAACCGGTTTCATCCTTCTGCAATTTACTGAGTTTTAATTTCAAACCCGACAGTTCATCTTTCCTGTCAATCAGGTAATGCGCCTGTTCTTTTTTGATTTTTCTGATTTCTTCAATCTGTTTTTCTGAAAGACCCAGTTCTTCCGCCATGCAAATGATTTTTGTTAAGAAATCCTGTCTCCTTCCCTGATGCCCGCACTTTTTTCCTCTCATCTTCATGCGGGAACACATTTTCATACTTCCTCTTTCTTCTCTCTTCTCCGGCTCTTTTGCCATAAGAAAAGAACTGAAAGAACAAACCATTAAAACAACCGCCGCCAGCCGTAAAATTCTTTTCATTTTTACCTCCCTTTCGCCATCTTCTCTCTTCATTGTTATCTTGTTCCCCTGTTACTTTTTCTCTCTCTTTAGACGCAGCAATTCAGTTATAAGTTACAAGACCTCGATGCGGCAACCCGGACTTTCCTCCGCCGCCGTTTTTTTATACTATGAAACCATTGAAAAAACACCATAACCATTTATTTGCTTGTCTTTTTTTCCCGTTTTTTGTTTTTCGCGTATGCGCTGAACCGGTCGCCCGGGAAAATTTGAGTGTCAATGATACGCAGGATACATTGCTGGATCACACCCATAAATTTGTCGTAAAAAATATGTACGGGCCGGTGGCATGGTTTGATAACTTCTTCAGCGACGAGAGAACTCTTGACGAGGAACCGGTAACTTCATCTCTCAGATGGCGCAAGGAGTTGCGCTGGGAAGAAGGCGGGCATTATTCTCTCCGCACTTTTTTCCACGCAAATGTACGTCTGCCGAAAGCAAGTAAAAAATTAAAATTAATCATTACGGGAGATGAGGAAGAAGAGCCGGAGGAACTTCTGCCCGGCAATCTGGCTGAACCGGGCTTTGTAAAAAGCAGGGAACGCGAGCGCCTCAATATGGGTCTGCGGTATAACCTTATTTATACCATGGTCTCGAAGCTGCATTTTGACAGCGGCATAAAACTTAAAAGACCGATGGAACCATATGTTCGCGCGCGATACAGGCACACCGTACCTATAGCCGCGGCGGCTCAAGTCCGGTTTACGGGAACGGCTCTGTGGCGGAACCTAAAAGGATGGAAAGAAACAGCGCAGCTTGATTTTGAAAAATTATTCTCCGAATCAAACCTTATCCGGTGGAGCAATTCAGTTACGTTTGAAGATCCGGCCATTGACTATGCCTGGGGCTCTTCATTAGGGTTTCAACACCATCTATCAAAAAAATATGCTTTATCGTATGACGCCGGCATGTCCGGAACCGATACGGAGATTCTGAGTTACAGGGCGGGAATACGCTTCAGAAGCAACTTCTATCGCGAATGGCTTTTTTATGAAATCGCGCCGGAAATTTCCTGGCCGCGCGATGACCGGGGAGAGTATAACGCTGTTCCCGCAATAACCTTCCGTATCGAGATGCAATTCGGGTAAAACCGGGGGCAGCCATTTTATTTCCTGCGCGGCTTTATGCCCCTGCGACAGTTGCGGGCGTTCTGATTGAAGTGACCGTAATGCTAATACTTGTTAAGATGTTTGAAAACAAAAAACTGGTTTGCTTAATATAGGGTTCGTTCGTAAATTCGGTGACGTATTTTTGTGTCATTGCGAGAGTCCGAAGGACTCGTGGCAATCTCAGAGATTGCAGAGTTTATCCCGAGCGATAAAACCGAGATTGCTTCCCACCACGCTTCGCTCGTGGTCGCAATGACAATTACACAGAACGGCGCCCGGGAAAAAAGCGGGTCAGGATATCTTCAGTAATCAGATAAATGCAGGGGACTAAGACCAGCGTAAGGAAAGTTGCAGCGAGAAGACCGTAAGCCATAGCGATCGCCGCTGGAACAAGAAAGGGTTCCTCCCCGCCGACGCCGTATATCAGCGGCATCAGGGCTATGATGGTGGTAATGGACGTAAGCAGAATTGGCCTTAACCTCATCGCTCCGGCCGTGCGGATAGCCTGGTAAGTATCCATTCCTCTTTCGCGCATCTTATTGATAAAATCCACGAGTATCAGTGAATCGTTTACAACAACACCTGTCAGGCCTATCATACCGAACATGGCTATTATACCCATCGGCTCGCCGTGAACGTAGAGCGCAATAGTGACCCCCACCATGCCGAACGGCACCGAAACCATTATTATGAACGGCTGGATGAACGAACGGAACTGGGTCGCGAGTATGATATATATGAGTAAAAAAGCCGCGGCAAAAGCTTTGAACATCGACTGTATGGACTCCTGTGTATCCTTGAACTCTCCGCCGCTTACAAGCCTGCATCCGGGATACCTGATGCTTATGTCCTTGAACCTGCTCATTACATTCCTGGTCGCCGCGACAGCCGTCAGCTTGTCCTCGTTAAGATTCGCCGTTATGGTTATTGTCCGCTCTCCGTCTTTGTGGCTCAGGCGGCCTATACCCTGATATTTCTGAAATGACGCGACTTTACCGAGCTTTATAAGCCTGCCCGCATTGTTGGGAATAGTAAGCTTCCTGAGAGTATCCGGATCATTCCTGGCGCTCTCCGGAATCCTCACGACCACATCCATATCCTCGTCTCCTTTCCTCATGGTCGTGGCAACGCCGCCCTCGTAGGCGTACCTTATTGTCAAAGCTATCTGCCTTACCGTAAGGCCCATTCGCGCGGCTGCCTTCTTATCAATATTTATCTGTATCTCTTCCTTGTCCAGTTCGTAATTGTCTTTTATATCCACGAGGCCGTCCACCGTTTCCATGTATTTTTTCATCTCTCCGGCTATCTTTTCAAGGGGGCCGAACTCCGGTCCGCGCACGTCAATCGAAACGGGCTTGCCTATAGGCGGGCCGTCCCTGACCGTCTCAAATTCTATGCTCGCTATACCATCTATCTTTTTCGCTTTAACATCCTTTCTTAAACTTTCTATTATTGCCGCCGCTCCCCTCGGGCGGGCGCTTTCCGGCGTAAGATAGACGACACACTGCGCGTATTTTGTCCCGTGCTTGTCAAAAGGGCCGCCGCCGATATCGCCGAGATAACCGACGGTTGTCGTAACATTCAAAAGCTCGCCCTCGGGCAGGGACATTATGCTTTCTTCCACCGCGGTCATCGCCCTGTTTGTCTCGGTGAGAGAAGACCCCTCCTCCATTTCAAGGCGCGCGTAAAATATCTCCACCATGCTCGGGAACATTTTGAAAGGCAGGAACTTAACCGCCAATCCAATCATCAGGAAAAGAACTATGCCAGCCCCCGCGACCATCTTATACCGCCTGTTAAGGCTGAATATCAGAACCTTCTTGTACCCGTAAAGAAGTTTCCTGAACCATCCCGTTTCGCTCCCTTTCCTGTCATGCGAAAAAAAGTAATGGCTTAATGTCTTCAAAAACCCGAGCGGCATACTTATTATCCTTACAAGCAGGTTCGATGCCTTAGCAGCAGATTCCGTAGTTTTTTCTTTTCCCGAAATGCTTTTAAGGGGCTTTACCCACTCAGCCAGATGCGAAGGAAGTATCACCAGCGCCTCAAACAGCGATGCCGAAAGGCAGGCAATAACCGCCAGCGGAAAAGCTTTGAGGAACTTACCCATTATGCCCGCTACAAACATAAGCGGGAGGAAAGCCGCCGCAGTGGTAAGTATCGTCGTCGTGACAGGCGCTGCGACTTCGTCAGAGCCCTTGACCGCGGCTTCGCGCGGCGGCATACCTTCTTCCATATATCTGTAAACATTTTCCGATACAACTATCGCATCGTCCACTATCATACCGAGCACCAGTATCAGCCCGAACATCGTAATCATATTCATGCTCACGCCGAAAAAGGACATAAAAAGCAGAGCGGTGAGAAAAGCAAAAGGTATTCCTATCGCCGTTACAAGAGCAATTCTCACGTTGAGAAAAAGAAGAAGGGTTCCTAAAAGAAGCGTCATACCCAAGATGCCGTTTGAAACAAGAACATTGAGACGCCGCTTTACATAAAAAGCCATGTCGTTTATGTAATCTATGGAAACGGTATCGGGGATGGTCTTCCTGTATTCCGCGGCCGCTTTTTTTATATAATACACAATTATTATTTTATAGCCGGTTTTTTTTTTATTAGGAGTTTTTTTTTTTGTAAACAAAACCACAGTAATATAAAAAAAATACAAAAACCCCAAAAAAT
>JBDRAX010000067.1:0-11679 GCA_043823375.1 Candidatus Omnitrophota bacterium | reverse complement strand
CAGGTCCTTTCCGAGGAGGACATAGATGATCTGGGAAAGGATTTGATCGACAAAGGTTATATTTATGTAAAGCAGGATGAAATAACCAGGGAGTGTGATGATCCCTCAAAAATGCGAGGAGAGTATTGTATCTGCCGTGACGGAGCAAAGAAGCCTTATCTTAAAATACGGTTTAAAAGGGGAGTATATCCCTGTACGATAGTCGGAAAGGACAGTAAGGGAAATCTCGCGGTGGTCACCGTGGCGGGTAAATCGGGAGAAGAAGGGATCACTTTTGAAGGCGCTCAGAGAAAGCTTAGAGAACTGGGTATTGAGAGCGCTGTAATGTTGGATAGCGGTGCGGACGCGATAATGAATATAAAAGGGAATATGGTGATCCCTTCCTGCTCTGACAGAAAACGTTTTCTGTCTCTTCTGATCTTCGCGAAGAAGAAAGCCAGGGAAACGGTTAAAACGGCTAAAGATATTGTAGGGAATCTGGTAGTGCTTTCAAGAAGGGCTGAGAAAGAAGCAGATACAAAAGCGGCGGCAAGGAACCAGTGCGCGGCGACATCCGAAAAGAAGCTTATCATAGGGATCGAGACCGGATGGATACCCGGGTATGGAGAAAATGGTATGCAGTATAATGAATTGTTCGGCCTGATCAATTCCATAAAAGAGCTTGAAGCAAAACTGAGAGGCGCGGGTATAAAAAATCTTGAACTTGTATGCGCGAATGGTGATGAACTCGCGGATAAGTTGAGTGAAGCGGTCGGAGGCACGGTAACGGGCAATCTTGAGAACATTATTGTGCTTGCCTCGAAAAAAACTTTAGAAAGGCCTAAATTCAGGGAATTGCGAAGTACTGATAGTAAAATGAAGGCTTTTTTCGGTATTATCGATACAAGGAAGATAAGACGGTATTATGGAGGGATCGAGGAAGAGGATTTTTCCGGTATGCCAAATAGTATCGATCCGGAGACTTTTTTCAAAATGTTGAGAAAAAATGGATATATCGATAAAAATGATTTTTTAACCGGTAAGACGGAATCTATGATTGAAAATCTGCGCGGCTATTTAAACGGCCTTGATAAAATTGACAAAGCCGGGTTACAGGAGTCAGGCGGGGTGGAAGACGTTTCTTCGAAACTGTATAACATATTGATGGGTATCCTCGAAGAAAAAAATACTAGTATTGATTCCGACACTCAATGCGAAATAGAGATTTTCAGGATGCTGTCGATAACTCTGGGGCTTGCGGTAGAGGGCAGGAAAATCAATGATTATCTGGGGGAAGATATAATAGCCAGAGACGGGAACGGAAGGGCTGAGTATAACAGACAGTTAAGAAAAGTCGTTTTTCTGCCGGAAGCAAAACCTGTAAAGTGCGGTAATCTGCGCGAAAAATATAAAACTGAATCGGCGGCGCTTGAAGCGGCCTGATCCCGTAGATAATATTTAAACAGTAAACCGGATTTTGCTGATGCAAAATCCGGTTTTGTTTAGTATCATAGAATAAAGGCTACAGGTGGCCGGGAATGTAGTCCCGGGATGGAAAATAAGACGGATGGAGAATGTATGATTACCGAAAAACCCGAACTGATAGCTCCTTCAGGCGACTGGAGTTCTCTGCTGAGCGCGGTAAAGGCCGGAGCTGATTCTGTTTATTTCGGGGTTAAAGATATAAACATGCGCCAGTCTGCGCGGAATTTCGACATTTTAGAGATAAAAAAGATAATGGATATTCTTCACGATAGCGGGAAAAAGGGATATCTGGCTTTAAACACGATAGTATATGATAATGAACTCGGAAAAGTGAGAAAGATACTGGAAGAAGCGAAAAAACGGAAAGTAGACGCGGTGGTTTTGTGGGATATGGCGGTGTTGTCGATCGCCAGGGAACTCGGCCTGGAAATTCATTTATCAACCCAGGCAAGTGTGGCTAATTTCGAAGCTTTGAAGTTTTTCGCGGATCAGGGGGTTAAAAGGGTAGTTCTGGCAAGGGAATGCGGCCTCTGCGCGATAAGAAATATCACGGGCAGGATCAGGAAAGAAAAAATAGACTGTGAGATAGAAACTTTTATACACGGGGCTTTGTGCGTAAGTATCTCAGGAAGATGTTTTCTTTCGCAGCACTCTTTTTCGAAGTCAGCGAACCGGGGGGAATGCTATCAGCCATGCAGGAGGGGATTCGTTATAAAATCTGAAGGGGCGGAGGAAGACTGCGAATATATACTGGGGCATAACTATATACTCAGCCCTAAGGATCTTTGTACTATAGGTTTTATCGAAGAACTTATACGATCAGGGATACGGGCGTTTAAAATCGAAGGCAGGATGCGGCCTCCGGAATATGTAAGCAGAGTTACATCCGTGTACAGGACGGCGATAGACGCGTTTTTTCGCGGGGAATTAACGGCTGATCTTAAAAAACAACTTTCACGAAAACTTGAAATGTCATTTAACCGCGGTTTTGAAGAAGGTTTTTATTTTGAAAAACCCGGTGAACTCGGAGGGATCGTTTCACGAGGATATGAGAAGGTTTATCTCGGGGAAATAAAACGGTTTTATAAACGGATAGGAGTCGCTGAGGTAGAGTTAACATGCGGGTCTTTGACAACGGGTCAGAAAATACTGATAACCGGCAAAAAAACTCCCGCGGCTTTTTCAGAAGTCTCTGAAATGGAGATAGACCATAAGAGTGTCGTTTCCGCCGGTAAAGGTACTTCCGCCGGAATAAAACTTCCTTTTGCCGTAAGCCCCGGGGACAAGGTTTTTCTGTGGAAGGAAGAAAAATAGAGCGCTGTTATATTGTCATATACAAAATAAAAAGAATAAAAATGCGGACAATAGCCGAAAAAAAAATAGAGGAATGGACTGACGGGATCCCGGAAAGCTCGAGACTTGTTAAAGTGTTCGAACAGATAAGGAATATTCCATACTATTATATCCCCGAATTTTTCAGCCCTGATACCGGCCCCGCCGGTATGCTTATGGAAAATAAGGGGTTCTGCGTGCCGAAGCATTATCTTTTGGGTGATATCTTCAAAAAACTTGGAGTCCCGGTTGTCTTTTTTGTCTGCGGTTTTTACTGGAAAGAAAACGGGATGGATTATCCCCGGGATTTACGAAAGATCGCGGAGAGATTACCGGTTACTTATCATCTCGCCTGCAGGGCAGAGATACGGGCAAAGCGGGTACTTATCGACGCGACATGGGATCCCGGGCTGGAAGGAGCGGGGGTTTTCGTGAATAAATCATGGGACGGTGTCAACGACAATGTGTTAGGGGTTAAACCTTTAAGGTGTTTTACATATAATAATGCCTTTGAAGTGGAAAGTTTTTTTTTAGAGAGGGCTAAAGAATATAGCTTTTCTGATAAATTGAATCTCTCGAGGTTTTCAAAAGAGCTGAATCTGTGGTGTGAAAAATTCAGAAAAGAAAAATAGGTCATTAACTGCGAATCGTGACCTGCATGGATAGCGCTGGTAAGAATTCAAAAATGGAAGACGTAAAGGCCGAAGCTTTTATTTCTTGCAATATCTGTCGTATATGTATAAAATACACACTTAATAATGAATATAAAAAGCCAGGTTTTTGAGGCTCCCTGATAAAAGTAAACAGGCGTATGACGAAGCGATTCTTGGAAGATATGACGAACCGCGGCATTAATGACAAAAAATCTATTTAAGAAAAACTATAAGAACATGGCTTTAGTTATGCCGGTTTTTCTGGGAAGCTTCATATTCCCAGGGGTGGCATATGCCTATAAAATAAACAGTTTTGAAATAGAAATACGCGGGGCGGTCAGCGGGGCATATGATGATAATATCACATATGTAAAACAAGATAGAAAAACTGATTTTACGGTTACGCCTCTGGCAGGAGTGGGCATAAAACAGGACGGAAAGACACATGATTTTTTGTTTAACGGAAATATAAAACGCGAGCTTTTCGCGGAGAACAACAGGTATAATAACACCGCGGAAGATTTTAATGTGTCCTATAGCAATGACTTATCCAAAAAAGATACGTTAATCGTTACTGATACGTTCGTACACGCGGAAGAGCCGAGAAGTTTTGAGGATGCTTTCGGGAGAATTTCCGGAAGGTATTCATATTATACGAATAAACTGAATTTGCGGTATTCCAGGGAGATATCAAAACAGTTTCGTGTACTCGGAAGGTATGAGAATGATATAGATCTTTTTTCAAGAGTGGATCTGCATGATTCTTATCTGAACAGCGCGGGAGTCGAAGCGGATTATATTATCAACTCTGATGTTACGGTTCTTGTGTCATATGACTATCTGAGAAGGCTGTTTGATCCCGGCGGGGGAGCATATGCCAATACGGTTTCCGCCGGGTTCAGTTATAACCTCACAAAGAGGATCTTTTTCAGTTGTCTGACGGGGCTTGATCTTATAAATTCATATGACAAAAAAGACCATACGAAGCCGTTTGTCTTTACGAAAATAGAGGGTGAGATAGATGATACCACGCGGGCGGATTTATCTTTCAAATATAAGACTTACAGCTTTCCTTATTTTGAGGATTATTTTGATTACTGGCAGTTTAGCGGTACTTTCACAAAAGAGGTTTTAGAAAGGCTGACTTTGTCGGCGATGTTTTTCTTCGGTAACGGTAAATATATCGACTATGGTTTGAAATATGGTATCGCCGGGGTGGGCGGGGCGCTCACTTATGATATAAACGATAAAATAAAGGCGTCATTGTCCTATTCTTATTCAGGAGTAGATTCCAACCTGGAATTTCAGGAGTATGACAAAAATGTCGTGGCGCTTACTGTAACGGTGGTGTTCTGAAATGTTGAAATATAAAATCTCCATGCTTAAAAAATATCTGGCTTTGGCGGATACTCTTCTGGTGTCTCTGTCGTTTTTCACCGTAAAGATCCTGTCGGGTCCTGTTTTTGGCTTATATTCCGGCGGCTTGTCCGCGGATCTACTGCTTATCTTTCTGGCCTCTTGGGCATTGCTGCTGCGTTTCTTCAGGTCGTATGAGATCTTCTGGTATAAAGACAGGTTTAATTTTTTCGCTTCTGTGATAAAAACAGGAGGCATGGGCTTTATATTGTTCATAAGCTATATATCCATTTTTGGTAGTGCTCGGGCCGGGACAATGGATAAGGCTGTGATCTGTTTTCTTTTTTCAGTATCGACTGTTTTTGTTTCCGCCGGAAGAATAATATTTATAGCTTTTCTTAATTATCTGAGGAGAAAAGGATACAACTGTGATTATATCCTTATCGTCGGTACAGGAGATAAATCCCGTGAGTTCATTGATATCGTTGAACGTCACGCGGAGTGGGGGCTGAGAATTTCAGGCGTCATGTCAGCCGGCGTTACTTGTGATAAGGGCGTTAAAAAATTCCATGGGTATGAAATACTCGGTTCATTTGAAGATATCCCCCGGATCATCCATGATAATGTGGTGGACTATGTTATTTTCATCCTTCCAAGCGCTTCTTTAGCCGAGATAGAGGATATTATGCGGTTTTGCGAAATGGAGGGAGTAAAAATAGCGGCGGGGCTCGATCATTATGAGCCTAAGCTCGCGAGGGCGCGGCAGGCGGATCTCAATGGTTTCCCTCTTTTATTGTTCGAAAGCACTCCGCCGGGTAAAGGGCAGCTTTTCATGAAAAAGGTCTTTGATATTATTTTTTCGGCTCTTATGCTTTTTATCCTTTTGCCGCTGTTCGCGATCATAGCTTTATCGGTAAAAATGACATCCCGCGGCCCTGTCTTTTTCAGGCAGGAAAGATGCGGGCTGAACGGTAGGAAATTTATCATGTACAAATTCAGGACCATGGTCGAAGGAGCTGAGCATAAAAGGGACGAGCTTCTGGAAAACAATATTATGGAAGGGCCTGTATTTAAAATAAAAGATGACCCGCGGAACACGAATGTGGGCAGGTTTTTAAGGAAGTTCAGCCTGGATGAACTTCCTCAGTTATATAATGTCCTGAAAGGGGAGATGTCCGTTATCGGCCCGCGGCCGCTGCCTCTTAAAGAGAACCAGTATAAGCCCGGGCAGAAAAGAAGGCTGAGCGTGAAACCCGGGATTACCGGGTTATGGCAGATAAGCGGCAGGAACAAAATAACCGATTTCGACGAGTGGGTTAAACTTGACCTTGAATATATAGATAACTGGTCTATCCTTCTTGATGCCAGGATCTTTTTAAAGACTATAGCGGTAGTGATTTTTGGTACAGGCGCGGAATAGTCTCGCGGAGTTTACACATAAAAAAAAAGGGGGCGTAGAATGAAACGCTTTTTGATCTTCCTGGCTGCGGTTTTACTGTCCGCGGGATTTGGCCTGTCCGTGGCGGCGGAAGAGCCGGCCGAGGGTGAATATATCGTAGGTACGGATGACCTTTTGGAGGTAAATATCCTGCAGCCCGAAGCTTTGACGACTGCCGTTACGGTAGCGCCGGACGGGGCGGTTATGATCCCGTATATCGGAAGGGTGAATGTCGCGGGGATGAGCCTTTCCAGGATTGAAGCGGAAATACACGCCAGGCTGTCTGACGGTTATATGAGATACCCTGTTGTGTCGGTAGCGTTAAAAGAGTCGCGGAGCCGCAGGTTCTTTGTCTATGGCGAAGTGATCAAGCCGGGAGCGTATCAGATCGAAGAGAATACTACAGTTCTTAAAGCCGTATGTATCGCGGGAGGTTTCAGCAAGTACGGTTCATCAAGCAAAGTTAAGGTCTTAAGGCCTAAACAGGGAAAACCCGGGTATGATACTCTGAAAGTAAATATTCAGGCTTTAATGAACGGTTCAGATGATGAAGATGTCGCGCTTGAGGCGGGGGATATTGTGGTTGTTTCGGAAGGGATGTTTTAGTGATGTCTTTTAAAGAAAATGTAAGGATATCAGTGGTGATCCCCGCGTATAACTGCGGGAGCGTTTTGCGTAAATCCATGCTGAATTTCAAGCGGCAGACCGTGCCCCGGGATTCTTTTGAAATAATACTGATCGACGATTGTTCTGATGACGGTACGCAAGAGATCCTCCGGCCTTTCGTTGAAGAAGGCTTTATCCGGTATATACGTAATAAAAAGAAAACTGCTCCCGCGGCAGGGCGTAATAAAGGTATAGATGCCGCGTCAGGAGAAATAATACTCTTTCTCGACGGTGATAATGTGCCGGCGGTGGATTTACTGGAGAAGCACCTGGAGTCTCACAGGCATTATCCCGCTGGGAATACAGCGGTTCTGGGGAACATCGCTCATCCCGTGGATATGAAGATCACGCCGCTGATGCTTCTGGACGACCTGAGCGAGACGTTCAGCGGACTTCGGGACGGATTTTTTTACGGGTGGGAATATTTCGCGACCACGAATATCTCAATACGGAAAAATGTCTTAGGCGATATCCGTTTTAATGAGATGCTCTTCGCTGATTGCGGGGGATTTGAAGATACTGATCTCGCCTTCCGTTTATCTAAAAGAGGATTAAGGATACTTTATAACGGCGGGGCTGTTTCCTGGCATTATCATTTCAGGACTCCCGCCCAGTTCCTGGAGAAGATCTATAAGTACGGTAACATATTCGGGAAATGGCTGGATACCGCTGATCCGTCTCTTAAAACGGAAAGTGGTTTTATCAGCCGTTATCTGCCGTACCATGGAGGCGGGTTTACGGTGAAACGCGCTAAATATTTTATACAACGGTGTATAATAAACGACAGGACCATACCTTTTTTTCTGAAACTCGCGCGCGGGCTGGAAAAAAATAATGAAAAAATGAGTGTTTTTCTGTACAGGAGAATGTTTAATTATTTTTTCGTGAAAGGCTACAGGGAAAGGTTAAATAAAGGGGGGATCTCGTAATGTATTTTTATGAAATGAGCCTGTCCGATAATCTCCGGCTGATATTGAAGCGGATAAGAGTTCTGTTCTATGTTTTAACCTTTTCTATGGTTTTCGTTTTTCTTGCTTTATCTCTGGTCACCCCGAAATATAAGAGTGAGATAATGCTTCTTGTGAGCGGTTTGCCCCAGATCGAATCGCCGTTTTACCAGTCCATCCCGGCGATGCGCACGGTGGATATAGCGACTACTTTCAGTGAAATAATAGATAATGAAGATTTCGTAATGAGAGTCGTCAGGCTTCTTGAGCTTGATGAACGCGCGGATAAATCCCGTTTTCAGTCTCCGGTAAAAAGGTGGCTTTCCGCGAAAAAAGATGCTGTCAGCGGGTTTATTAAAAAAATGATGGAGAGTTTTGGTGCTACGCGCGAAAAACAGGATAAAACACTGAAAACAGTAGAAGCAGTGGCAAGGAACATAAAGATCGAGAGTATAGAACGCACAGATGTTATCAAAGTAACAGTTTACGATTATAATCCCGAGATAGCAGGGAAGATCGCCGATAAACTGGTAAAAGTTTTTATGCTCTTTAATATGCGTCAGCAGTCGCTTGAGTATGAATCGAAATACGGGGGAAAATACCCTAAAATGATACAGATACAGGAAGAACTGATCGAGGCTCGGAATGACTTGAACAGTGAGAAGACCGGGTTCAGCGAGATATGGAACCGTGGGAACATAAAGGTGATAGGGCAGGCTTTTGTCTCGACAAAACCGGTCAACATCAACAAAAAACTGTCGTTCTCTATAGCGTTTATCCTTGCAGTCATGCTGGGACTCGCTCTTATATACTTTCTTGAGATGGTTGATCCGGGTTTCAGGTCGCCTGCTGATGTCGGACAGACTCTGGGCCTTCCTGTTTTAGCATGTCTGCCGGTGAGCGGTAAAAAAAATATGGCGCGCGGCATGACAAGGGGCGGATCCGGGGCGTACAGTGACGCGTATGAGTTTTTTTTAGCCGGACTGTATCTCGGCGTAGAGGAAAAGAAGTTTTCCACTCTGGCCGTTGTAAGCGCTGAAGCCGGAGAAGGGCGGACCACGATCGCAAAAAACATGGCGTTATTATTCAGCAATAAAGGCGGATTTAAGACTCTCTTGATCGATTCTGATTTCATTTCTTCTTCACTCCATAAAGCGTTTAAAGTCCCGATGTCTCCGGGGTTGATAGATCTGCTGGATGGTGATGTTCCTGTCGCGGACGCCGTAAGGAAGATAGACGCGGATCTGGATTTTATGCCTCTTGGAAATAAGGGAAACTACCGCTCAGGCTTTCTCGGGGCGGGAGGCATAATAGAACTGGCGAAAGAACTCAAGGAAAAGTATGATGTCATTATCTTTGACGCGCCGCCTATGAAAAATTGCGCTGACGCTTTGCTTCTTTCGAGGCAGGCTGAAATGAATATCCTGGTTATTATGGAGGGTGGCTCGCGCAGGGATACGGTCAAAAACACGGTTGAGAGAGCGAAAGACATGGGTATAGGATTTTCAGGGGTAATACTCAATAGACATTTTTAAACATATGTGGGCATGCTTATCCATGGAAAAAAATTCTATTTTAAAAGCTGGCCGTATTACGGAGGGGGTACTGGTTATCCTGCTCAGCCTGATGGTAGGGATACTGTCAGTAAACGCTGGTATCCTCGCCGGGCGTTTTGTCGCGGTATTGCTGGCAGGCGCGGCAGTCGCGGCTGTTTCCTGTCTTTTTCCGGACAAAAAACATTTTTATCTGTTCCTTACTGTATTTTTCCTGCCTGTAAACCTGAATAAAGCTTTATTGAAAATTGACAGTAGTTTTTTGAGCGTAAGGGACAGTATCACAGTTTCCATGCCTGATGTCCTGCTTTTTATCCTGTATTGCATATGGTTTTACCAAATGGTCCATTCGCGGGAAGAGGGCCGGAAAACAGTTTTTTTTACGTTTATTTCAATCCCTTTCTTTGTCATGTTTTCCGCGGGTATCCTTTCTTTTGTCAACGCGGGTAATACCTTGTACAGTACTTTCGGGATATTCAAGCTTATAAAGGTTTTCGCGTATTATTTTTACGCCGTTAATAATATACGGTCGGCTGATGACATAAAAATAATTCTTTTGGGTTTGCTTGCCGGATGCGGATTGCAGTTATCGGTCGCCGCGCTGCAGTTGGCGGCGGGGAAAACACTCGGGCTTTTTTATCTGGGGGAACTTAGCGGCGAATTCCGTTCCTGGTCGGGATTTCACCAGGTATACAGGATAGGCGCTCTTCTGGGGCATCCAAATTTTTTCGCGAATTATCTTGATTTTATGATACCTCTGATGTTGTCGTTATCGTTTTTAAAAGAGAGTGTTTTCGTCCGGAGGAGCGCTACTATACTTTTTTTCGGTTGTATCACGGGCATGCTTTTCACATTGTCCCGGGGGGGGTGGGCGGCATCCGGAACGGGGGCTTTTATCGCTTTCATCATGCTTGCCGCGAGGAACGCGCGGGAAAAATGTTTTTTGAGGAAAACGTTCGTGTTGATCATTATCGTTTTCTGCGCCGGAGCGGCGTTTTCGCCTAAAATAATTGAACGCGTGACATCAAAAGACGGAGGCGCCGCCAACACGCGCCTTGAACAGATCCGGGTCGCCGAGAACGTTATAAAAGAGCATCCCGTGTGCGGGATAGGCCTTAATAACTATTCTCTCGTAATGGAAGATTATGATGAGACTTATTCGAAGGTATCACGTTCTTTTAAGGCACCAGTACATAACGCGTATCTGCTTGTTCTCGCTGAAACCGGGATCTTGGGGTTTCTGGGGTATATCGCGCTGTATCTTTCTATTTTTCGCCATGGGTTTGTAAACGCGGGGAGATCAAGGGGGTTTTTGTTTAATCTTAATACGGGGCTCTTGTGCGGTTTTATAGCGAATGCGTTACATATTTCAATAGACCTCTCTTTGCTGAACAGACTGCCGTATTTTTTATTTTTAGGCGGCCTTTTTACGGTAGTGGATCATTCAATAAATAAAAAGATAAAACTGGAAGGGTATTAGTTCTCATATGTCATCGGGATTTACAAAAGATAAGGCGGATGCGGGTTCTCGGGAAAAAATAAATGCCGCTAAGAATACGCTTATACTGTCTTTCGCCGAAGCGTATAACATATTATGCGGTATGATAATTGTCGTGGCGCTGGCGCATATAGTGGGTAATGCCGGGCTGGGGCTCTATTCCTTTTCTTTTTCCGCGGGAGCGGTAGCGTGCATCCTGGCGCTTTTCGGAAGTAACGATTATATCGTGAGGGAAGTCTCGCGCTACCCCGCGAAGCGAGGGTACTATTTTACGGCGTCTCTTATTTCCCGCGGCACTATACTTATCGCGTGCGTGATCCTGCTTGAAATATTATTCCGATTTTTAAACTATCCGGTAGACAAGAAAACCGTTTTTTATCTTATATTTTTTACCAGAGTCCTGGATTCTTTTCTTTTCACTTTCTACTCTTTTTTCAGGGCCTTTCAGAAAATGATCTATGAAGGCGCTGTCAGGCTGGCGCTTAACACAGTCAGCCTTGCTTTCGGCCTTATCTTTCTTTTCAGGTACAGAGACCTCGGGGTTTTCGCGGCAGTCCAGCTTGTGACGTATTTTTTGTTTTCAGCGGCGACTTTTTATATATGCGGCAGATTCTTTATTCACCCCGGCGTGTTCAGCGGCAATTTTCACGCGATAATGAAGAACTGCCGGGATTTTATCCGTGAAAGCCTGCATCTATCCGTAATACAGATCCTGCTTGTACTTTACGTGCAGATAAATACGATATTGCTTACTCTTATCAAAGGAGAAGCC
>JBDRAX010000066.1:0-7479 GCA_043823375.1 Candidatus Omnitrophota bacterium | reverse complement strand
TCAGGGTGCGGAAATCGATCTTGTATTTAACAAAGGCGGAAAGATGTATGGCGTTGAAATCAAGCGGCAGGACGCCCCAACGATGACGAAATCCATACAGGCAGCGCTTGAATGTCTGGATGTAGAACGAATCGCCGTTATCTATCCCGGCACACGCCGCTATTCGATTCACAAGAAAGTTGATGTCGTGCCGTTTAATGAGATTCAGGGCGGGATAAAAGGGGTATTCGGAGCCCGAAAAAATCAGGGTAAGCTTCCTGGCCAAAAACCGTAGCCTGCGGCCGGAAGACAGCAGATTCAAGAAGCCCTTTATCACGGATACCAGGACTTTCTCCGTATCGTTCGATAAGAGTTTTGTGAGCTACAAGTGCTTGTTCTAAACCAAGAAATTTGATTGGTTCAGTCGGCGAGTTTCCTCAGGCTATAGTCCAATAATCCCATAAATACTTCATCAACCGCGCCCTGCTGCTCTTCGACCGAACTCATGCGATCGTACTTTTCTTTGAGCAAAAAAATGGCCTTCTCGGTTAAAATCCTTATAGGTACATGGGTTTTCTTGTGCAATTGATCTAACGCCTGTTTTGCCTTAGTATCTATTCTGGTCGATAATTGTGTAGTCATTTTTTATACCTCCTTATAATGAAAAGGTATCATAAAAAAAGCAAATACAAGCATATTCTTTCTTTTTCTTTCATCCTATTATTTACCTGGTTTTATTACTCAAAAAAGCATGCTTGGATTCGCTATATTTATAGCCGATAAAAAAACCCTAAAAACAGGGAGTTTTAAAAAGGTAATATAGCCAATTTTGTTTTTGTTTCTCATCACATCCCCAGGATATTATTCAAATTCTTTTTTGCCTCTTGAAAATCCTTCTTGCTTAACACGCCTAATTTACGTGTTATCATTGCCGCTTTTACTGTTTGAATAATACCTGTAACTATCGAGGGGAAAAGCAGTCCGGCTTCTTTCCATTTTTCCAGTTTAGTGTCTCCCACTAAAACTCTCTGGATATTACTCGTGACCGCAGCAATAATGACATCTTGTCGCCTTTTACTGTATTCTTCGCTGCTTATCACAAGCGCCGGTCTCTTTTTTATTCCTGTCCCATCTGAAAAAATCACATCTACCAGGACAACATCACCCTTATTGTACTGTGTCATATTGCGCGTCCTTTTCGTTATCCCACAGATCTTTTAGTACCTGTCCCGGCTTTGTAGTCATAGCCATTAACTGGGCTTCTTCCGATTCCCGGCGCACTCTTTCGCGCACACACTCAAGCACATATTCTCGTATAGTCTCTCCGTGGAGCGCGGCAAATGCTTTTATTTGCTTATGCTCCTCCGGAAATACATCTATGCTTAGCCGGTCTCTTTTTGCCATTGCGTTATTCATATCAATCACCTCCATAATTAATTATAACATATTTCAGTAAATGTGTCAAGACACAAATGTGTGTTTTTTGCTCCCCATATAAACTGTTTACTGCTTCTTCTACATACTCATTTAATACATCCGCGTATACTTCTGCAACCTGGCAAATTGAGTGCCCCAGCTTTTTTTTGACCATTCTCAGGCCTTTTGTGTTCCGATACAGCATGGTTCCGTACGTATGGCGCGGCTGTGGATGCTATAAGACGAGCTTAGCCCTTGCTGTTTAAATCGCTTCTGAAGGACACTGAGGGTCATTTTAGGGGCTCTTTCCGATATAAACAGATAGTTTTCCAGGTTATTTGGCTCTCCTGCCAAACGCGGCAGAATGGGAGCGTGAAATGTTTGTTATCCCGCTTGCCGCGTACCGCCGCCCCTGAGAAAACCTTCCACATACTTATGGTAGTCTTTTATCACCTGTATGAAAATGCCGGCGTAAGACACAAGTTTGCTCTGCCCCACACCGTAAATACCGGCAAACTCTTCTTTTGTCAGCGGTTCTTTCGTCGCCATATCTTTCAGCGAATTATCACTAAAAATTATATACGCGGGTACGCCTTTCTGCTGAGCCAGCTCCGCGCGTTTTTCCCTGAGCCTGCGGAAAAGTTCCCTGTCGATACCGGCCCAGTCGATCTCCTGGCGTTCCTGCCTCTTCTTCGCTATCTCTTTTTTCTTTCTGGCTATCATGGGCCTGGCAAGGACAGGTATCGTTTCCCCCCGTAATACTTTTTTCCCGGCGTCAGTGATCTCCAGCGTGGAAAATTCCCCGACACGCTCCAGAAATCCCTGTCCGATAAGCTGTTCTATCATATAACGTATGAACGGCACCGGGTCTTCCGGCATAATACCGTAAACAGACAACTGGTCATGCCCAAGAGAACTTATTTTTTCATCTTCCTTTCCTCTCAGAACGTTTACTATATAAGCCGCGCCGAAACCATAGCTGAAACGTTTCACTTTTACAACCGCGGATAATATTTTCTGCGCTACAGTCAACGGGTCATCAACCATTTCCACTTCGTTCAGGCAATAATCGCACGCCTCACATGAAGATCTTTCGTAGCCCTGGCCGAAATATTCAACCAGCACCTTATGCCTGCACTGGGGACGCGAACTGAAATTATATATATAATTCAGTTTTTCCAGCATGACCTCACGCTCCGAAGACTGTTCCGCGAAATGGCTCCAGACGCGGTAGTCGCCGCCCCCGTAAAACATATAACACGAAGACGGCAGGCCGTCGCGCCCGGCGCGCCCGGTTTCCTGCTGATAATGCTCTATACTCTTTGGCATAGCCGCGTGTATGACATACCTTATATTAGACCTGTCTATACCCATGCCGAAAGCCACGGTGGCTACAATGATGTTGATCTCTTCTTTCACAAAGCGGTCCTGATTAACATGCCTGTCTTCGTCCGTAAGCCCCGCGTGATAAGGAACGTTTTTAAAGCCTTCCGAATTAAGCTCGGCCGAAATATCATCGACGTCTTTTCTCCGGAGGCAGTATATTATCCCCGGTTCGTCTTTATGCTTTTCCAGAAGGCCCGTTATCTGTTTTATGATCTGAGCGCGCGGAATAACTCTGTAAGTCAGGTTCGGGCGGTCTACTCTGCCGATATGAGCCGCGGGGCCATTAAGTTTCAACTGCCCCATTATATCTTTCTGCACGAGTTCAGTGGCTGTCGCGGTAAAAGCGTGTATGCCCTTTCCCATGAATTCTTTTTTTATTATCCACAGATTACGGTAGTCAGCCCTGAAATCATGCCCCCAGTGGCTTATACAATGAGCCTCGTCTATAACAAAGAACGACACGGACGCGGATCTCAAGAGGTCAAGTGTACCCTCCATCTGCAGCCGCTCAGGGGAAAGATACAGAAGCTTAACCGCGCCGTTCCTTATTTTATTGATCACCGCCATCTGCTCACCGCCCGGCATGCTCGAATTTAAACACGCGGCGGGGATCCCCATATCCATGAGGCCATCCACCTGGTCCTTCATCAGAGAAATAAGAGGCGAAACAACCACAGCCATGCCGGCCATTATCATCGCGGGAAGCTGAAAACAGAGAGATTTCCCTCCCCCTGTAGGAAGCATTGTCAGAGAATCCTTTCCTTCAAGTATGGAATCCACGGTTTCTTCCTGCAGCGGCCGGAATGATGTATATCCCCAGTATTGTTTCAGGAGTTCAAATCTTTTGTCTTTCACATTCTTCTTTTCCATGATCTGTATTATAGTTCTTTCCTTCCCGCAAGCAAACAGCAATATCCGTTTTCATTATTAGAGACACATAAAAGGAGGGTTTTCTTGCATCTATATCTTTTTTCAGTAATGGCCTTTTCGACTGTCACGAAAAATGTTTTTTGATATATTCATCCAGAAGGCGTTCCGCTTCTTCTTTGCACTGGCCGCACACAGTACCGAGCTTGGTATGTTCCTGCAGTTCATAGTAAGTCCTCGCTCCGTCAAGCACAGCATGTTCTATTTCATGGTCCGTGACATTCATGCACTGGCACACGATCCTGGCCGCTTCTTTCTCTATCCTGTTTTCCATCCCGTTACGCGAAAAGTAATCATTTATAGCGGCGCGCAGGGCCTTATCACCCAGAACGGAACAATGTATTTTATGCTCAGGGAGGCCTCCGAGTTCTTTAGTTATGTCTTTGGGAGAGATATGATACGCCTCTTCAAGTTTCATGCCTTTTACCATATCCGAAAGGATGGAAGTACTGGCAATAGCGCTCGCGCAGCCGTATGTCTTCCATCTGCAGTCAGTAATGACGCCTTTTTCCTTATCTACTTTTATTACAAGAAGCATCTGGTCCCCGCACTTGACATTGCCTACCAGCCCCCTGCCGTCTTCCTCAAACTTTTCCTCGTCAATAAGAACATTATGCGGTTTCATAAAATGTTCCTTGACTTTTTCGGTATAGACCCATTCGTTACCCGAACTCATGCTCCTCCCCCTTTATAAACCGTGGACATATTTCTGATCTTGTGAATAACTCCAGGCAGTCTGTCCAGAACGTACTCCACATCCTTCATTGTATTCTCTCTTCCCAGGCTAAGGCGGATCGAGCCGTGCGCCATTTCGACAGGCATACCTGTCGCGATAAGCACATGCGACGGGTCAAGCGACCCTGACGCGCAAGCCGATCCCGTAGATACGGCTATCCCCTCGATATCAAGATACAGCAATATGGATTCTCCCTCCGCTCCCGCGAAAGAGACGTTCAACGTACCAGTGAGACAATCTTCAGGATGCCCGTTGAACTTTATGTCCGGGATCTTATCCTCTATCCCGTTTTTGAGGGCCGACTTCATTCTCAGAAGCCTTTTTTCCTCTTCCGCCATTTCTTTTTTCCGCATCTCCACGGCTTTACTCAGGCCGATTATCCCTAATGTATTTTCCGTACCCGCCCGGCGGCCCTGCTCCTGATGCCCGCCCCTTATAAGCGGGCAGAAGGGTATCCCGGCCCTTATGTACAAAGCGCCCACTCCCTTAGGCCCGTACATCTTATGGCCGGAAAGAGTAAGAAAATCCACACCCAGGCTCCTGACATCCACCGGTATTTTTCCGACAGCCTGTACAGCGTCCGTGTGAAATAAAGCCCCTCTTTCATGAGCCATACGGGCAATCGCCTTTATATCCTGTATTGTGCCTATCTCGTTATTCGCCATCATTACGGAAACGAGGCTTGTTTTTTCCTTAAGGAGTTCTTCCAGATGCCCCATGTCGATCTTCCCATAGCTGTCCACTTTCAGAAAATCCATTTTCACCCCGCGAGGCCGCAGGCATTTGGAAGTTTCAAGGATACAGGGATGCTCTATCGAAGACGTAATGATCCTTGTACCGCACGCAGTCTTATGCTCGGCGCAGATATGTGAAGAACAGGCCATTATCGACAATACCGTATTATTCGCCTCTGACCCGCTGCCCACAAAGATCAGCTCATCAGGGCAGGCCCCGATAAAAGCCGCGGTTTTCCCCCTGGCTTCCTCAACTAAATGCCGCGCTCTCCTGCCGAAACCATGAAGGCTCGACGGATTCCCGAATTCCTCCATAGCCAGGGATAACGCCTTTTTCACCTCAGGATGAAGCGGAGTAGTCGCGTTATTATCCAGATATATTTCTCGTTCCCGCATTTTAACCTCCGAAACATAACATTAAACCGATCAACCGCGTGTTTTTGAAATTATACCAGAATCCCCCCCAAAGATACACCAATTTCTGGCTGGCTTCCGGCAGGCTGTAGGCCATTCTCTGTAAAAAATATATTTTCTCGCCGCCTGCCACGGTTCATTATATGATACCACGCTCCTGGATATTCTATTCGTAAAGGTCTGGACATATTTTGATTATGTTATAAGAAGGAAATTCAGTAAAGTGTAAAATGAAGATTTTATACGCGCGTATGGGGGCGCGATAAAGTTTAAACCCATAGAATTCGATGGGATTAAATTCAAATCCCCGCGCCCGCATGGACTCAGGATACAGGTCAGTTATTGTCCGCGCCGATTCGCGCGCGTTGCCGGTTTTCCTAGAGCAGTTCAGCCAACCGGAATTTCAAGGTATCTCCTGCTGTCTGCTTTTTATGTTTACCGTAAAAAATCACCAATAGCACCAATAGGGCAACATTCGATACCCTCTGCAATAATTGACTTTTTTTCGGCAAAATTTACCAGATAAGCTTTCCCTGTTTCTTTGCCGAATAATCGTGAAAAAGAAATTAAACCGGAAACCAGTTCTCTATTCGTCCTTGATGTCATCTTTACTTCTATCGGATAAATTTTTCCGTCCCTTTCCACTACAAAATCTACTTCTTCACCATAGGAAGTTCTCCACCAGAACACCTTCGGCAATTCTCCTTTATTCAGAAAATTACGTAATATTTCTCCAAGAACGACATTTTCGATCAATCTACCCGCTAAAGGCCCCTTGAATATCTGTTCCTCATTTGTTATCCCTGACAGAAAACATAAAAATCCCGTATCTAAAAAATACACTTTAGGGCTTTTTATGATCCGTTTTCCCCTGTTTTTATAAAATGGTTTTACCAGATATATCTGATTACATGCTTCCAGAATAGATACCCATGCTTTGACTGTATTCACAGCTACTCCGAGATCTCTTGATATCTCTGAGAGTCTGAGTACTTGTCCATCCAACGATGCCAGCAGTTCAAGAAATCTCTGATAATCCGTCAGATCTCCGATCTGTCTGATGTTGCGTACATCTCTTTCGAGATATGTCTGCAGATATCCATTAAACCATAATTTCAGATCAATTTTCTTATCGACTGCAACCTCAGGATATCCTCCGCGTAACACCATTGATTTCAGCTTCTCCTGATCCGCTTTTTTCGTATCGCGCATTTGTTCTTTAATAGAAAATGACAAAAGCGTAAATACCGCGATCCTCCCCGCGAGAGACTCTCCTGCTTTCGCCATTAATGGAAAACTCTGCGATCCGGTCAATAAAAATTGGCCTTTTTTAGCCCGGTTCTGATCGATGCGTATCTTCAGAAAAGAAAACAATCCCGGAGCGTATTGGACCTCATCGATGATAACAGGCGCCGGATGATTTTCAAGAAAAAGCCCGGGATCCTGATTAGCCATTAACCTGACATCCGGATCGTCCAAAGAAACATAATTATGAGTTTCAGAAAAAAGATGTTTCAATAAAGTTGTCTTCCCGGATTGCCTCGGCCCAGTTACTATCAGTGCCGGGAATTGTTTTGCCGCTTTTTTTATCGTCTCTTCTATGCTTCTTTTAACATACTTCATGACTGCGCCCTCTTTCATCTATTGTATATTTGCATTTACAATGCAAATATACAATAGAATAGCGGCCTTGTCAAGTGAAGTCAACCAGGGACAAAGTCAAACGGGACACCCATAAAGAGGCACCCCGTCAAGAAAAATAATTCCCCGCTGTTTTTTTTTAAAACATTTTTAGTCCGCAATATCATTACCATGCTCGTAGCATAAAAATTATTTTTCTATTCATGCGCCCTTGATTTTCTTGTTTTTGGTTACAGTTTTAAAACC
>JBDRAX010000065.1:0-11139 GCA_043823375.1 Candidatus Omnitrophota bacterium | reverse complement strand
TGATGAACGCAACGCGATCATAATAAATATAATTAATAAAAATTGGCTTGAGCTTTTAAAAGTGAAGTTATTAAAGAAGGATAAAACCGTATTAGAAGGAGAAAATTATTTTGTTGGAGTAGATGGAATTTTTTCTGAGGGATACAATAAAGACTTTTTTCAAAACCTCAACATAGCGCTTACTCTAGCTTTGACCAAAGGAATACTTGCGTATGAAAAACATTTTGACCCTAAAGGAGAAACTGATAAATATAAAATTTTATTTGATACAATTTTATCCGGAATGAAAAAATTTTATTTGGAAATGTACGGAAAAAGTAAGGAATTTAATGAACAATGTTTGGAATACATGATAAGTGAAGATCTTATGACCAAAATTTGCATTGAAATGGAATTTGCTGTGCCTACAATAAAATTTGCAACGAAATCATTAAGAGATTTATATGAAAAACTCCAAATTTTTGAAGTTCAAGCATAAAAGAAGCAATAGTATATGGATCACCCTCTTATCCAATTTAGTTAGTGCATAGACAGTGCCTATTCAAAATGAATATATTTTAAAAAATTGTATAGAGTTTTATGTCAATTCATTGAATTGTTTCCCTTTTACGGCGGTGGGGCACGATTCTTCTGGAAATTATCCCATTTGTTGCTATAATTAAATTATGATCGATTTAAAAGGCAAAAAAAGAAGATTAGTCGTCGTGTCGAACAGGCTGCCTTTCTATAGATATAAAAACGAAGACGATACCATAGTATGCGAGAAATCGACAGGCGGGTTGATAACCGCGATGGAACCCATACTTATAGATACAGCCGGTGTCTGGATGGGCTGGGACGGCCTTCTTACCGAAGATTCAAAAAAAACGGGGCCTGAGATACCTGTCGTCCCGGAAATATATCCGGCGCCTGATCTTAAAAGGTCATATAAAGTGATCTGCGTGCCTCTCACCGAAGCGGAACACCATGAATATTACAACAGGTTCTCAAACGAGACGCTGTGGTCGCTCTTTCACTACTTTTTTGAAAAAACGCTTATCGACTCCGCGGCATGGGACGCGTACTGCGCGATAAACAAGCGGTTTGCCGAGTACATAGATAGGCTTTATACGGACGCGGATTTGATCTGGATACAGGACTTTCACCTCTTCATGACGCCGTTTTTCCTGAGGAGCCTCCGGCCGCGCGCGGAAATACATTTTTTTCTTCATATCCCGTTCCCGCACATAGACATATTTTCGATCCTGCCGTGGCAGAAAGAGCTAATAGCGTCACTCCTCTCCTGTAATTCGGTGGGTTTCCATCACCGGCAGTATTTAAAAAATTTCTCATCGGTCGTCGAAAATTATAACCGTGAGAATAAACTCACCGATAAAAAGAACTGCCTCGCTTACGTAAACCCGATCAGTATAGATTTCGACACTGTAAACAGAACTTCGCGCATGCCGGAAGTCAGAAAAAAACGCGACGGGCTCCGCGAAAAGATCATGTGCCCCAAATTCATACTCGGCGTGGACAGGATCGATTATTCCAAAGGCATAAAGGAAAGGCTTCTCGGCCTTGAACTGTTAATGGAAAAGCACCCTGAGCTTAAAAAGGAATTCTACTACTACCAGTTATTGATACCGAGCCGCGAAAACGTCACCGCCTATATAAACCTTAAAAAAGAGATAGACGAAATTATCGGCAGGATAAACGGAAAATATTCCGAGTCATTATGGTCACCTGTCCATTATCACTACGGCGTTGTCCCTTTCGATGAGCTTGTCGCCCTGTATTCGGCGGCTGACATAGCTCTGGTCACGCCCCTCAGAGACGGTATGAACCTCGTCTGCAAAGAATATGTGGCGGCGCATTCCGACAATGACGGGATACTTATACTTTCAAAATTCGCCGGGGCCATCGCGGAAATCAAAAACTGCCTGCCCGTAAATCCTTACAGTATAGAGAATATAGCGGATGTCCTGTTTGAGGCCATTCACATGCCTGAAAAAGACCGCAAAAAAAAGATGTCCAGGATGAGGCAGAACATCAAAAAAAACAACATCGAGACATGGCTCCGTGACTGCCTTAAGATGTTTTCTTTATCTGAACAGGAAAAATGATCGCCGCGCGGAGGTATTATGCGCCATTTGATGAGGCATTTACATGAAATAGAAAAGATCACGCGGGACAAACAGCTTATGATCTTTCTTGATTTCGACGGCACCCTTGCCCCGATACGGAGAGACCCCGAAAAGGTTTTTTTAAGCGCCGGGGCACGGGATATCTTGAAAAAGCTTGCTTCCCGCGCGGATACGGCTATATCAATAATAACCGGCAGAAAAATCGCGGAAATAATAAAACTCACGGGAATAAAAAACATCATATACGTGGGTAACCACGGGCTCGAATATATGGAAAACGGCAAAAAACGCGTAAGGCCCGAAGCGTTAAAAGCCGCCGCGAGCGTTGAACAGATCAAAAAAAAAATGGCGAAACAATGCGCCGGGCTTAAGGGCATTATGATAGAGGATAAAGGTTGTACCCTCAGCATACATTACAGAAAAGCCGGGAAGGAAGTTTCCGCCAGAGCGGCGCTCATATTCAACGATATTACCAAAGATCCCCTGAAGGCCCGTTCTATCCGCGTGACATCCGGGAAAAAGGTTTGGGAAGTCCGTCCTTTTTCCCGCTGGAATAAAGGTACCGCGGTGACGGAAATAATAAAACGGCATGGCCCGGCGGGGCGTAAAATCATACCTCTTTATATAGGGGACGACGTTACCGACGAAGACGCGTTCAAAGCCGTCCGGAAAAAAGGCTTCGCGGTTAAAGTAGTTAAAGAACCGGCAACAGGAAGCGCGGCGGATTATTATCTGCGCGGCATACGCGAGGTTATACTGTTCCTCCGTGAACTGTATTTCATGAAAAACGACAGAAAGATCCAATATGTTTGATGACCGCAGCAGAAAATACGTCAACCAGTATGTCCCGCTTAAAACCGTGGACGTCAAACGTTATGAACGCTTTGTCGGCAAAGAGTTCATCGACGACATAAGATTCCTCGCGGAACCGCTCATGAAAAAAGTATGGGCCAACGTAAATTCCACTTTTATCGGCGGCGGCGTGGCGGAAATGCTGCAGAGCGTGATCCCTTTTGTCCGGGGCCTCGATATAGACGCCAGATGGTTCGTCATCGAAGGAAGCGACGAGTTTTTCAGCGTAACGAAGAAATTCCATAACATGCTCCAGGGCGTGGAACAGAAACTTACGCTCCAGGAAATATTCCACGCTTACCTGGACACAATAGACGAAAACACGCGCGACATAAAGGTCGTCGGGCACATGGTCACAATACACGACCCCCAGCCCGCGGCCATAATAATGAACGGGAACGTATACGGGCATATTTTCTGGCGCTGCCACATCGATACTTCTCACGCGGCGCGGAAGATCTGGCGTTTTCTCACCCCGTACATAAACCAGTACGAAGGAGCTGTTTTCACTTCCGAAGAATTCATAAAAGAGGAAATACAGGTACCGACTTACATCATCTCCCCTTCCATAGACCCTTTACGCGGCAAAAATAAACAGCGCGGAAAAAAAGAAGCGCTGAAAATCCTCGAAAAACTTTTCAATGAACATAACATTGACCCTGAACGGCCTGTTATCCTGGCGGTCTCGCGATACGATATACACAAAAACCAGAAAACGATAATCGAAGCTTTTAAGCTATTGAGAAAACAATGTTCCGGCAAACTTCATCCTCTCCTCATAATCGCCGGGAACAGCGCTGTGGACGATCCCGAAGGGAAACTGATCTATGATGAGATAAAAAAGGCCGCCGGGAAATCACGGGATATACACCTCCTGCTGAATGTGGAGAACAACGACGAAGTAATAGGGGCTTTAATGGCCATAGCGGGCTGTTTTATCCATGTGTCCACGAGAGAAGGTTTCGGCCTGGTAGTATCCGAAGCGATGTGGCAGGGAACCCCGGTAGTAGGCAGTACGGTGGGCGGGATCAAGAAACAGATCACGCATGGCCACAACGGGTATCTGGTAGAACCCTATGACGCGCGTGATATCGCGCGGCGCGCGCGAAGCCTTCTTGAAGACGGCGTTTTAAGAAAGTCGATGAGCAAAAACGCGGTAGAGACCGTGGCCAGGCATTTCCTGCTTCCGCATATGGTATACAAGGAACTGCTCCTTATGCGGTATTGCCTTGAAATCGACAATAAGATCCCGGTTTTCAGATCTAATAAACTCACTTATAAAGAGATATCACAGGCTCTTTACGGCCGGACCGTATGGCCTTTTTCCACGGATGACCTGAAAAAACGCATTGAAACGATATGGGAAGGCCTTGAAAAGTAATCTCCGGTCCCGGGAAAGCGCGGCCACCTTCCTTTAAGCGTTAAAAAGCTTTTTATTTTTATCCTGTTCTATGCTATAGTTTTCTTTGCCCGGATATTTATGGGGTTTCTTCTTTCTTAAACTTATGGACAAAAAACACGTACTTATTATAGGCGGGGGCCCCGCCGGCATGATGGCGGCGATCACTTCGCGCGCGGAGGGGTACAGTGTTACGCTTCTTGAAAAAAACCGCGCTCTGGGAAAAAAACTCCTTTTAACCGGCAACGGCAGGTGCAATCTCACGAATACCAGCGGGCTTGACGCTTTTCTGGAAAAATTCGGCAAAAACGGTGTTTTTCTCAGGGACGCTTTTAAGTTTTTTTTCAATACAGAGCTTATCGGTTTTTTTGAAGAAAGAGGATTAAATTGCAAAACCGAAGAACAGGGAAAAGTTTTCCCCGCGCGCGATAAAGCGGAAAGCGTGCTTCGCGTACTGGTGAAAGAACTCATCAACAGTAATGTGAATATTCTTTACGATGCTGATGCCGCTTCCATACTCACGGACCAGGGGCGCGTGAACGGCGCGCGGCTGAGAAACGGAAAAACTATTTTATCCGGCCGTGTCATACTCGCGTCCGGCGGGGCATCTTATCCTTCGACGGGCTCTTCGGGCGACGGTTTTAAAATGGCGGCTTTGACCGGCCATACCATAACACCTCTGAGGCCGGGGCTTGTACCGCTCACCGTTAAAGAGAACTATCCGGGGCTCCTCATGGGCCTCTCTCTCCGCAACGCCGGGATTAAAATTTCTACCGGTAAACGCGTGTTCCCAACGCGTACGGGCGACATAATGTTCACGTCTAACGGTCTATCCGGCCCTCTGGCCCTATCGATAAGCGGCGCCGCGGCTGACCTCCTGGCCGAAGGTAAAAGCGTTAACCTCAGTATAGACCAGTTCCCCGGGATGTCCGCGGAAACCATCGTTTCGATGTTAACTGATATCTTCTCCTCAAACCCTTCAAAAAACGTAAAGAACAGCCTGAAAAATTTTATCCCTCAGCGGCTGGGCGACCTTTTTCTGGAAATAGCGCGCGTAGATAAAAATAAAACAGCGAATCAGGTGACTAAAAAAGAGCGTTTTACTCTTGCCTCATTGTGCAAAGATTTCCGTCTTGCCGTTTCAGGCACAGCCCCGGTGGAAGAGGCTATGATAACGCGCGGAGGAGTCTCCCTGAAAGAGGTAAACCCGAGAACAATGGCTTCCCGCCTTGTCAAAGGTTTATATTTCGCCGGGGAAATACTGGATATAGACGGCGACACCGGAGGTTTTAATCTGCAGGCGGCTTTTTCGACCGGGCGCCTCGCGGGGATGCTTAAGGAATAAAACGTTTTTATTCGTATCTGAGAGCCTCTATCGGATTAAGTTTTGAAGCGTGCCGGGCGGGCCATAATCCGAAAACCATGCCTACAAAAAGCGAAAAAGTCGTGGCCAGCAATATTGAGAACATGGAGATCTTTACCGCCCATCCCGCGAAAACCGCGAGAAGAAAAGCGATCCCCGATCCGCATAAGACTCCGGCTATCCCCCCCGTAAAAGTCATTACGACCGACTCTATCAGGAACTGGACCATTATATCCACGTCACGCGCTCCTATAGCCTTTCTGAGCCCTATCTCTCGCGTGCGTTCCGTAACCGAAACAAGCATTATGTTCATAATACCTATGCCGCCGACAAGAAGGGATATCGCGGCTATGGACCCGAGGAGCATCGTCATCGTCTGAGTGGTTTTAGTAAGTGTCTTCTGTATGTCCGCCATGTTGCGTATCTGGAAAGTATCCCTGTTATCCTTAGTAAGCCTGTGGCGTTTCACGATCGTCTCGATGACCCCTTCCTGGGCCTCGTCCATAAGAGACGGGTCGCTGACCTCGATATCCACGGAATCTATGTATTCTTTGCCGAGGACACGGTACATGGCTGTAGTGACCGGAATAACTACAAGATCGTCCTGATCACGCCACATATTCATTCCTTTGGAAGGCAGTATGCCTATCACCTTGAAATTTATCCTGTTTATTTTTACGACTGAATCCACCGGGTTATCCCCGCCGAAAAGCTCCCTTGCCACTGTCGCGCCCAGAAGCGCGACGCGTTTCCTGCCGCGCAGTTCTTCCCCGGTAAAAAACCTGCCTGTCGAAGGGATGGCTGAACGCATATCCGCGTAATTAAGCCCCGTGCCCTGCACCTGGGTACTCCAGTTATTGTTGCCGTATACCATCTGGGCTTTACCTGTAACTGTCGGCGAAGCTCTTTTTACCTGCGGCAGTTTCGATATGTCGTCCACATCCTGGAAAGTGAACCGTGTTACCGCGCCGGCTTCCAGCGCCACGCCGTGCACTTTCTGGGAACCCGCCCTCAGCATGAGCAGATTAGACCCCAGGGCGGACAAAGACTGGGAAATTGATTCTTTAGCGCCCTCGCCGAGCGCGAGCATCGCTATCACAGCGGCTACTCCTATAAGGATGCCGAGCATGGAAAGCGTGGAACGCATTTTATGTGAGATTATGGCCCAGAAAGCCTGTTTCAGATGGTCAACGAGCTCCGCGCGCTTCAAATTGGCGTTTTTCTCCCCCAGTATTTCATCGAGCGCGAGATCCGGCGCGGGCAATTTATTGCTGTCTTCTTCACCGCCTGTTCTTTCATCGGAAATTATTTTTCCGTCACGCATGCGTATGATCCTTTTCGCGTGGTCAGCTACTTCCTCTTCATGTGTGACCATTATGATGGTCTTGCCCTCACGGTTAAGGGTTTTGAAAATATCCATTATCTCTTCCTGGGTCTTTGTGTCAAGGTTGCCGGTGGGCTCATCCGCCATGATCAACAGCGGATCATTTACAAGTGACCGGGCGATAGCCACCCGCTGCTGTTCCCCTCCGGAAAGTTCGTTCGCACGGTGCCCCGCCCTGTGGGATAAACCCACGCTCTTTATCTTTTCGAGCGCCTTTTCCTTTAAGTGCCTCTTCCCGGCGTATATGAGAGGCAGTTCAGCGTTTTCAAGCGCGTTTATCCTGGGAAGAAGATGGAACTGCTGGAATATATATCCTATAATATGGTTCCTGAGAACAGCAAGCTGTTCATCCGTGAGTTTTGTCACGTCCCTTGACTCCAGAAAATATTCCCCGGAATCCGGCCTGTCCAGAAATCCGATAATATGCATAAGCGTGGATTTTCCAGAACCTGAAGGCCCCATGATAGCGACAAATTCTCCGGGGAGAATTGTTACGGACACGCCCCGGAGCGCGGCTACTCCCACTTTACCGGCCATGTAAGTTTTACTTATATTTTTAAGTTCGATCATTGTATTTTGTTATCTTTTTCTTGAAAAAGGCATAAAAGGGTTGCTGCCGGAACTCGGCGCGTTACCCGGCGTATATTTTCTGTTTATTACGGCGATGACTTCGCCACCGGACAAACCTGACACTATTTCGATATTTTTTTCATCCGCTATCCCTGTTTCGACCGCGCGCTCTGAAGTTTTTTTCGCGTTACCGTTCATCAGGACGACATAA
The DNA here is from genome assembly GCA_043823375.1 of Candidatus Omnitrophota bacterium. Classification (GTDB taxonomy): domain Bacteria; phylum Omnitrophota; class Gorgyraeia; order Tantalellales; family Tantalellaceae; genus JBDRAX01. The sequence goes on along the minus strand of JBDRAX010000065.1, from coordinate 3,234 downwards.
TTTCCGTCTTTGCCGCGCTTCACCGCTTCTATCGGCACAAGCAAAGCGTTGTCTTTTGTTCTTTCGATAATATCGACAGTAGCGGTCATACCGGAACGGAAAACCGCGGGCACTGTCTCCGGGACTATGTCAACCTGATAGATCGTCACGTTATTCACGGTCTTAGACTCATAGTATATATGGTCCACCTTCCCGCTTACTTTTATCTCAGGGTACGCGTCGAGACTGATAACGGCTTCCTGACCGATACATACTCTGCCGATATCAGTCTCATCGACCTGAGCCTGAACTATAAGGTGATCGGATAAGACGACTATAACGTCCGACGCTGTAACCGTCTGGCCAGGTTCATCCGTGCTCACGATTATCTCGCCGTCTATCGGGGATATTAACGGCGTAGGTTTATAAACTTCTTCCCAGTATTTTACGGCTTCAGCTCCGCGCGCCCTTGCCGCGTCGAGTAAAGCCGCTCTTTCCGTGGAACTCATCCACGCGATTATCTGCCCTTCTTTCACTCTTTCGCCTTCTTTTATCAGAATTTTTTCAATGCGCCCGTTAATGGGAGGCTTCAGTTCCAGCCCGTTCTGCGGCTGTACCGTAGCCGTGGATGTTATCACCGTGCTTATTTTTCCGGTAAAAGGCCGCGCCACGCTTATGGCCTCCTCAGGCTTTTTCGTCTCTCCTTTCAGGAAAAACGCCGCGGCCGCCCCGATAACCGCTAAACCGACATAAAATTTCCACCTGTTATTTTTCCTGATCATAATATAATGTTCCCCCTTTTGCCTGTATCCACTGCGCTTCCGCTATTAAAGCGTCTCTCCTGGCGCTTATATAATTTTTCTCGGCTGACACCAGGTTATCTTCTATGATTATCCAGTTATCAAAAGATAAAAGGCCTATCGAGTATTCCGCTTCCGATATCCTGGCACGTTCCTTCGTAGCCTCAAGAAATTTAAGGCGTACTCCCACGTTATCGACGGCGTCCTGTAAATTGATCCAGGCCGCGGCCATCGTGTAAATTACACCGTCCTTACCGCTCCGCTCGTCCGCGCCCGCCCGGCCCAGCGCGGCTCTGGCTTTTGAAACGCCGGCTATCCTGCTCCCGCCTTCGAAAATGGGGAAACTGAGCCTCACCCCAAGCGCCCAGTCAGTATTTTCAGGCGGCATGGCCGTACCGGTTTTTCCGCCGCTTCCTGTCGCGTATATCGAAGGGAAAAAAGCCGCTTTCGCCGATCGCACGCCGAATTTCGCGGCCTCTTTGAGAGCGACAAGCTGCCGGATGAACGGATTGCTGTCCGACAGATATTCGAAATCAGGCTCTTTCCGTTCCGGTTCACTGACACTAAAATCCCCTTCCGCCGTCATGGGAGTGAACACTTGCCTGCCGAGTTCTTTAGTGATCTGCCTCGCGGCAAGCTCTATACTCCTTTTCGACTGGGTCACGTCAAGATCAGCCTGCGCGAGGTCCGCCTCGGCGGTAAGAAGCGCGCCCCTGTGCTCCCTTCCGCCCTCGTATCTCAATTCAACAAGCTCTAAATTGCGCCTCCGGCGTTCTTTTATCTCTTCCGCGACGCTCACGAATTCCTGCGCGGAAAGAAGATTAACGTAAGCCGTCCGGAGCCTCAACCTGATATCCGAAGAGATCACGTCGTAATTATAGATTAAGGACGTTATATTCCTTCCGGCGGCTGAAATATCGTACGAAGTTTTGAAACCGTCGAACAGAAGCTGCTGGCCCTCGATATCATACATATAAGTATTCTGCCACTTACCGGATGTATTCCCGCGCCTGTCCCCGCCGGGAACGATACCGGTATTTCCGCCTCCGCCAAACACCGACCCTTTTTCCGATTCACCGGACGCGGAAGCGTTTATCCGCGGCAGATACGCGCTGACCGTTATATCTCTGGACGCTTCAGCCTCCCGGATCTTCTCCTCAGCGGAAACAAGGTCGGGATGGTTTTCCCGCGCTTCTTTCACGCATTCTATCCACGTGAGAGTCTCTTCACCGTACGCGGCGTACCCGTACGAAACATAGAAAACGGCCGCTGTTATAAATATATATACCGTTAGTTTTCGCATATTCAACACCTTAGACGATCCTTGCCTCATTTTTAGTTTCATCTCTCAGAATATTAAAATCAGGAGGCTTACCTCCCAGGCCTTCCCTTATTTTATCAAACCGCGCCCTTAAATATTTTATATCTCTTTTATCAAGGCCTTTTAAAAGTTTTTCCTCCGTCCTCTCGCATATATCCCGGACAAGTAAAGCCGCTTTTTCGCCGCGCGCGGTCAATGAAACGCGGATAACCCTCACATCCCGGACATCGGGCCTTCTCTCGACAAGCCCCCTCGCTTCCATATCCTTTATCATGCGGGATACTGTGGAAGGTTTTATGTAAAGAGCCTGCGAAATCTTCGCCTGGTTCAGCCTGCCGAACCTGAAAAGAGCCCTCAATATGCGGGCATGCCCGTGAGAAAGCCCTATTTCAGCGTATTTTCCGCGCGTCTCATCCTGCAAAAGCTTCCCGATATGAAGCAGAACAAATAATAAAAAAGTTTTTTTCTTCATAAGAATTATAGTTAGCATGCTAACTATCCGGATACATAATATCCTCCATTCCCCGTTGTGTCAATAATATTATCCTCAATTTTCCGTTTCCGGAGCTTTTGAGTACCGGGGCTCCGTTTTTTCTGAGCGTTACCCACAAGTCAATATTTTGTAAATGCACCATAACCCCCTCCGGGTAGGGGCACATTGTATGTGCCCTCTGACCCCGAATCATAAAAAACCAGGCAATGAAAAGCGGGATGACACCGCCAGACGCATTAATAAGGAGTATTCAACCTGATGTGGAATGACTGGCGCGACGCGGCCTGGGGCACATGCAATGCTGAGCGTTACCCACATTTATGCCAATTCAAAAAAACAAATGCCTGAATTTCAACCCGGCCACAGGCGTGTAAATTCCGGATATTTCCGTTCTCTCCGTTAAAACAATTCCGGGAATTCTCCGCGGGTAGGGGCGAATAATCATTCGCCCCTAATGGGTAATCCATTATCATCTATTGATCATTAAACAGGGCGAAAAATTTTTCGCCCCTACAAAGGCAAATATCCTCTGGGCGTTGTATTTCTATCAGGCCGTACACATCGATCCGTCTCTACTTGTGGGTAAAGCTCAACCGTTTTTTCAGAGCCTTGCGGAGAGTAAAACTGTACTTTCTGAACGC
>JBDRAX010000064.1:0-8423 GCA_043823375.1 Candidatus Omnitrophota bacterium | reverse complement strand
GTGGGATCTCCACTTGTGACTTTTCTCTTATCATTATAGCTGGTGTTCCCACGTTCCTTACATAAGCCTGTACTAAGTTCACGTTACCTCCATGCCGGACACCACTCAAGCAGTAAACAGGTTTCCCTTGAGCTTTTTTTTTCCGCAGACTTCTCACTATCCAGCGTTTCGATGTCTTCTATCCCCATTTCGACACGTCTTCAGTACTTCACTTTCGTTCGTCTCCTTAGTCCATACCTGATGTAATCCCTGTTACACCTTTCCCAAAAATCGCTCACTACCCCAAGTTTACACTCCGAGCAGCATTCTGGCAGTTTGAAGCCTTCTCCTGCAAGACGGCTTCGAGAGGCCTACTCTCATCTTATGTAAAGCGCTGACCACTTTTGCGATCATTCGTGGCGCACTGAGAAATGCGGGTTACCGCGCGAGATGTTCAAGCAGGATCTTAAAACCTATGGCTATAAGTATCAACCCTCCGGCCATTTCTACTTTTCTGCCGAACATGTCCCCCGCCTTACTTCCAAGGAATACCCCCAGCACCGACATGAGGAACGTAATAAAACCTATAACCATGACCGGAAGGAATATGGATACTTCAAGAAACGCGAATCCTATACCTACGGCAAGAGCGTCTATACTCGTAGCTATCGCCAGGCCGAACAGCACTAAAAACGTCATATCCGGCTCCGCCCCTTCTATATCATCCATTTTGAGCGCTTCATAAAACATTTTACACCCGATCGTAAAAAGAAGCCCGAAAGCGATCCAGTGATCGGCCCGAGCCATGAAATCTCTGAAAGCCATACCCACGGCCCATCCAAGAACAGGCATGAACATCTGAAAAGCTCCGAACATAAAACCGAACGCGAAGGCTTTCCGCAGTTTATTTTTTTTTATTACCGCGCCCGAAGCCATGGAAGCGGCGAACGCGTCCATGGCCAGCGCGAAAGCTATAGTTACTACCGTAAATATCCCCATAAAATTTTACTCCCTCGATGACATCCCGTACAAGGGGTCAACGCTGTGCCTGCCTTTTTTTACGATATCAGCTATTATTCCGCATCCGCCAGGATATCCGCGACTTTTTTAAGATTCTCTATATAATCCCCCGCAAGAGGATCAATAAACTCTACTCTGCCGTTTATATTCCGCGCTATCGCTTCCGCGCTTCTGGTACTGAACTGCGGAGAAACGAATATCACTTTTATATTGAGTTTTCTTGCCTCAGTTATCAGCTCCGCCATCTGTCTGGGTGTGGGGTCCTTGGAAGAATATTCCACCGGCATCTCTCTCAGCCCGTAATCAGCGGCAAAATAACCCCACGCGGGATGAAATACAATGAAAGCCCTGCCGCTGGAGTGTTTAAGCTTATCTCTTATATACGAATCAAGCTTATTCAGTTTTATTATGTACTCCCGGGCGTTGTTCTCGTACTGATCCCTGTTTTCAGGGTCCGTGCCGATAAGAGCGTCCCTTATATTTCCCGCGATCATTATGGCGTTCAGGGGAGAAAGCCATGTGTGGGGATCTTCACCGCCGTGGTGATGGTGGCGGTGATCCCCTCCCTCCGCGTGATCAAAAGGCTCTTTAACGCCGAGAAGCTCTATCCCTTTTGAAGCGTCGCAGACTGACATTTTTTTATTCAAAGCCGTAAGCTTCCCCATCCATGTCATCTCGAATTCCATCTCCGTCCCCACTTTGACATATAGAACAGCTTCGCTCACCGTTCTCATCTGCCCGGGGGTTGGTTCGTATGTATGCGGATTGCCCCCCGGTGGGATCATGACAGAAACATGAACTTTGTCCCCTCCGATATTCCTGACAAAATCCGCTAATGGCAATATGGTAACGACAACACTTTTTTCAGCAGCCGCTTCGCGGGGCATAAGGAACAAGATCCATAAAAAGAACGAAACAACGCTTAAAAACTTACCTGTCTTTATCTTCATTCCCCGCCCCTTATTGCTGTTAAAATTTCACGGCTTTAAAACACGCGCGAAAAAAAGCTTGAACCTCGCTATCACCTATACGCCACCCGTTCTTGATCTTTTCAGAAAATGCGGAGAGTCGCCCCACTTATGATATCCGATCTCTTCCCCTATAGACTTAACCCGGTTTTCAAGGCATGACATGCATACCGCCGCATTTTCATCCAGGCACGGCTTTCCTTCATACAGCTGGTAAGAATCCCGGTACTTGACCGGGGTAATATTCGGCATAATAATGTTAGCTCCCGCCTTCAATCCTTCTTCCCTCCCCTGTGGATCCAGGGCCTGCAAAGCGGTTGTCGCGGCTATATTCACGTCTTTGAGACGCAGGCGCGCCAGAGCGATCATTTTGAGGCCCAGCAGCAGGTTACGCTCAGGATCGTAATCAGCGGCACCGGCAACAGGCGTATTACTGTGAACGATATACGGCCCCATCCCGATCATATCGATATCATACTTTTCAAAAAACAGTATATCATTAACTAAATCTTCATTTTTCTGATACGGCAGGCCGATCATAACACCTGTCCCGACCTGGTAACCGATGTTACGCGTAATATCGAGGCACTCAAGGCGCGCCGCGTAATCATGGTCAGACGGGTGCAGGCGCCCATATAAGACGCTATTGGAAGTCTCTATCCGCAGCAGGTAACGATGCGCCCCGGCGTCGTACCAGCGCTGAAACGTATCAGGGCTCTGTTCTCCCAGAGATAAGGTTATACCAAGCCTGCCGCCGGTCTTTTGTTTGATCTTTCTTACTACGCGTTCCACAAAACCGACTGAATTTTCATCCCGGCATTCCCCTGCCTGCAGGACGATCGAACCGTACCCGTTCCGGTCGGCAAACAGAGCCGTTTCGATGATCTCATCTTCCGGCATCCGGAAACGCCGGACGTTAACATTACTTTTACGTATCCCGCAGTAATAACAGTCTTTGCCGCAGATATTGCTGAACTCTATTATCCCGCGAAAATAAACTGTGCCGCCCACGTATTTCAGTTTAGCCTCATATGCCCGTTTATATACCTCACAGATGAAACGCCGGTCATCAGAATCAAGTATGTCCAACATCTCTTTTTTGTCCATAGCGGAAGATCGAGTCTCCTGTTACCCGTTTTTATTTTTTCTTCTTTATTACCCTTTCACTCTCCCTGATATACGCGTCCAAAGCGGCGGGAAAAGGAGACAGCACCCTTTTTAATACCCCCTGCAAAAACGATATGCAGATACCGTAATTCGTTACCGGAACCCCCTGTCTCCGCGCGAGATCGATCCTGTAAAGCATCTCTTTCCTGTTGGTCATGCATCCCCCGCAATGGACAACCAGGCTGTATTCCCCGAGGTTATCAGGATAATCCCTGCCCGAACATATGTCCACCCTGATCTCATGCCCCAGATATTGCCTTAACCATCTCGGGATCTTGACGCGGCCGATGTCATCTTCTATAGCGTGATGACTGCATGACTCGGATATAAGTATCTTTTCTCCGGGCTTTATACTGTCTATGGCCGAAACCCCTTTAACTGACTCGATCAAATCCCCTTTATACCTGGAAAAAAGGATCGAAAAGGTGGTACATTTCACCGTTTCCGGGGTATCAGCCACCATTTTCATGACAACCTGCGAATCACATACGGCAAGAGCCGGCAAATCCTTCAGGATAGACAGCGAATGCCCGTATTCTCTCTCTTTGACTACAAGTGCCATGGCATCGGCGTCCAGCGCGTCTCTGATCGCCTGGACCTGCGGAAGAATAAGCCTGCCTTTGGGAGCCTGAAGGTCTATCGGAACGATCATGACAACGACCTTCCCTGGAGGGACAAGATCCGCTATAAGAGGAGGAGGGTTTAAAAAATCATCGGGGCATAATTTCATAAAACAGTTTTTAAGCTCCGAGATATATTCATCGCGTTTGTCGGCCGACAGGCTGGAGACAAGAACACACCCACCGGTCTTTTCTGTCACTTTTTCTATAAATTCCTTCCGTGGATACGCGATATCTATCTTGTTCACGATACCTATTACCGGGATATTACCGGCTTCGGCCTTTTCCATAACTTCTTCTTCGAACCTGCCCCACATCCCGGACTCCAGGATAAGGCAGATCATCTCGGCACGGCTGAATATCCGCGCCGTTTTTTCCCTTCGTTTCTCAGCCAGTTCCGAAATATCGTCCAGCCCCGCCGTATCCAGAAAAACCACAGGCCCGATGGGAAGAAGCTCCATCGTTTTTTCCACCACGTCCGTGGTAGTGCCCGCGACAGAACTCGTTATCGCGACATCCTGCCCCGCTATCATATTCAGAAAACTTGATTTGCCGACATTTGTCCGGCCGAAAACGCCTATGTGAAGCCTCAAAGCTTTAGGTGTTTTTTTCATTGTTTCTATACCCCAGTGACATCAGGCTTTCCGGGGATAATACCCTTTCAACCTCTTCTTTCCCCAGTTTCATTTCCAGAAAATCCCGCATATTTATCTTCTCATCCTTACGGCCGTAAAATTCCCTGACAATGTCCCCTGCTTTTTCATATCCGATGTAAGGCAGAAAAGCGGTCACTATCATAGGGTTGTTATCCATATACTCCGCGCATACCTTTCTGTCCGCCCGGATCGCCATGACACGCGGCGCCAGCATCGCGTCGGCGCAGGTAAGCATTTCCACGGCCTCAAGGATACTGAAAGAAAGTAACGGCATAAACTCATTTATCTGGAGAGTACTCCGGGAAGCCGTTTCGAATACCAGCCCGCAATCAGAATCCGCCCTCAAACAGGCCTGTATCACTGACTCCAGAATAACGGGATTAACCTTACCCGGCATAATAGAAGACCCCGCCTGTACCGCGTCAAGTTCTATCTCTCCAAGAAGGTTCAATATCCTGAGATCATTACATATCTTTATGACATTCGCCGCGTGCGCCCTCAGTATACCCGCGACCTCCACGAAACTGTCACTGTTGGCTGTCTGGTCCACGGCATTCTCTCCCCTTGCCAGTCCAAGGCCTGTCAATTCCCTGAGTTTTTCGATAACGAGGAATATATAGCTTCTGGGCGCTGTAAGGCCCGTACCGACAGCGGTACCGCCCAGATTGACCTGGCGTATCCTTTCCTCGCATTTAAAGACTCTCCATCTGTCCCGCGCGGCGGCTTCGGAAAAAGCGGAAAATTCCGCTCCCAGTGTCATCGGGACAGCTTCCCGCATCTCGGTCCTTCCCGTCTTAACTATATCGGCGAACTCCTTTTCTTTTTTCTGAAAAGAGCCCTGCAGTTCTTCCACGCGGCGCCGGAGTTCCTTTAATCCATCAAGAACGGCTATCTTTACTGCCGTAGGGTATACATCGTTAGTAGACTGATGCATATTAACATCGTCTATCGGATCCACGATAGAATAATTCCCCGCCGCGCCTCCCATTATCTCTATGGCGCGGTTAGCGATAACCTCATTCAGGTTCATGTTAGCCGACGTTCCCGCCCCTCCCTGAAAAGGATCGACAGGGAACTGGTCATCGTGCTCGCGCCGCGTAATTTCATCACACGCTTTTATGATAGCGCCCGCTTTATCTTTTTCAAGAAATCCCGTTTCAAGGTTCGCCAGGCAGCACGCTTTTTTTACTACAGCCATAGCTTTTATAAGCAAGGGGCTGACCCTGTAAGGCGATATCCTGAAATTCTCGACCGCCCTCTGAGTATGTATCCCCCATAAACGGCCCCGGGGGATTTTTACCTCTCCCAGGAAATCATTTTCTGTTCTGCGGCACATACTTTATCCTTTTACTTACGCGCGCCCGATGCGGTACAAACCGGAACGCCCGCTATGTTTTTTTTGTTTTCAACTCGACGAGTTTAGCGCTGACGCCCGGCAGTATATCAAGCTTACGGCAAAGTTCTTTATGTTTTTTCTTATCACCCGCGAGCTCAAGGAAAATAAGCCCGCCTTCGGAGCATTCATCAAGCACGCCAGTGTGAAGCCCCAGCCGGGTCTTTATAAGGCACCCCCATCCTGTAAGTGTTTTTTGAACTCTCTCGACAGACTTCTTTCTGTTACTGATAAGTATCAAAATAACATCTCTGCCCATTTTCCTCCTTTTTTTTCTTGAATTATTTTCAGGCGGCTCCTGTTCAGGGATCACGCTCCCGGCATAGAAAAACCGATACCCTTTACTCAATTCCACTGCCGGTGCTTGACATGCTTAATGTAGCGTGTTTCACCCCTCTGATCGCCTTCAGGCTGTCTTTCAGTTTCACGGCTTCAGCGGGGCTGCCTTTTATGGCGACTATTTCCAGGCAGTTATCATGATCCAGATGGATATGCTGAGTGGATATTATCACTTTCTGAAAATCATGCTGTATATCCGTGATCTTATTAAGGATCTCTCTTCTGTGGTGGTTATAAATAAGCGTCAAAGCGCCCGCGATCTCTTTACCCTCCTGCCATTCTTTTTCGACAAGTTCCTGCCTTATCAGATCCCCTAAAGCTTTAGACCGATTGGTATATTTTTTCTCTTTAATAAGGGAGTCGAATTTATCCACAAGATCTTTCGGGAGAGAAACCCCGAATCTGAATATCTCAGGCATAAAGGCACCTCTGGTAATGTTTGACCTTCATAATAGTATCATTTTTTCAGGAAATAGTAACACAATTAACCGCGGATGTCAAACCCCCGGGGCTGTTGATAAGCGCGGCATTGAAACGTGAATTTGGGCGTATCTATACGAAATTCTTGAATGGGTTATACCCCCGGGGGTGAAACTGAACATGCGGACGGATAGTCAACGCTCCCTTGCCCGGCTCACTACGCGGCCATAAGAACTTCTTCCATCCTTTCGTTCAGCTTTTTCAACTCCGCGGTATCATTGATACCAGCTTTTTTTATGGAAAATTTGATCAATTGAGGCTGATCATATATATGGCTTAAAGCTTCAAACCTGCCGCTCGCCTCTTTCGTGAGCAATTTATAAAGGCGTAATAACGCTTTATCACTCCTCATCAAATACGCTATCCCCGCGCATATTATCGCGTTTAACTGGACAATATCATTTTCATCAAGCGATACGCCTTTCTCAAAATCCATATAGATCACATTAGCGCGGGAAGCTTCAAGCCGCGCTATATCACTCTCAGTCAATTCATAATAAGGCAAAATAGTCACATTATTTTCCGATACCGCCTTTTCAACCGCGAAATTTACCAGGGCTTCAATATCACAAAAACCGACCTCATATGCCCCGCCCTGGCTATTGTTCCTTATACGCGTCATCATACTTTGCTGGAACCGCGGCGCGGCGTAACCTTTCCATATACGGATAAGCCCTTTATGCTTATCGATAGCGGGGCTCAACTCACTTCTGAAGATCCTCGATGATTCTTCTATCCTGAATTTTTCTCTGCCGTACTCCGTTAGATCTTTATACTTACCGCGTAAAACCGCGAGAACCCTATCGAAATGGAACGGTTTTTCAATAACAGCGAGGATCCGTTCATCTTTCATTTTTTCATCGGGTACTTCCTTTTTTTCTCTCATTAAGATAAATTCCGCGTCCGCATTTTTTTCTCGCACTGCCCGCAGGATATTGTCGAGTTCATCATTGTCATCCATAGTGACGTCGGAAATAACAATATCCGGCGTAACCTCCTTTAATTCGTCATTTAACGCATAGACAGAAGCAAGAGGAGTAATGTTATACTTCTCATCCTCATTTTCCAATATAAAAATACCGAGATATATGGCCGCTCTGAGAGATGAACTTATAATAAAGATCGTCTTTGGCCCTTCCTGAGAGGGCTTTTTTCCCCCGGAAGTTTTCACCGGTATTTCTATTCCGGTTTTGTCGGAAATGCCATTCTCTTCCACTGGATCAAGGATCTTTTCCCGGGTTAATTGTTTAACCAATGGAAAAAGATCCTTTTCAACACTGTAGGGCTTCAACAATAAATCCCAGGCCCTCTCAACCAAGACGGGCCCAAGCAGATCTTCCAGGCTTTCTCTCGGATAGATACCGCTCTGTATGACCAGGGGGATAGCGGTATCTATAGTAAGCAGATATCGCTCGATCTCATCAAAATGCGGTATTACAGCGTCGACCATAATGAGGTCAAAAGCCGAACTTTCCAGTTTTTCCTTAGCTTCCCTGCCGTTATTCGCGAATATATATTCATAAGTATCCTCCGAAAACGCCCGTTTAAAAGCTCTACCAAAAAAATTCTGCACCCCAGGATCATCATCAACAAATAATATCCGGATCTTTTTAGCGCCTCCGGGATTCTCAATATCACAATTATTATCCGCGGGGATATCCCGCGGGTTTATTGTTTTTCCGTCACCTTCGCCTTCATTTGACACCCTTTCACGCGGAAGACCGATATTTTGCTTCAATAACGCGTCTACCTGTTTCCTCAGCGCCCTGATCCCCGGCCAATCCCAGCTATTCGGCCATAC
>JBDRAX010000063.1:0-11807 GCA_043823375.1 Candidatus Omnitrophota bacterium | reverse complement strand
ATACCCAGTTTCTTTTTCAGTTCCGCGGCGTTCTTTTCCAGGTCTTCCAGTACTGTCTCGCTGATACAGCAATGTATCCGTCCCTGCAGATGGCCCGCGTCCGCGAGATCCGGAAAGCCCGCGTAAAGGCCGGCTATCTCTTCGATACTCCGTTCCGCGTCTTCCCGCCCCATGCCATACCTGAAGTTAAGGTTTTTAATTCCGGTAATTTTTTTCATGTTTAAAACACTTTTGAACGCGCTCCCTATTTTAGATATCTGAGAACCCGCCCTTTCGCGGGCGGCCAATATTTCCTCCGCGTCCGGGCATACAGGAAAAGCCCCGAGCGCGAAATCCCAGTATTCGCCCCTGTCAAAGATCCCCTTAAAAATACCCTTTAATTCCGCGCGCGCCGCCTTTTCCATTTCGGATCCGAAATCTTCTCTTCCCGTCTCAGGCATGAAAACAAGCGGGCCCGCGGAAAACTTGAAAACACCTTTTTCATAAAAGATATGTCTTATGTCAGCGCTGCCGGGCAGTGATACATCTTCACGGACGGAACCGGATACATACTCGCCGGCTCGGCGTTCAGCGCCTCCCAGAGTGGCGATATTTTCAATAAAATACCCTATTCCCATATCATACATCCTGCGGGGGTCAGTTACGTTGTAGACACCGGTCCCCTCATTAACGGTTTTCCGGCGGGTAATATCACCCCACGCGTCATGTTTAATAACCGAAGCACCTGGGATAAAAAGTACTTTAGCCGGATCTATACCGTTTTCATTATATTGAATTTCTTCACAGACATATCTCGTTCCGGGCTTTGCCAGAAATTTGAGGATATTTCTGATAGTAATATAGACATTTAATACATGGCCCGTATCAGTTTTCCCCATAAACCGGTCTTCATTTTTCAAAGAAAGGCTCAGCCTCCCCTCATTAGCCAGGAGATTACAGTACGATACATTCCTGTTGAATATATAATCCGCGGCCGGGCCGCCTCCTATCTCCCGAAGTCTTTTTTCATCAAGCGCGTCAGCGAGCGCGGCGCCTATTTCTATTTTTACACCGCTGCCGCGTAAAGATTCCAGCATATCAGATATGCGGAATAACTCCGATAACGCTGTTCTAAGCACCGCGGGATTAAAATCAAGAAGCATGATGTTCAGTTTCCAGCCTTTACATTCCCCGGGCTTAAGCGCCCGTCCCATCGCTTCTATGAATAAAGCCATGATCTGCGCCGTTTCAACAGGCTTCTCGCCCAGCCCGACCTGATAAATCGTAAATAATTTTTCTCCTTTAAGAGCCTTTTCTTTTATAATGCCCTCAAAATCATTGACAATCAGATCCGCCTGCCTGTTATTCCCGCCGAATCCCAAGCTCTTAAAATTAGTACGGGGCGGATTTCCCAGAAACTCTTTCATCTCGTCCTCCGTAACCCCGGCGGAGCGCAGCACCGACATATCCCGCGCGGACAAAAATTCTTCAGGCGCGTGGTCGCCGGGAATAAAACCGTAAGGCCCCGGGCATATGTCCTTTATGTTGCCCTGAAACAACACGCTGTTGAATACTTCTTTTTCCACGCGCGCTATCTCTTCTTTCAGTAAAGAACCCGGCATTTTAGCGAAACTGATACCGCTCTCATCCTCAACAGGAACAGCTATCGCGACATCCCCCTCGATAAAAACTTTTACTCCGGAAAAAAGGATATCCATTTCCTTCTCATTCAAATACCTTTTCATCGAATACTGCAAATAAAACGGCAGTATGGAACTTTTCGCGCGGGGCGTAAGCGGCACAGCCCTGAGCGGAGCCATCACATTCTCCGAAACTTTTTCGGATTTATCGCCTGATCTAAATTCTTCGGGTGTCATAAACGTTACATGCGTGATTTTTCCGCCTTTATATAGAATAAACATCCTTGTCCACGCGGCTTCGATGCCATCGCATAAAGCGTGAAAACGGCGGATCCCGCCCCCCGCACCTTTTTCTTTATCCCTTTCTGTTTCATCCGGTTTACGCGGCATTATATAGCTTTTTTTCATAACAGCCATGGCTTCGGCCAATTTTTCCCTGTAGCTACTCCCATACACCCTTTTCATACAATAAATAAAGAGCCCGCGTTCAAAATTATTCCATTCACCGGACGCGATCCTTCCCTCGCCGATCCCGGCATTATCCACTTTATATTCGTTTATCATGGCGATAATATCTTTATCAGGCATATTATCAACCATATATGTCAGAAATCTGAACATGCCGCGCCCGTTACGCTTTTTAACCTCCTGCCATGCCCATCTGTGGGAACCGGCGCCCCTGGCGCGGTTTAGATCAAGAACTTCATGCGCCATAAGCGCATCAAGCATACTCCGTTCATCGATGAGAGCGCCCATAGTAAGATCTGTGACATAAATATCGATCATATCCGTATTTTTTACCGGTACTTTCATCGCGGCTTTCATCGTTCCCTCGTGCCTGAAAAATGCCCCAGTATATCTTTCCGGATCAAGAACATGAAAATTTATCTTTTTCCCCATATAATCGATATCCTGAAATCCAGGGACTTTTTCACTCCGCCATAAAAGAGAAATTAAACGTAATTTTTCTCTCTCCCTGTAAGCTCTGTCAAAAAGGATCCTCATAAAAAAAGATTTTCCGCCGCCTCGATCTCCATCCGCTCCGGTACTGCCGGAAGACGCGTCAAAATATGAAGAAAACGGTACTTTCGCGAAACTTGCGCTGTCGCCATACGCTTCTTTTCCCTCGTTTTCCGTGATCGCCTCTTCAAGAACGCGCATAAATACCTTCTCCGCCGCGTACGGATCCCGGGCAAGATATTCCCGCGTTACCATAAGGGGCGGACTCTTGCCGTCCAGCCCTTTTTCAAGCAGCGCGGGTTCATAATAATCTAAACTTCCAAGCTGCCTTGCTATATCACACAAAGAATTTATACCTTTCACGGGATCAGAATAACAGTTAGAAAGAACCGTATAAAGCATATACCTGACCGCCCTCTGGGGTACCGCTCCTATTCTAATGCCCTGGTAATCCAACTCCGAAAAATAAGAAAGTATCTCCGGCATAGACGCCAGCCATAAATCATTTTCCCCGATCCCGCCGGCTTCGGGGTTCAACCTGCGGATAACCAGATTCATACAATCCCTCAGGTGTTTCCATTTTTCCTCAAATGTACCTGTAAATCCTCGTTGGATTTCATAAGAAACGACCCCCGAGTACGGATCAAGCATCATCTTCTTGCCCGCCAGGATCCTGTCCGCGATATACACTAAAACTTTATGGCTTCTGTCAGGAGAATTAAGGATAAAACTTATTTTTTCAGGGTACGCGTGCACCTCAAGCAATGGCGAAATATCCTCTATCATATATATGTCGTTATCATCCAGGGCAAACCCCTTGTTTAAAACGGTAAATAAGGCTGTTATAATATCTTCTATCTGTCCATTGTCAAGCATCAGATTAATTTCAGGCAGGAAATCAAACAATAAGTGCCTCAGGTTGCTCTGTCCCGGAGTAAGACGCGCTTCACCCGAAGCGTAATCTCCGCGCGCGGATATGAGCTGTTCGCGAGCGCTCTCCCATTCCCGCGCCATGGCCATTGCCGCGGCCGCGCGGGCTTTATCCGCCGGATAAGTTCCGTTTTCAGGCGCTTGCGCCTCTTTTCTGAAATTCAGCATAAATCTTTCGGAGGCTCTTACCGGGTCCGAGATCAATAGCTCAAGATCATTTTTCTCTCCATCAGAAAGCGCGGCAGGCCGGTTTTGAAGCTCTTCAATAGCCGCTGATATTATCCGGGGCAAAGACGTGTCAGAGGGACGCGTTCCGGGCATTGTAAACCTTTTATCGATCTTATTCAGGATATCAGCGGCTGTCTCGCTGTTTATCTCAGGATCATTGTCTTCATGCGTGAGGCCCGGATGCGCCGCCCTGTTAAGTTCATGGAACAACGTGTTTATAAACCATCCGTTATCGGTCCGCGAAGCATCATCATCTGAAGCGGCATATGAGATATTTACGCCATATATATCACTGTATGAACCTATTTTCCAGGGTAAAAGGCTCTTGTTCCTTCCGGTAATGACACCTATATGTATTTTACCGGAAAGTTTGACAAGTCTATCCGTATTCTCCGAACCTATCATTGAGGAAAGCTCTTTACGGACAGCCTCCCATTCCGGAAGATCTTCAAGAGAATGCGCTGAAAGCCCCGGATAGACTTCCTCACCGGAATACGCCATTTTCAGGAAAAGATCTATTACGGCCTGATGCCCCCGGTAAGTCAAGCTGTTCCTGTCATAATCAACAACTGTAATATTCACGTCCGCCGCCGCCGTTTCTCTTCCCTCTCTGACGGCGTATACTGCCTTATCGCATATTACGCCTATCTTCTCTCTGAATTCGGACGCGGCGTACCCGGAACCTTCCGGTACGATACGGAAATAACCTTTATCCGGGAAGAGAAGGACAATACCGTTTTCAGGGTCTTCTTCTATCGCCGCGCGGACCTTAACTGAAAGTTCGAAAAGATCTTTTCCGGCTATACCGAGTTCCGAAAGCATACTCGGGACCGCGATAAGAGAAAAACACGCCCCGATCATGGATCCCATATTCCCGGCGCCGTCAGCCAACAGGCGAAAATAAGGATTATCTCCGTCAAGCCTAACAGCCGGTACTATTCCGACATATGAATACCCTGCGCCCTTTAATATTTTTGAAAGGTTATCCGCGTGGAACCCTCCGGTAACAAGCACGGCAACGTCATTTCCACGTTCGCGGCTCTCAAATTTTTCTTCAATATTCTTTAGAAAAGCGCTGTCCCGCGTCATAGCGCACTCAAAAAAATCCTCCATGGCCTCGATGAAAAGATCAAGTTCTTCCAGGTCCGCGCGGGAAGCAAGATCCGCGCCGTATTTACGGTTTATCCCGCGGAAAAATCCGAGGAAATACTCCGCGCGAAAACTCTCCCTGTGAGATTTAAAATAGTCATACTTATCTTTGACAAGAGAAACACTGAATAAGTCCTTTAAAATACCCGCGTGTTCTTCTACCTGAACAAGCGCTGCCTGTTCCGCCATGCCTGAAAAAAGGCCGTACAGATAACGCTCAAGGGAATCTATTTCCTTAAAAAGTTCCGTGTTCCTTATTCCCGAATATTCCGCCGTATATTCATAGAACCTGGCCAGTTCCGGCAGTCCTTCCTTATCAACCCCGGCAAAAACGGCTTTCCCTAAAAGATAGCCGTAAAATTCCTTATCAGTAAGATCTTTTTTCCGATAATCCGATATTACCCTGAGAAGATTCTCAAGCTCAAGTTCCGACAACCGTGTTTTCAGTTTCTCGATCAATACTTTTCTCTCCCTGTTCGCCTCATTAAAATCTATTTTCTTTTCTCTTGAAACAGTTCCTGAAAAGAGTTTGATGTTCCCATAACCGGAAATATCCATCCCTTGGGAAACCGCCTTTTCTGAAAGGAAAGTTATATAACTCTTAAGATCTATCCGTTTCTCTTTATATTCCCTCTTCTTCGCGTCAAGCTCCAGGAGATCCCCGCAAAAGAGCAATTTTTTACATTGCGCAACGCTCTCCTCCAGCACTCTCAGGCATTCCTCCGCTCTACCGGAATATTTAACGGAATACCTGTAAAGTTCAAGATTTTTTTTGTAGAGCGCCGCATCTTCTATACCGAAAAGTTCTATCCCGGGCGCGCTGTTCGCGGCGTAATATTCCGCGCCGTTCAACTGGCCCTGTGTTACAAAATAATCACTGACCTTCTCTCTTATCTCCGGGGAGCCTATATTGTCAAAAACCGACAGATCATACCGCCCCGCCCCGCCTTCAAGAAAAACCAGGTCGACATTATAACTATCCCTCAAATTCCGGATGATCCCGGCGATCGAATGCTGAGCGAAATAATTACAATGAGCGTCCTGGAGATGAATGATCGTTTTCCCGTTCGTTCCGCGAAAAAATTCTTTTACCTCACCCAGGCTTAAAGGCACATCATATCCTGGAACGACAAACGCCTCTTTATCGTTTCCAAACGCCCCGGGAACAGCATTATTCCGGTCAGCGAAACTGGCCGAAGAAAAAAGAAAAGGAATAAGCAATATCAGTGATATTAATCGTTTAAGTTTATGTGTGGCCATAATAATTCAATACAGGTTATCGATATTTCGTAATCTTGCAAAAAGCGAGATTATGATAACACGCTACTCTTTGAATATTCAACTTTTATTACTTTAACGCAATGGCTTGCGGAAAATCACAGTATACACTGAGGACATTTAGAATAAAAAACGGGACGGCTCTAAGCTGGATCTTAGAACCGTCCCGGTGAAAGAAAAAAAATATATAAATGTTTAGCGGGGCGGTCGTATGAAGGGCGAATAATCATTCGACCTTCAGAGGAAATCCGTTATCATTATTAATCAGGGCGAAAAATTTTTCGCCCCTACAAATACAAATATTTTTTGGAATTGGCATAAATGCGGATAACGCTCAGGGCCATTGGGTACATTTACAAAAATATTTATAGATATTACAGCAAGGGTTTTATCGCGTCTTCAAAAACTTCTCTGTCTCTATACCCTACATATTTTTCGACTATACGGCCTTCGCGGTCAAGGACAAATGTCGTCGGTATACCGCGGAT
The DNA here is from genome assembly GCA_043823375.1 of Candidatus Omnitrophota bacterium. Lineage (GTDB taxonomy): Bacteria > Omnitrophota > Gorgyraeia > Tantalellales > Tantalellaceae > JBDRAX01. The sequence continues at coordinate 5,155 of JBDRAX010000063.1, read as the reverse complement.
CCCGCCGTACGCGTCGGCTAAATCATCATTTCCCATGACAACCGGATATGTTACCCGGTTTTCCCTGACAAAGGATTTAACGGCGTCTAACCCGCTCCTATCCAGCGCCACGCCTACGACTACCAGACCTTTGTCTTTATATTCTTCATACAAAGACTGAAAATGCGGGATCTCCATTCTGCACGGAGGGCACCATGTGGCCCAGAAATCCACGATGACCACTTTACCTTTTGTATCCGAAAGATCGAATGTTTTTCCGTCCATGTCTTTAAGCGAAAATTTCGGAGCCATTGACGCGGCATTTACCGCCGAAGACTGCTGGCATGACAATAGTCCGAAAGAAAGGAACAGGATCGATAGCAGGCACGCTGAAATACTTCTTATTCTTCTCACGGGAGAACCTCCTTATTATTTTAAGAATTTATAAAATGACGGGGGGATCAATCCGGTTAACGCGCTTAACTTTCCGGAAAACATAAGCCCGCCGACCAGGATCAGCAAAAAACCGGCCGCTATCTCCCCCCAGCGGATAAACCGCTTATACTTTTCAAAAAATTTCATGAAAAAACCCACCGCGAAACCCGTTATTATGAACGGTATGCCTAACCCCAGCGAATACGCGGCTAAAAGAAGCATACCCTTCGCCATTGTAGCCTGGGCCGCGGCCAATGCCAGTATACCGGCGAGGATAGGGCCTATACAGGGAGTCCACCCGAACGCGAAAGCCGCGCCTATCAGAAACGCGCTGGATAAACCGGGGGATATTTTTTTTATCTGGATCTTTTTTTCATAATTAAGCCATTTTATCCTGATAATACCGGACAAATGCAGGCCAAGCACTATTATCATAATGCCCGCTGTTTTTGTAAGGATACCGATATACTCAGATAATAGTCTGCCGACGGCGGACGCTGAAGCCCCCAGGAGAATGAATATCAGGGAAAAGCCGAGAACAAAAAAAATGGAAGTAAAACCCGATTTCTTAAAAACCCGGGAATGATCCGCCCCTCCCCTCATTTCCTCAAAAGACAAACCTGAAAGGAAAGAGATATATCCCGGGACCAGCGGAAGGACACAGGGGGACAGAAAAGAAAGTATACCCGCTATAAAAGCTACTCCGAAAGAAACATTTTCCATTGATCTGATATTCCTCTATTTAAAAAAAATGAACGGCAATTAACTTCGGGGCAAATATCCTCGCCCGTAAAATTCTCAGGGGAATACAGTTGTCGGAAACGCTAACCCATATTCCCCTGAGAAAAAAAATACAGTTTTATTTTACCGCGCTCAAATAGCCGTTAAGCGCCTGCATTGTCTGCGCTCCGACCACACCGTCCACTTTGAGGCCGTGATCCTGCTGAAAACTCTTGATAGCCTTCTTTGATTTGGGCCCGATTTTACCGTCGATAGCCCCGTCATAATAACCCGCGTTCCTGAGAGCGCGCTGTATATCTTTACTGGACATCCCTTTCCCCGCAGTTTTAGACTGAGTATAGTTCCCCGAACTTTTGGACGGCGCGCCTGCTTCCTCCGCGATGTACGTGACTGACTGGCTCTTTTTACTCAACTGGTTTTCAATTGAATCCTGCCGCGTCTGGACACTGTCTACTTTGCTTTCCAGAACATCTATTTTATTCTGCATCTTCTTAGAATCTACTGTGGCGCACCCTGTAAGAAAAAAAACACAGCAACATATTATTACGGAAAACCTTTTCATTGAACCTCCTTGATAAGGGCTCCTGGCCCGTTTTGCTTTTGACACTTTATAACAGATACAATCTTACTCAATATTATTAAAGAAATCAAATAAAAACTTATCCAGTGTTCTTTTACGAAAAAAAACAATACGCGGGTAAAAACAGAAGGGTCTATACAGGCAAATTACCATAAAGCCTCAAAAATCAACTGCACAGAGACGCTTTTATGAAATCCCGAAATAACGGATGCGGTTTATCGGGTTTTGACTGAAACTCAGGATGAAACTGGCATGCTATAAACCACTTATGCCCTTTAATCTCTATTATTTCAACCAGGCTTCCGTTGGAATGTGCGCCCGCGAAAATCAGTCCTTTTGACTGCATATCTTTCCTGAACCTGTTATTGAATTCATACCTGTGCCTGTGGCGTTCCATTATGTCTGCGTGGCCATACGCACCGTATGTTTTCGTCCCTTTTTTCAGCCTGCAGCTGTAAGCCCCGAGACGCATTGTCCCGCCTTTAAATTTCACATCCTCCTGCTCTTCCAGAAGGCTTATTACGGGGTATCCGGTTTTCTTATTGAATTCCGTGGAATTCGCGTTCTTCATGCCGCATACATTTCTCGCGAATTCGATGACAGCCGTCTGCATGCCGAGGCATATGCCGAAAAAAGGAATATTGTTTTCCCTGGCATACTGTATCGCTTTTATCTTCCCTTCAATACCCCTATACCCGAAGCCTCCGGGCACAAGGATCCCGTTAACGCCTTTCAGATGTTTTTCCGGCCCGTCCGAAGAGATCTGTTCGGAATCGATCCTTTTTATCTGGACTTTCGCGTTATTGAATATACCCCCGTGCGTCAACGCCTCATATATCGATTTATACGCGTCCTGCAGAGTTATATATTTCCCGACAACGGCGATCGTCACATTGTGGACCGGGTGTTTTATTTTTTCAACGACTTCCTTTTTCCATTTCTCGAGATTCCCTTTGCGGGTCCTCAGTGAAAGCCCCTTAACGATAAGATCATCAAGCCCCTGCCTTCCGAATACCACAGGGACTTCATAAATATTATCCACATCCAGCGCGAGTATGACCTTGTTCTTCTCAACATTACAGAACATGGCTATTTTTTCTCTCGCCTCTTTACTTATGGGCCTCTCGGACCTGCAAAGAAGTATATCCGGCTGGATACCGATTTCCCTGAGTTTTCCCACACTGTGCTGAGTCGGCTTGGTTTTCATTTCCCCGGCACTCCGGATAAACGGGATCAGGGTCAGATGTATGAACAAAACCTTATCTCTGCCCTGTTCTATTGAAAATTGCCTTATGGCCTCCAGAAAAGGCAGGCCTTCAATATCTCCCACAGTCCCGCCGATCTCGACTATCACAACATCGACATTCTGCGTTTTTGAAACGTGCAATATCCCGTTTTTAATTTCATCCGTAATATGAGGTATGACCTGCACGGTCTTGCCTAAATAGTCTCCCCTTCTTTCTTTTGAGATCACGGAGTGATATATTTTTCCGGTCGTAATATTATTTTCCCTGGTAAGCCTGGCGTTTGTAAAACGTTCGTAATGCCCGAGGTCAAGGTCGGTTTCGGCGCCGTCAGTGGTGACATACACTTCTCCGTGCTGATAAGGGTTCATGGTCCCGGGGTCAACGTTTATATAAGGGTCGCATTTGATTATGGAAACCTTAAGGCCTCTTGCTTCGAGAAGTTTGCCGATAGAAGCTGACGCTATTCCTTTTCCCAGGCTGGATATGACCCCGCCTGTAACAAAAATATATTTGGGCATTTTGTCTCCCTTCCGACTTTATTTGATCGAATTATATTCCTGAATGGACTTTACGCCCAGTTCACCTCTTATCACGGACTCGATACCGTTAACAGCGGCCTGAGCGCCCTGGATCGTGGTAATACACGGAATGCCATGCGTCACCGCGAGGCTTCTCATTGATTTCATGTCATAACGGCCGCTTGAGCCTGAAGGCGTATTAATTATCAGTTTCACCTCATCGCTTTTTATAAGCTCAAGTATCCGGTTATCTCCTTCGCCAACTTTCCCTACTAAGTCCGTATTGATATTGTTAGACTTTAAAACCTTGCGCGTCCCTTTTGTGGTTATAAGCTCGAACCCCATCTCGATCAATTTCTTGGCTATAAAAACTATATTCCGTTTATCGTCATTTTTAACGCTCAGGAAAACTTTTCCTTTAAGAGGAAGGGCCTGCCCGGCCGCTATCTGCGATTTATAGAAAGCCCTTCCGAAAGAATCGTCTATTCCCATAACCTCGCCCGTTGATTTCATCTCAGGGCCGAGGAGTATATCGACGCCAGAGAACCTTGAGAAAGGCAGCACCGACTCTTTGACTGAAATGTGCTCAACATGTTTCTCTTCCGTGACGCCGAGTTCGGCGAGTTTTTTCCCTGCCATGACCATGGAGGCTATCTTGGCGAGAGGAACGGCCTTTGCCTTGCTGACAAAAGGCACCGTTCTCGAAGCCCTCGGATTTACTTCGAGTACATACACCCTGTCTTTTTTTACCGCGAACTGGATATTAAGCAGCCCTATTACATCAAGTTCCTTCGCTATGGCGTGTGTCTGTTCTCTTATAGCGTCCAGAATATCGTCCGAAAGGGTATGGGGAGGCAGAACACACGCCGAATCACCGGAATGCACGCCGGCTTCTTCTATATGTTCCATGATCCCTCCTATTACCGAGGTTTCCCCGTCGCATAAAGCGTCCACGTCCACTTCCACCGCGTCTTCAAGGAATTTATCTATAAGTATGGGATGTTCGGGTGAAGCTTCCTGCGCCTCTTTGATAAAATCACTCAGGGTCTCTTCGCTGTATACTATCCTCATCGCCCTGCCCCCGAGCACGAATGACGGCCGCACAAGAATAGGATAATCTATCTCCCGCGCGATACGCACAGCTTCTTCTTTTGATCTGGCCGACCCGTTGGGAGGCTGATGAAGCCCGAGTTTTTTAAGCAGTTTAGCGAATTCATCCCTGTTCTCCGCCCGGTCAATGGATCCCACGCTGGTACCGATGATAGGGGCTCCGGCCTTAGCGAGGCTTTTAGCAAGGTTGAGCGGCGTCTGGCCGCCGAACTGAACGATAACACCGTCAGGTTTTTCCCTGTCGATAATATTCATAACATCTTCAAAAGTGAGCGGTTCAAAGTAAAGCTTATCGGACGTATCATAATCCGTGGAGACCGTCTCGGGGTTTGAATTTACCATTATAGTCTCAAACCCGAGCTCTTTGAGGGCGAAAGCCGCGTGGCAGCAGCAGTAATCGAATTCTATACCCTGCCCTATCCTGTTGGGCCCGCCGCCGAGTATCATTATTTTCTTACGGGTTGATACCCTTGTTTCATCTTCGGTTTCATATGTCGAATAATAGTACGGCGTATACGCCTCGAATTCCGCGGCACAGGTATCCA
>JBDRAX010000062.1:0-2960 GCA_043823375.1 Candidatus Omnitrophota bacterium | reverse complement strand
CCGCCATTCAAACCTTCCATACGCCGCATAGGCGGTACTTTTAAAATGTCGAATACGCGGTAAAGAACAAAACCGATCACTATTATCGGTAAATCCATCCTTACAAATAAAAAAGCGGGGAATATGCACGCGAATTCATCGATAACGACAATTGAAGGATCCTTTTCTCCGGACGCGGCCTCCACTTTCCCGGAACAAAATACTCCCGAGAAAAACAATACCACGAAAACAGCAAGATAGAGTATCAGATGAGAATGCAGGACCATACAGAGCGCTAAACCGGCTAAACTGCCCCATGTGCCTGGGGCGAACGGGATAAAACCTGTCCCGAATACCGTCGCGAACACATAGTGTATCCCGCCTGTTTTTTTTCTCATAAGGTTGTTCAATCCTCTATATGAAGCAGATATTTTTTGTTCCCCACAAGGTATGAAACCCCGCTTGCTATGGTCAAAACTACCGTTATCAGCATAAGCACGAATATGACATGCCTGTACCAGTACTCAAAATCCGGATTCCAGAAACCGAAGGTCTTTACCCCCGCTTCTTTTATCACGATAAATACCAGTATTACCAGGATAGAAAGCATCTGTGAAACCGTCTTATGTTTACCGCCCCTGCCCGCGGCAAGGACCTCCCCTGACTTGAACGCCGTAAGCCGTATACTTGTAATGATAAGTTCCCTCAGTATGATAATAACAACCATCCAGGCGGGAATGAGCCTCATTTCAACGAATGCCAGAAACGCCGCGATAGTCAGTATTTTGTCGGCCATGGGATCCATGATCTTACCGAAATCCGACGTTATGTTGTATTTCCTGGCTATAAATCCGTCCAGATAATCCGTCGCCGCGGCAGCCATGAAAATAATAAGCGCGGCAGACTTTGCCCACACACTGTGCAGAAAAAGAAAAAACATGAAAATAAACGACATCACCACACGGCTCAGTGTTATTTTATTAGGCAGATTCATACAACGTCTCCGATAAGGTCATATTCCATAGTCCCGGTAACGCGGATATTGATAAATTCTCCCGGCTTCACGCCTTCCCCTCTTACATACGCCACGCCATCCACCTCAGGCGCGTCCATCTCCCCCCGGCATATGAACTGCCCGGGATCCGAAGGGTCTGCTTCATCTACCAGCACGGTTATCTCTTTATTCAGTAATTTGCGGTTATTTTCCGCGGATATTTCCTGCTGAAGAGCCATCACCCGGTCGAACCTTGAATTTTTGACCGGATCAGGGACCTGCCCCTTATACCGGTAAGCGGGCGTTCCTTCCTCTCTTGAAAAAATAAACGCGCCTAATCTCTCAAACCGTATTTCCTGAAGATATTCCAGAAGTTCATCAAATTCTTTATCCGTCTCTCCCGGGAACCCCACTATAATGGAAGTCCGTAAAGTAGCATTATCGATACGCGCTCTTATCCTTTTGATCAATGACGTTATCCCGTCTTTTGTTATTCTCCGGTTCATTTTTTTCAAGATCCGGTCATTTATATGCTGAACAGGAAGATCGACATATTTACAGATATTCCTGTTTTCCGCTATTACATCAATAAGTTCATCGGAAAAATGCGCCGGATGTGTATAAAGCAGCCGTATCCATCCGTCATCCATAACTGACGCGGCCCGGGTAAGCAGTTCGGGAAGCAGAGATCTTCCGGCCAGATCCATGCCGTAAGAAGTTGTATCCTGCCCGACGATAAGAAGTTCCCTGATATTATGCTCTTTTTTCAGAATGGAAATTTCCTCGATTATTGATCCTGACGGACGGCTCCGCCTCGGCCCTCGCAGGTCAGGGATAACACAATAAGAACATTTATTAGAACACCCTTCCTGTATCTTCACGTAAGTGTAATGCGAAAGAGTCTGAAGTTTTCTGCCGAAAGTATGGTCATATAGAAAATCGGGGTTATTAGCCACTTCTTTGATATTCTTACCTGTAATAAGCCGCTCTATCATATCCGGTATTTTAACAAAATCCGAAGTACCGAAAACCGCGTCTATTTCCCCGATCTCCTTTACAAGCTCCTCCGGATAGCGCTGGGATAAACAGCCCGTAACTATAAGTTTTTTTATGACTGATATTTTTTTCAGGTCAGCAAGATGAAGGATCATATCGATCGATTCTTTTTTAGCGTCTTCGATAAAACCGCACGTATTGACAATAGCGATATCGGAAGATTCAGGCGTATCAACTATATCAAAACCTTTATCCGATAAAAGCCCCAGAAGAACCTCACTGTCCACGAGGTTGCGGGGGCACCCAAGAGTTAAAACATAGACTTTCTTCATACTGCCCTGTTAAATCCGCGCGCAAAAAAAAAGCTATGTGCAATTGAAATATTACTCGAAAAATTTTTCAGAAACGAGCCGCCCATTCATCCCCTATTTTGATACCGTTCGAAGTGACCTTAATATTTTTCACGACTCCGTTAGCCACATTCCCGATCTTACGGGTATTAAGGTAGAAATCCAGCATTTCACCCTTACCGGTCCATACAGTCAGAAGCCTGTCCGATTTCCATGTTTTCGATTCCCCGTCTTTCAATACGCCCGCGTATAAGTTCTTTTCGCCGTCCTTTACCTGCACCCAGACTTCTCCATGAGCCTTTAATCCGAAAACGAACGGAACTGTTTGTTCATCTCCCGTGTCATTCGCCGCAACCTGAGGCCGTGCTTCCACGCGTTTTTCCCTGCCGCGCGGCCGTGGCGTGGATACATCAGGCGTATTATTCGAAGGATGCGCTTCTGCCGCCGTTTTTTTACCCTCGCCGATCAATAAAACGGACGCTTTTTTTTCTTTTGAAGCCGCCATTTTTGTCCGCATCATACCGACGAGAACAAAAAGCAATACTATAAAGACTACCGATAATACAGTTATCAGGACTATCTGCAGGTTCTTCTGTGAAAACTCAAAAGACGACAGAGGTTTTTGTTTCTCCGACGCGTCG
>JBDRAX010000061.1:0-11594 GCA_043823375.1 Candidatus Omnitrophota bacterium | reverse complement strand
TTAAAAACCTTATCCCGGAGATCTTCACCCGGTATGTATTGTACTTTTATGCTCTCCAGCATATCGAACCCGCAGTTTCTCAGTGTTTCCTCTATCTGAGGCACACTCTGCCCGCCCCACCCGTAGGACCCGAACGCGAGGGCTCTTCTCTGTTCAGGCGCCAGGCCCTTCAGATAAGTCAAAAAAGCGGCCACAGTAGGAAGCATGCCGTTATTCAAAGTAGGCGACCCGACGCAGAGATATTTAGATGTCAGGACCCTTGTCATGACATCTGAAATATGGCTTGTCTTAAGGTCCATCAGCATAGCGGGTATATTTTTTTTCTCAAAGGCTTCATATATCGCCCGCGCTACGCGGCCTGTCGAACCCCACATCGTATCATACGCGATAACCGCTTTTTCCTCCGTCTCATTATCAGCCCATTTAGCGTATAACGCGGTAATTTCCTTAATGTATTTCCTCCATATAACCCCGTGGCTCGGAGCTATCATATCTATTTCAAGGCCGCTGACAGCCTCAAGCGCCTGTTTGACCTGAGCCCCGTACGGCAATACTATATTCGCGTAATATTTCGCCGCCTCTTCGTGTATTATCCCGAAATCCGTCTCGTCATCGAACCGCTCCGCGCTTGCTATGTGCTGGCCGAAAGCGTCATTGGGAAGGAGCAGTTTTTCCTGAGGCACGTATGTCGCCATTGAATCCGGCCAGTGAACCATCCGGGTCAGAACAAAATCTAAAGATCTCTTTCCTATATTGACGGAAGATCCGGTATTAACTACCATAAAATTCCAATCTTTCCCGTAATGGGCCCTCAGCCCTTTTTCTCCGTTCGGCGAACATATGACAACCGCGCGCGGGCACAACTCCAGTACGCGGGGCAGGCACCCTGAGTGGTCCATTTCGACATGATTGCATACTACATAATCTATTTGAGCCGGGTCGATCACACTCCTGATCCGCTCAAGCATCTCATCAAAAAGATAATATTTAACAGTATCAACCAGTACTTTTTTTTCATCAAGTATGAGATAAGAGTTATACGTGGATCCTCGCTGGGTCATATACCCGTGAAAATTCCTGAGTTCCCAGTCTATTCCGCCGGTCCAGTAAATATCCTTTTTTATTCCAACCGCTTTCATTTTTCGCTCCGCCCGGTTTTATCTTTTCCGTTTTATTTACCCGCCGCCTGCGGCGGAGTAAAAATTCTCAGCCCGAGTTCCTTATCGATCATAAATAGCCCGTTGCCTTCCTTCCCCACCAGCTTGAGCTGTTGCATTACCTCTGCCGCGGAAGATTCTTCTTCCACCTGCTCGGAAACGAACCACTGGAGGAATATTTCAGTAGCGTGATCATTTTCTTTTTTCGCCAGAGTAACAAGGTTGTTAATTGAAGCGGTTACTTTCTTTTCATGCTCGAGTGTTTTCTCGAAAAGATCAAGAGGCGATGTAAAGTCCTGCGGAGGCTCATCGATCGCTTTAAGCCGCACCCTTTCCCCCTGGTCATTTACATAGTTATAGAATTTCCGCGCGTGTGAAAGCTCTTCCTGGGTCTGTACCGTAAACCAGTTAGCCATTCCTTTCAGCCCCCCCGAAAAAGCGTAACTGGCCATTCCCGCGTAAAAATAAGCCGAATACAATTCTTTATTAATCTGTTCATTTATGCTTTCCAGCATTTTTTTGCTTATCATAAAGCCCCGCCTCCCTTTTTTCCCGCTCATCACATTCTTAACGTCACGCTTCTTCAAACTGGTCTTTCCCGACACCGCATTCCGGGCATACCCAGTCCCCTGGAAGGTCTTCAAAAGCCACATTGTTATTTTCAGCCGGATCATAAATGTATCCGCAAACAAGGCATTTGTACTTTTTCATTTTGTTCTCCTTTTTTTTAATCGCCCGACAATTCGATCTCGCTCTTACTGTACTGACTAATAATAGTATAATCTTATATCTACAACTGTCAAATGTTCTTATTTTAAAAAGCCCCGCTCTTTTGAAAACGGGGCTTTTTAAAGTTTCAGGCAGTTTATCGTCATACCAGGGACTGTCTACCGCAGCCCTCTTTACAATGAGCTACAGGCCTTAACATATACTTTATTACAACCTTCATTGTATTCTCCTTTCTTTTTCCTCTCAACTAATGATACCATATTTGTATCATTAGTCAAGTAATAAAACGCTTTTTTTTACGGAGAGACATCCTGTTACAACGGTATGAGTTTTAACGGTCAGAGATCCCGCGCTTTATATCTTTGACGGGTTGCACAGGTTTTCTTTTTCATGAGCCGCGCGCCCGCAATTTTTACAGAAATATTTCGAATCCGCGACGAGTTTTTTTATCCTTTCCATGTCCCTTCTGGCTACGATCTGGCAAATATGGTTTTCGGTATGGCATTTGTCTGAACCCTTGCACGCGTGTAAGTATTTTACCCCCATGAGCCGCCCTCCCGTGTTTAAGCTACTGATAATATGAGCGTTATATACTCTTTTTGAATCCCATTTTCCGCAGAATAGTTATCATGGGGCACCAGTCAGTAAAAGCGGACTGAAAAAGATTGGCGCCCACGAATACCGTAAACCAGAGCCATTTAAGGCTGACAAAATACGCGAGCGCCGCGCTTAAAAGCACAAAAGCGCCCGCTATTCCCCTCAAGATCCTTTCAAGCTCCATACCCCACCTCTTTCGGTTAGAAACTGTATCTCAATCTGACATAAACATTTTTATTTTTCTGCGCGCTTCCGAATTCGGTCCAGGAGTCTTTTCCCCACATGAGATCCGCTCCTATGGACAGTGTCCACGCGTCTGTAGCGTTCCAGGATAGTACCGGCCTTATATACGCGTCCAGGTCATTCGGAGAAAAAAAAGTAAAGATCGTGGCTCTGACTGTCTGGTTTGCGAAAGATTTAGTTATACGGTTTGTCAATACGTGCCGGAATTCATCCCATCTGTAATCCATGGGCAATAATGATCTTTTATATTCCGCGTAATCCAGGGTCTGTTCGACATAATACTGAAAACCAACCCGCAGGTCATTACCCAGATCCTTCTCATAGCCCAGAAGATATCTCATCATGGAATTCTGTATAGTCCTTATGTCCCCGTTCCTGTCCTCAGGCGAATAATAGTATGAGACTTCCGCGCTGCCTATCCCGCCTAATATGGGGCCCCTTACGCTCGCTCCGTAAGCGTCGAGCCTTTCGTAATACAATTGCCGGGCCATTTCGTTCTTATAACTCCTTGGCGAAGGGTCAAACCCTCTGTAATAATAGAACGCGCCTTCGTAACTTCCGAAACTCCTGTAGACCCGGGAAGCGTAAACCATGTTCTTCGGCTTATCCGAAGGATGCAAAAGGTCTCTTTCCGCCGTTACACCGGCTATTCTCCCCTGAAACGTATCGAAATAGCTCAGCCTGTGGCCGTCAGGCAGTGAATTAGGTTCAAAGACAGGTATCAAAACAAGATCCGCGTTAAACCATTCAGGATATAACATGACGCGCAAAGCGTCATTAGGCATTTTGAGGTATTCATCATCCCTCCCGATAAAAAAGGACACATAATCCTTCGGGAAAAGGTCATTAAGGAATAAATAATCACCTGTACCCCATGTCAGTACCTGGCGGCCCGCCTTAATATCCATGATATCCATGGGCGTAAAAGAAAGCTTCAGCTCCCTCAGGTCTGTAATTACTTTTCCCGCGTCGTACATATCAAGAATAAAATCGCACTTCGCGTCAATTCCCGCCTGCCACCGGGAAAGCAGGTTATCCCCGGCAAAATAGTAGTCGGACTTAAGCTGAAAACGCGCTTCCCAGAGGTCGTACTGCCTGTGCCGCGCGTCACTTGAACCGAAACGCGGCCCGAAAGCTTCCTCCAGGAAACCATGTATCCGGGGAAATTCTATTTTTTCCGCGCGGGAAGGAAAAGCCGGCCATATCACCGCGAATAAAATAAAACACGCCGCTATTTTTCCGCTTATTTTTCTCTTTCTGTTTTTCATCAGGCCATCCCTTTTTCATTTTATATACTGACGCGGCGGACGCCTTAAATATCTCTCCGTGAACATATCGTCGTTCAATCCCGTATCATATTCAATATCGGAAAATTCCGATACCGTATAACCGTTAGCGTCAAGATTAACGGCTTTCATTTTTACGACCGTCGGATATCCTTTCACGTCTTTGACTTCCAGGGCTTCTATCGTCTTATAAAGTTTTCCGTTTTTATCGTAATACTCTGACCGGGACGGTATGAAGCTATTCTTGTCTATATACGTCACAAAATATGAAAACTCGACCGATCCCGGGTCCCTGGGGACGCTCTTTATCTGATAAGAGTTTTCATCCTCGCCCGCTAAAGTATGGGTATCTTCATCCGTGCTTCTTCCGGATATATCCTCATAAGAAAAATGCGACCCTACGAAACTGGACCGTTTATCACTTGCCGCTACTCTTCTTACAAGATCGAGCGCCGGCAGGTATAACCACCGGTCATCATCTTTTCCCGGGTGTTTCCAGACCAGATAAGTCATTCCTTTAACGTCACTCGGCTTGTCGAAATATACATAGTATTTCTGCTCTTTGCCGTCCCCTCCATCGCGCCTGAGGATAGTCATATTTCTTTCCCGTGTCCTTCCGAGGGAATCGGTTATAACCATGTTTACGCGCGCGTTACCGTCGTCAGCCTGGTAATAAGTCGCCTGGTTGGCTTTCTCGACTATTTCTTCCGCCGTAAAAGCGTGCGCGTATAAAGCTCGCGATACCGCGGCGGCGCATATCATCATTATGAAAACTGTTTTCCTCATGGGTTCCTCCTTATTTTACTTTTCCCTCGCGCATATTTTATGCCTTGACAGAAAATTGCATGCTCCGGCCATAATAACTATAATACCTATACAAACATATGTCGTGACATTCCATGAAGTTATCGAATAGCCTGCCAGCACATACGCCACGCTCGCCGCCGCTATCAGCGCGAAAAGCATGCAATATGAACATCTGCACAGAAACATCTTGCCGCCTTCATCAAAAATAAGGCGCGGCATCGCCGTAATTATAGCCGGCAGTATTACCAGAGTCCCTACGCTTGATGTAAGCATTATCAGGAACATAAAAACACCGACTGTTTTATAGGGCACAAGCGGCGCCGCCAGAAGCGGCAGAAACCCGATGGAAATGATCAAAGCGTTCCTCAATATGGCGCGCCCCGGTTCTTTGAACATCTCCACGGATGTCGCCTCCCATGTTCCTTTCACCGCGTAGATCTCACGCGCCCTCTGCAGAAAATGGATCGCGAAATCCACGGAAAGCCCGAGCGTAAGCGCTGAAAGCACGGCTACGGGCATATCATAATTCTTCCCCGTAAACCCGAGAAGGCTGTAAATAAACACTATCGTGACCGTAAGCGGCACCATTGAAACAAGCCCCCTTACAGGCGACCTGAAAAGAAAAACCATCATAAAAAGAACTATTATAAAACTCCCGAGAAAATTCGTAAGCATGCCTGATACCATACGATTCTGCCATACTACGTTTATATAAGTCAACCCCGCCCAGTTATAATTGATCCTGTAAGGCGGCGCGTTTTGAGCGATATATCCCCTGACATCCTTTTCCACGGCCGTCATATCACGGTTATCGCCGGATCTAAGCTGGAACCATATGTTGGCCTTTGAATAATCCGGGTTCGTAAAATGCCACAGATCATCCGGTTTATGGGAATTCTGATATGATATCAGGCACTGGGCCACCGCCCCTTTTGTCGCGGGGATAACGTCATTTTTTTTGTCCCCCCCGAGAAGTTCATAATATATCTTTTTTGTGACATCGGCCAGGGACGTAGTTTTCCCCACCATGCCGCTTTCTTTCACGTGTTTCTGGAGGCCTTCGATATATCTCAGCGTCGCCGGCTCTTTAAAAACCTCATTTTCCTTATCTTCCGCTTCCATAACGAGGTAAGCTGTATATGTGCCTCCAAAATGACTATTCAGCACGTCGTCCGCTATCCTGATGGGATGTTTCGGCGTAAACCATTTTACCGGGTTATCGTTTATCACGATCTTCGTTATCCCGTATCCTGAAATGAGAGTCAGCAAAACCGTACCGACAAGTACCCCTTTCCATCTGCGTACTGAAAACCTTCCTATGGCTGACAGCAGTATGTTCATTTTTCCGGATCCCGAATGGCCATGGGCCGCGCCGAAATCTTTTAATGAATCCTTTTTCATAAGGGAGATGCTCGCGGGGATAAATGTCATTGTAAGTATCCACGCGAGCATTACTCCCAGCGCTACAAAAACCCCGAATACCTGTACCGGCGGTATTCTCGCGAAAGCCAGTGAAAAAAAACCGGCCGTTGTCGTCAGAGAAGTAAACAGCATGGGCATAAAAAGGTCTTCCATAGTAATAAGAATAGCCTTTTTCCTGTCACCCACCTTCCTGTACTTTTCATAGAACTCGCTGAGAATGTGCACGGAATCGAGCACCGCTATCGGCATCAGAAAAATAGGGATCATAGAACTCATTATATGAACCGTAAAACCCGCCCCTATAAGGGCGCCCATAGTGATAAGCACCGTTATGCCCGCGAGTATAAGGGGCGAAAGGACAAGTTTCACGTTCTTAAAAAAAGCGAGCATCAGTATAAAAATTATAAGCATCGCCAGGGGCGCGGATATCGCCATCTGAGTGAACATCTCGAAACCGAAAGTGTCTTCCGCCACGGGGAGCCCCGTAATATAATATTTTTCATTCCCTTTATCTCCTTTTACTATGTTTTTGATCTCCCGCGAGATTTTATAGCTCAGGTTCTTGGCCTTTATCGGTATGTAGATACAAAGCGCTTTACCGTTCTCGGATACTATCGTTCCGTAAAACATCGGGTTTTCCATGGCCCTTTCCCTGATCTTAAGCGCCGCTTCCCCCGTATATGGAGGAGGCCCCATTAACCATTTAAAGCTCACCGTACCGGCTCCCTGCTGTTCAATATCATCCTTGGTCGCGGGGCTCATCAATTCATAGGGTATAGTACCCTCTATCTGTTTGATCTTCTCCGTCAATACATACACTTTCTCCAGAGTATCAGGGTTAAAAACGCCCTCCGGGTCATCCTCGTTAACCACACCGAGCACTATGAAATCATACAACCCGAATTCCTTTTTAACCTCATGGTGAAAAACCCTGGCGAATTCTTCCTCGGGAAGCATGTTTTCGGGGTCAGTATCCACCTTGATCTTAAAAAACTGGGAAACACTGAGCGCGAGGATAACAGCCACTGCCACCATTATCACTTTAGGCCTGTTAATGGAAAATTCTATCATTTTTTTAAACATATACTCTCCTATTTTGTATTCGCCCCGCAACATCCCCGTATGCAGGACATCAGTTTTAAAACTTCATGTTTTTTTATGGAATAGTACACTTCATTGCCTTTTTTTTCTCTCGATAGTATCCCCTTCCCCGTAAGAGCGCCGAGATGCTGAGAAGCCATAGACTGCTTGATATCCGCCAGGGCCTGTATTTCCTTTACAGTAAGGGTTTTACCCTCAAGCAGGCAGATAATCTCCATGCGCGCGGGATGCGCTACTACTTTCAGCATCCTCGCGGCTTCATCAAAAGGATATTTCCCTGTCATTCTTCCTCCATAACCGGCGCGAAAAACTGGTTCATTAGAATATTAGTATATATTGATATTCTAATATTGTCAAGTTTTTTTTCGCGCTTTCCGGTACGCGCGCCGGAACGCTCGGGGCGCGAAGATCAGCGTGTCAGTATATATTCGAGTATGGTATCGGCCTGTTTAGCGGCGGCTATGTTTACTCTGGGAGATAAAGGCGGGGCTTCGTTTACGTCGGATACAAGGTCCCCTATTACTATCAGGTTTTTTCCTTTTCTATGGACTTTTATTTCATCGCTTTTTCCAGCCCCCGCGAGCCCTGAAGCGGAAACTATCAGTTTGCCTGACGCGGCCAGGCTGGAAACAAGCATACTTTTGTATTGAGCCCTGTCAAACGCTTCCACAACGATATCACAGTCTCCGAAAAGTTCCGCGGCATTATCCTTCTCTACCCTTTTTACCAGGGCCTCAAGGCCTATATCAGGGTTTATCCTCTTGAGATTTTCCGCGAGCGCCGAAACTTTGTTTTTCCCGACCTGGTCGAGGAAATAAAACTGCCTGTTAAGATTGGAATGTTCCACCCTGTCAAAATCTATTATCCTGAATTTTCTGAAACCGGCGCGCACAAGGTTAAACGCGCAGTTGGACCCGAGCCCTCCGGCCCCGGCGATCCCTATTTTTACGTTCCGGACTTTAAGAAAATTTTCTTTCCCGAGAGATTTCAGTATTTCTTTTTCGAAATCGTTGATCTTATCAGGTATCCCGTTCACAGCGCCATCCAGTCCTTCATAACAGGCTGATATTTCTTCCCGATCAGCATCCGTTTTATTTCATCCACCGTTCTTCCGTCTTTTACCTCGAACTGTTCGGAACTTTCCCCGCCGGGGCCTCGCGTATGCCCGCCTACTCTGGTCGTGGACCACGCGGACATCTTTGTTATTCCCAGAGGTATCAGGTTATCCCTTAATCCGGCGCTCTCCCTCGTTGACAGCGTAAGGCCCGTCCTCGGCAGAAAAGCCCTCAGAGCGAGAATGATCTGGACTATGTTTTTGTCTTCAGTTTCACAGTACGCCTTGAATTCTCCCGTGTGCTTCCGGAGCCGCGGCACGGAAACGCTTACCTCAGCGGCACTGAACCTGTCAAAAAGGTACCGGGCGTGAAGACCCGTAAAAAAAGCGTCGCGCCTCCAGTCTCCAAGCCCCAGTAACGCTCCGATATTAACCGTACGCATCCCTGCCTCCGCCGCCCTCTCAGGGGCTCCCAGCCTGAACAAAAAATCTCTTTTAGGCCCGAAAGGATGTACTTTTTCGTATATAGCGCGGTCATAGGTTTCCTGGTATATAGTCAGGCCGTCAACACCGAGCGCGATCAATTCGGCATATTCACCGGAGCTTACCGGATATATTTCAACAGATATGGAACTGAAATATCTCCTGAGTATGGGAATACATTCCTTTATATAGGATAAGGGCGTATGCGCCCTGGATTCACCGGTTAAGACAAGTATATGCTTCAACCCTGAGGAGGAAATAAAACGGGCTTCTTCTTCTACTTCCTCGAGAGTAAGTTTTTTCCGTTCAATATCGTTACCGGCGTTGAACCCGCAATACTGACAGCCGTTTTCGCAATAATTGGATAAATAAAGGGGGGTATAAAGCTGTATCGCCCTGCCGAAGTAAAGTAAAGCGGTGGTATGGGCCTTCTGCGCCAGATCCTCAAGATAGTTTTCCGCGAGCGGGGACAAAAGCGTCAAATACTGGCGGATATCCAGAACCTCCGACTGTAAAGCGCGCCGCACTCCGTCATCGGTAACGGACGCGAAAAAACCTTCCGCGTCGAAATCTTTATACTTTGTGTATATTTCGTAAAAGTCCATTGTGATCTTATTCGTTTCTAAGGAAACCCGTAAGAGGAGAAGACGCGCTGGCGCATTCGATACTCGCTCCCGCGCCCGCGAGGTACGCCATACGCCCGGCCTGTACGGCTTTAGAGAACGCCTTCGCCATATTAACAGGATCCATCGCGGTGGCCAGAGCCGTATTAACAAGGACAGCGGCGCATCCCGTTTCCATGCATTCAGCGGCTTCCGAAGGTTTTCCTATACCGGCGTCAACGACAACGGGCACCGCTATTTCATTCACCATGATCCTTACCAGTTCCCTGGTCTTAAAACCCCTGTTACTGCCGATCGGAGCGCCAAGCGGCATTACGCAGGCGGCGCCGGCCTCAGCCATGCGCCTCGCGTACATGAGATCGGGGCTCATATACGGAAGCACGGTAAAGCCTTCCTTAACAAGTATCTCCGTGGCTTTCAAAGTCTCGTAATTATCAGGTAGAAGGTATTTATTATCAGCGATAACCTCTATTTTTATCCAGTTTATCCCTCCCGACGCTTTCGCGAGCCTCGCTATCCTCACAGCTTCATCCGCGTTCCGCGCCCCGGAAGTATTGATCATAAGGATACATCTCTCAGGCACGTAATCCAGGATATTTTCATCGGGCGAATCCGCGTCAACCCTTCTGAGGGCTACTGTAACGACTTCCGCGCCCGATCCATCAAGTATCTCACGGACTAAAGACTTCCTGGAAAATTTCCCGGTGCCGATAAAAAGCCTGTTTTTGATCTTCTTCCCGCCGATCTCGAGAAAATCTTCCATTTCTACCCGCCTCCGACAAAACTGAGTATCTCAATTCTGTCATTATCTTTAATATTTATCCGCGGCCATTTTTCCGCGGGGATTATTTCATGGTTATATTCTACAACTATTTTTCCGGTATCAAAACCTTTATCTTCTATAAGCTCCTTCAGGGTAAAAACGCCGCCCAGGATATGCTCTTTGCCGTTTATTTCAATAAGCATCTTTTACCTTTTTCATTATTTTCTCTTTCAAAACGCGAGCCGCGAGCCTGATATCCGGAGCCTGGGTGATCGCCCTTATCACCGCCGCGCTGCGCCCTCCCCGGTCGAGCACTATATCGATATTACCGTCATTTATTCCACCGATAAATACCACCGGCTTCTTCGCGGCAGAAACGACCTTTCCTATATCGTCATACCCTATAAAATAATCTTTTGTCCCTGTATGGAATATCGGCCCGAACGCTATATAATCAACGTCGTCCTCATTGGCTGACGAGAACTGCTCAAAGGAATGAGTTGATACGCCTATAATTTTACCCGCGCCAAGGATCCCCCGGGTTTCAGCCACGGAAAATCTTTTCATATCCTCCTGCCCGAGATGGACCCCGTCAGCATCAATGTCAGCCGCAAGGTACGGGTCATCATTAACGATAAAGGTAACTCCCTTTTCCGAACATACAGCGCGCAGTTTGATCCCCAGGCTGAAAAGCTCTTCGCCGGTTTTAGACTTTTCCCGCATCTGGAGAATATCTATTCCCCCGGCAGCCGCCTCAAGCGCTGTTTCAAGAGTTGTCCTCCCCGCGGAATACTCTTCACTCGATACCAGATATAAACTTCCGTCTTTTATGGTTTTCATAAGCGGCTCCGATACTGGGATTCTATCAGAGATATGCGGTTTGTTCAATGTATTTTCCCGCTCATGGCGCCGTGGCGTGTCAGCACGCTATAAAGCTCTTAAAACTTCCGCTTCGGACTCCCATATTTGTTTCATAATATCAAAATTTATTTTTTCAACCGCGGGAAGGGCTATTTCAAAAGTATTTTCAAAAAAATAAATATTTATGTCAGCTTTTTCTTCAAAAGCTCGGGATATTTCATTCACCATGTCAAGATCGTTGGTTATCATGCATACGGCGTAAGCCAGAGACCTTATAGCGCCGTTCCTCGCTTCAACATCTCCGGACCGCGCTATGTGGGAAAGATTGAACTTTGCCAGTCCCAGCAGATTGGCCCGCCCGTACGGCATGGGATAAACAACCGTTTTACCTTCCTTGACCGCTTTATCTTTAATTATATCGAGCATCGTCTTTTCCGACAGAAATTCCCTTATCGGGATATTTATACC
>JBDRAX010000060.1:0-6233 GCA_043823375.1 Candidatus Omnitrophota bacterium | reverse complement strand
TCTCCCATACCCATAAAAACGATATTATTAACGGTTATTCCCGCGGCTTTCTGCGCCGAAAGGACCTGCCCCGTGATCTCCGCCACGCTCAGGTTACGCACGAATCCTTTTGTACCGCTCGCGCAGAAAGGGCACCGGAATCTGCAGCCCGCCTGGGTGGACAGACAAACGGTATTTCTTTCTTTTTCCCGGATAAGCACGGTCTCGACCTTCTCGCCGTCATCCAGCGTCCAGAGGAACTTCACGGTCTTATCCCTGGCGGACGCAAGATGTTCCGCGCACTTCATCAATCCGCAGGAATAGCTCTTTCCCAGGCGGGCGGCAAGGGCCCTGGGAAGATCCGTCATCTGCCCGAAATCTTCAGCGCCTTTTTTGTAAAGCCACGAAAACAGCTGTCCCGCGCGGTGCGGCGGCTCTCCCATAGCGTCTAATTCTCTTTTTAATTCTTCAAGCGTAAATTCTTTTATGTCCATTTTATCCATGATATTTGAGCCTCTTCCCCGGCGGGTCCTCCGGAATGCCGCTTTTAACGCCCGCGCCTTTTTCTCAAGTCACCAGGACTCTGACTACGTACCTCTTGGCCGGCTTTGCGTCTTTTTCCCATGGCCGCCTGTATTCGAAGGTAAGAGCCGCTTTTCCTTTTTTCATACCCTCACAGCGGAAAATCTGTATACCCGGCGCTCCTATACGGTTGGAAGTATGTATATACCGGATCTTCCCCACCTGCTCTATTACGCCTTTATTGGCGGAATCCGCGAGTTCCCAGATATAGCCGGTGGACGCGTTGGCATCAAACTGAAGCTTCAATACCTGCCCTTTCCTTACACCGACTGTCCTGCTTCCTTTTACCGGGAACATTATCTCTTTCGGCACCGCGCATCCGAAAAGCGCGGCAACTAATATTAAACTAATTATTGTCAGCTTTTTCTCTGGCATTTTCCTCTCCTTTTATGGAAGTTTTCTTCCGAAGGTATTTGAGGCGTTCCACATCGTCCTTGCGTATCACAACTTCGGATTTACCGTTCGCTATATCGACCAGGTACCCCTTTTCTCCTTCCATTAATATCCTGCCGTATACGTTCCTGCCGTTCTTAAAAAATATCTTAACATCATTCGAGAAAGGGTCGGGCCGCGTTTCGTTTTCAGGTTCCGGGGCGATCCCGAGTTTCTCCCGCACAGGCTCGGGCAGGCTTCGCATATACAGATATATACTTTTTCTGAAAGGTTCAGTTCCCCTGGCAAGGGCACTGATATCAATAGCCTCTGAATATACAAAATTGCTCCCGAAGAGGGCCGCAGCTATAAAAACATTCAAAACAAAAAAAAGAAACGCGTACACCGCGGCGCACAGGACCGCTCTTCCCCTGCCTACGCCGTACCAGTTAACCAGGGCAAATCCCCATATCACCATAGCCGCGAGGAACACGAACGGAAAAGCGCCCGCGAAACTGAAAATAACAGCCGCGGTAAAAGCGTTAGTTAAAGTATTCCTGTAGGTAAGCGGGTTCGCTGCCCTTATCAGCAGGTAGACCGCGCCGGTACTAAATAATATTTTTATTATATATGCCGTGATATACATAGTTTTCAAAAAATTTTAACCCATATTTAATTTGCCTGATAAAGAACTCATAGTCAATGAGAAACCGGAAATTCATATAAGCGGCAAAACCTTCTTACCGCGGGCTTTCATATCACCGCTTTTTAAGAAGATTTATAAGCTGTGACAGTGATCACCTGCCCGTTGGAAATCTTTTCCTGTATCTTCCGCATGACCCATTTCTTGAAAACATCACGCGTAAAAGGTATAAGCCCCATAAGGCCCAGTATATCCGTAATGATCCCTGGAGTCAGAAGCAGTATACCTCCGCATAATATTATAAATCCGTCAATAAGCTGACCGGCGGGGACTTTGCCGTTATTTATATCTTCCTGTATTTTCTTCAGGGTAATAAGCCCCTGATGCTTCGCCAGGTACGCCCCCGCGAGGCCCGTAAATATCACGATAAGAAGCGTATACCCGGCGCCTATCACCTGTCCGAGCTTGATAAGGATATAAAGCTCCAGAAAGGGAACCAGAGTGAATAGTAGTATAAGGTATCCTGTCATAATTTACCGTAAAAGCCGTTTAACCCGGATATCGCGTTGGGACTATGGATGAAGAATGCCGCGATATTTGATACGCAAGACGCGCGGCCGGAAAGATCAGTATTCTTCGCCATGGCCCGATACTCTCTCCCGGATCAAATCTCTCTGAAAAAATCTTCTACCGCCGATTTTATGGAATTCCACTCTTCCAGACTGTGAAAAGGCAGTTTTTTATCCCTTCTCCACTCTCCGTCTCTCCTGCGCCAGCGGTAAAAGCATATCTGTTTTTTATCGTGGTCCTCAAGAAGAACTATAGCCGACCACCACCCGAAGCCTTTACTCTTTTTTATAGTCCTGTACCTGAGAACCTTTAAAGGCGGGCTCACCGGCAGTTTTTCTGTTTCTTCTATATCGGGATTCTCGTCGAACACATATTTGATCTCTTTTTCTTCCCGGGGCTGTACATTGTTCTCTTCCATAGGGCCCTCCCGGCCTACCGGCTTGTGGTAAAATCTGCTCCCCGCTCTGTGGTATACTCCGCGCCGGAAGATGTATATTCCCCCGAATCGGTCGTATATCCCGCGCCGGAAAGTTCTTCTTCAGCCATACTCGCCTTTTTATCTCCGAGTTCCGTTATTAAACGTGAAACCTCATCCACGGCGGGTATATTCTCCGGCGCTATTTCGATTATCTTCTTGTAGTCCGCTATCGCTTTATCATACTCACCAAGCCCTTCATACGCTTTGGCGCGGCTGTAATAAGTCTCTATCGCGCTTTTAAGCTCAAGCGCCCTGGTATAATCCGCGACAGCTTCTTCATACATGCCGTCTTTGGAATATGCCTGGCCTCTGCTGAAAACCGCGAGTTCGAAACCCGGGTTTATCTCAAGCGCCCTGGTATAATCATCTATGGCCTTAGCCGTTTCCTGTTTTCTCACATACATCTGAGCTCTGTTATAATAAGACAGGAAAAAAGCGGGGTCAGCTTCCACCGCCCTGGTATATTCTTCTATCGCTTTATCCGTATCTCCCTGTATGGTGTAGAGATATCCGCGGTGGTTATAACCTGTTCCGTTCCCCGGCGCCAATTCTATCATCTTGTCAAAATCAGCGAGGGCCAGCTCATACCGCTTCGTATTTCCGTAGATCTGCCCTCTTTTATTGTAGGAATTATAATGCGCCGGATCTATTTCAAGCGCTTTGGTAAAATCAGCCGCGGCTTTGTCATACTGTTTATTCGCCGCGAACTCACTCCCCCGGAAATAATAAGCGTCAGCGGTACGCGGCCCGCAGGAGGATAACCCCGCTAAAACAAAAACGATCACTGCCTGAGCGACAACTGCCTTAAAAGCCTTTTTTACTGTCATCATTTCGAATCTCCCTCTGTTTATCTATCCGGCCCTTCTCATCAAAAAAAGAGGGACCCTGTTAAATTGTTTTATTAATTATACCAGTATCTGATACAATGTCCAATAATGATTAAATTCTATTTTAGCGGTACAGGGATAAAACTGTCATTAAACATAAAGGGGAAACATATGAACGATACTTTCAGGCTTCTGGGGCTGGATCCAAAAACGGAAGGCGGAAAATATTTTGACGACAGTAAATGGTGGTGGCACGCTTTATGGAACTATGTTTACGCGAGTTGTGAAGATATCCTGACCGAGGACGAATACATTCAGGGGCATCATATCGAGATCGGGTTCACTATTTGCGCGGAAAAGGCCCTGAAGATCGCCAACAGGCTGATGGACCTTATCGAATCGGGAGAATGCGATGAATATGAAAAAAAACATACCGCCGCGTTAGAGTCTCTGCCCGATGAAATTTCACCGGATTCAGGCGCGTATACCAAGCCGGAAGCTCTCATGTACCCTTTTACCGCCGAGAATGTACACGACTTCGCGGAATTCTGCTACCTTTCAGGAGGGTTCACAGTTGTAAACAAGAAAGAGCATTAGCCCGCATTTCTCACAAACAGTCGTAGTGAGAAAGCATAAATGTTTGTAGATACAAGGCCTGAAGGCTTTAAAAATAACCAAAAAAGCGGCCTACAGGGCATCCCTGTAAGCCGCTTTTTCTTTATTTCCCCGTCTTATATACCTTCCGCCTGATCGTTTAATCCAGGTCATCGACCTGTTCTATGGAACCGTCTTCTTGCATATACTGCCCGCCGCCAAGATCGTCTTCTTCTGAGATAGAACCGTCAGTGTTCATGTACTGTCCGCCTCCAAGGTCATCATCCTGTGTGATGGAACCGTCCTCTTCCATATATTCCTGACTGTCGTCTGAAGACAAATCCTCCGCGTTCAGAAAACTGCCCGGGCACAGCAAAAATACCGCGCAAACCGAAAGAGCGAAAATAAAACTTTTCATATTGATCTCCTTTAGTTACTGTTAATAAACGCCTGATGTTATAAAAATACCCGCCGCCACAAGAACAAACACACATCTTGCCATTTTTTCCGTCCCTTTTCAGGAAAGCAAGTGTAAGTATATCCTGTGTTCATATGAAAATCAAATCGAAGGACGCGTTACCCGGAAATGGCCCGATATTCGCGTTACAGAGACGTGGCTACCCTGTCCATAAATTCATGGTACTCTCGCAACATTTCGTAATTAAGAGGGTTAATATCTATGACAAGTCTGTCTAAAACTTTTTCAAGGTCCGGTTTTCCGGTATTTTTCATGTATCCTTCTATCGTCCCGGAAGATCCTGCGCCGGAAATTTCGCTTAAAAGCCGTAAAATTTCATCCATTATGCCCTTCCGTTTTTCTGTGTTTTCCATCTGAAAAAACGCGGCTATATGCCTGGCGCAGATAAAACGGGACGCTATATCCGGAAGCTGTATTTTCCCGGAACCTGCCACGCAGTCTGAGTATCTGTCCCTTATAATGGTAACTCGCTCGTCACGGATCCCGGCTATTACGCTTTCCATGTTTTCCGGACCTAACCCGGACTTCTTCAGGTAATCTTCCGCGCCGGAAATACATTTTATCAAAGACGCTTTAGCCGTGATCTCCGGCGTTTCGCCTATAAGGCTTTGCGGCGCGTACATAACAAGCCTTGCCTCTTGTGACATGTCCCGGTAAACCCTCAGGAATTCTTCCATGACAGAAATAAGCGTTTTCCGCGTGTTATCTTCCGGGTCAGCCTGCCTGTCATCAAATATACTGAACACCCTTATCTGGTTATTATCTTCTTCCTGCCCGAAATTTTTCTTTATTTTAGAATTAAAATTATTTACCGCGCTTTCCATACTGTTTTTAAGATGCGGCGCGTCCACATATCCGGCTAAAACCTTCACATCGCGCCCCGTAAAATATACTGCCGCCCCTGATCCTATTATCCTCTTTTCCCTTTCAGGGTCAGTACCGGCTTTGCCTCTCCCTGCCGGAGACACGGCTTCTTCTCCGTTTTCCGGATCATTAGATCCTTTTATGAAATTATCCACCTCATTACTGAGCCCTCCCTCCTTAAAAAACTTCGAATAAACCGCGTTACGACGCGCTCTGGCTTCATATTCCGCGTCTTCATCATATATTTCTATCCCTGTACGCCCATACGTCTCCCGGAATATGTACGCCGTAAGCTCCTTTATTTTATTCCTCCTGCCGAGCCATTCTATAAACTCAACCGCGAGGCCGGTTGTCCCTCCGGCGTTAAAGCCAAGTAGATAATTATCCTGCCCGTCAACCCGGGCATTAAAGAAAAAGGCCTTACCGGAAGTTATTCTTTTTCTCATCTCAAGCGCCATTTCTTCCAGCCCGGACCGGACTTCTCCCTCTTCCTCGCTTGCCGCGAGGTTCTCAACATACGAAACCGCGCGGTTCAGGTTATCCATGATATTGTCTTTTCGGGCGCCAGCCATCTCCGCTTTTCCTATTTCCCTGTCCAAAAAATCTTCAAGCGCCTTCTCCGGGCATATTTTGTTCTTTATCTGTTCCTCTATATCTTTCATTTTATCTTTCCACAGGCCCTTTGACAGCATTGTTATCCGCGTACGGCCAAGGAACCTGGTTCTTTTTTCACCGATGTTAACGGAAAAATCCGAATATTTTTCCTCAAGAGCCCTGTCAGCTATTTCCAGTTTGGCAATGGCCCTCTCTATCTGTTCAGTCTTAAACGCGCCGAACCTTACCCAC
>JBDRAX010000059.1:0-13240 GCA_043823375.1 Candidatus Omnitrophota bacterium | reverse complement strand
ATCGTTACTTCCATAAAACCCCTCGCGGAAATTCAATCATACCCGCCGAGTTTTATCGTTAAAAATCCTACTGTTGAGCCGTATATTGACCTTTTCCGGATGGTCCCCATGCTCAGATATTTATTTAACAGTTTATTTGTGGCAGGTTCGATAACTCTTTTCAATGTATTCGCCACATCACTCGCGGGGTATGCTTTTGCCAAACATGAATTCTGGGGAAGAGAGAAACTTTTTTTTATATTTCTTGGTTCGCTGATGATACCATGGCAGGTCAATATTATCCCCGGGTTCGTTATAGTAAAGAAACTGGGGTGGCTTAACACATACAGGGGCCTTATAATACCGTCAATGGCATGGTGCGCTTTCGGTATATTTTTAAACCGCCAATACATCTACAGTATCCCCGATGACCTTATTGACGCGGCTAAAATTGACGGTTGTAATGAATTCATGATATATCGTAAAGTTATTCTCCCGTTGATCAAGCCTGTACTGGCTACTCTGGCCATATTTACATTTTTACAGCAGTGGAATAACTTTGTCTGGCCGTTGGTAATAATCCACACAAGCGATATGCGTACCATACCGTTAGCTCTCGCGGTGTTAACGGGGCAGTTCGGCGCCAATTTTGCCATGGTCATGGCCGGAGCGGTTATAGCTACATTGCCGATGCTTGTCGTATATTTGATGTTCCAGAAATATATCATAAAGGGTATCGCGATGACAGGCCTTAAAGGGTAGTTTTACCGCCCGGCAGTCTCGAGTAACCCGGTGTAGCCATATAATTACGAAGGAAAGGATAATTAATGAGAAGAATTGCGGGTATTTTCAGTGTGTTATTCGGTTTTTTCGTTCTGATACTTGCGGGATGTTCAGGGAGCAAAATTTCCGAGGGAACGGCTGGAACTCCGGCCGAAAAGGAAATGGTACAAGTTCAGAGCCTGGAAGTAGTTAACGCGGGTAATGAGGAAGATCTTGTATATCTCGATGTTACGGGCGCGGAAGCTTCGAGTTTTGATGAAACTCCCGACTGGGCCCCGGAACCCGACCCTATGGCACCGGTTGACGGCGATATGCTTACAAGATGGTCCAGTAATTACCATGAAGGCGAGCAGTGGATATATTTTGATCTGGGAAAAGAAAGAGTCATCAGCAACGCGATTATCCGCTGGGAAAGAGCGCATGCCAGGGATTACAAAATACAGGGGTCAAACGACGCGAAGAACTGGCAGGACCTGTATCACGAGAAAAACGGCCAGGGGGGGAATATGGAAGCTGATTTCCCGCCGGTTAAAGCCAGGTACATAAGGATACTTGGCCTGGAAAGAGCTAATGAGGATTGGGGCATATCTATATGGGAAGCGGAAATATATGGCCCCCGGTCAGCCAATCCCGGCGCTGAAGTGACGAAAGAGCAATACTTGAACAAAGGTGAAAATGAAGACGACAAAGAAGCGGCAAAAACGCTGATCTCCAAACTGGCGGCAAAAGCGGTACCTGTCAGCGAAAATAGTTTTCAGAAAGTCGTAGTGTATACATCCTGGATGGCTGAAGAACTCGCGATGCCGGTATCAGACCTTACGCTCGCGTATTTAAAAGAGCTGGGAGTGGACAGTGTAGCCATAATGGTTCCGGCATATCAGGAAGACCTGGATTCAAAGGAGATTTTTACGAACGATAAAGAAGGCGGGGATACTCCGACAATGGAGTCCCTGGAACACGCTATACAGACATGCCACAGCCTCGGGATGAGGGTAATGCTTAAACCGCATGTTGACCCGAGGACGAATGAAGCGCGTATCAATATTATGGCTTCAGAAGAATGGTTTAACAGCTATGAGGAGTTTATTTTAAAATACGCCCGCCTTGCTCAGGAACAGAATGTGGAGATATTTTCCATAGGCACAGAGCTTGAAGCCACGACTTTCGAGACATGGGCGGGGAGATGGAATCAGGTAATAGACAAAGTCAAAGAAGTATATAAAGGCTATCTTACTTATTCAGCTAACTGGACGGAATATAAAGAAGTGCCGTTCTGGGATAAGATCGATTTTATCGGTATTGACGCGTATTTCCCATTAACGGAAGATAACGAGCCGACGCTTGACGATTTGAAGTCAGCCTGGGGAGCAAGAGCAGATGAAATTGAAAAATGGATGGAAGAAAAAGGCCTTACAGCTAAAGGGGTAGTGCTTACTGAGATAGGGTACCCTTCCGCGGACGGGGCCAACAGGCAGCCATGGGTGGCTGTAACTAATATAGAAGACCAGCAGGAACAGGCGGACTGTCTTGAAGCCACGTTTGATGTATTGACAAAAAGGCCATGGTTTAAAGGGTATTATATCTGGCAATTTTTTCCTCAGGACAGATGGAGCCCGCTGGGGTTCACGGTCAAAGGCAAAAAAAGTGAAGAAGTTTTAAGGAACTGGCTAAAAAAGTAATAAAAAATATATGTTAATGACAAAAAGGAGGATTAGAAAATGGGAAAGATTTTAATGGCGATCGCAGTAGCTGTTCTGTGTTTCTGCGGTGTAAACGCTTATGCCGAAGACGCTACCGTGCTTTTTAATTTTGAAAACGGCCTTCAGGGCTGGGAAATACCCGATTGGGCGTATGAAAAACCCGATCATGTCCAGAAGGAACTGGAAGTTTCCGACAAATACGCGAAAGAAGGAAAGAAACGCCTGGAAATTGAGACGGAATTCCCGGGCGGCAGATGGACCGGTGCAATAATTGAGATCATGCAGTATTTTGACTGGTCGGAGTACAGCAAGGTAGCATGTGACATATATATCCCTAAAGACGCGCCATTAGGGTTAAGAGGCAAAATAATACTTACTGTAGGTGACAGCTGGAAGTGGGTGGAAATGAGCCGTTCTTTTGGTTTAGTTCCCGGACAGTGGGTGACATTAACTGCGGATCTATCTCCGGGCAGTATTGACTGGAGGCGTGTCCAGGTTGATGATCAGTTCAGGCAGGATATCAGGAAGATAGATATACGGGTTGAATCGAACAATAAACCCGAGTATAAAGGCCCTATTTATATAGACAATATCAGAGTGATCAAGTAATTCCGCGAAGCGGATATTTTAAGTTTTAACAGGGGGTCAGATTTTATCATTTTTGTTCAGATAAATACCAAATGATAAAGTTTGACCCTTTGTAATGAAATTCTTTTTGTTGAAGTTCTAATGAAACGATAGAAAAATACATCAGAAATTAAAGGAAAGGGAAAATAATGAAATGTCAGATCAGCAGCAGTCTGGGGCGCGTTTTAACCGGTATTTGTATTTTTTCTCTTATGCTTTCAGGGTGCGGTAAACAGGAGGCGGCAACGGCAGTGAAAGCTCCGGCTGCTCCGGCAAAAGAGAAAACAGCGGTTTCTCAGGAACAGTCTATGCCGCGGGAAGAAGCAAAAGAAGCGCCTCGGCCTTCCGGCGCTCCGATAAAGGAAGAAAGGACTTTTTATGATTTTGAGGCTGATCTGGACGGATGGGAAATTCCCATGTGGGCCGAAAGTAAAACAGATCATGTCGCGAGGAGTATTGTAGTGTCCAGGGATGTCGCTTCCCACGGGACTTCCAGCATGAAAGTGAACGCTGATTTTCCAGGTGGCCTTTGGAGCGCGGGCCTGGTTGAGATACAACAGTATCTTGATCTGAGCAATTATCGTGTAATAAGGGCTGATATTTTTCTCCCGAAGGACGCGCCGATAGGGCTCACCGCGAAAATGATCTTAACTATAGGCAGCAATTGGAAATTTGTTGAAATGAGCAGAAGCTATCCGCTTATCCCGGGCGAATGGCTTACGATAGAAGCCAATATCGAGCCGGGAAGCTATGATTGGAAAAGGGTTGTTCCTGACGAAGAATTCGCTGAGGATGTCAGGAAAGTCGCGATAAGGGTGGAATCTAATCGTAAACCGAAATATACAGGCGATTTTTATATAGACAATATCCGTGTCGGCAGATAATTGAAGAAAGTCTTGCGTATGGCGTTTGTATTATCTTTACTTACTAAACACGGTTATAAACCTTAATATAAGGCATATTTTAAGTAGCGCATCGCGGGCGGAAAAAATAAAGTTACTGAGCGCGGGTGATCAAAAAAAGCGCTTAGCATGCAAAATATATCGGAGTAAATTTCAATAAACACTATGAAAGGACTGGTTATGTTTAACACAAACGGAATAAGCATTTGTAAAAACTCCAGAGGAGGGATCCTTGGTAAATTAGTTTTTCTGGCGATAATCGTGGTGATAGCGGGTATTGCTATTTACGGTGTTAAGCATTTCGGCGTAAAAAGCACATCCCAGGCGATGGAATTCCAGAAAGGTATGGGGTATGCCACATGGTCGAAAGACGGGTATGACGGAGAAATGTCTGATGAATCCCTCGCGCAGATGAAAAACACAGGAGTTGAATGGGTCAGTATTCTGGTAACCTGGTATCAGACTAATTGCTGGTCAGGAGATATCCACAGGGAATCTATTACTCCTACCGATGAATCTATTATCCACGCCATAAAAAAAGCGCATGAATTGGGGCTTAAGGTTATGCTTAAACCGCATCTGGATCTTTTGGATAAATCCGACGGAAGCTGGAGAGGTGAAATAGGGTGCATGAAAGAAACTGAATGGGATGAATGGTTCAGAAAATACACAGAATACATAATGTACTACGCGGATATCGCCGAAAAGGAAAAGGTTGAGATCTATTGTGTCGGTACGGAGTTATCCGTTACTGCCACCGCGAAAGGTTATTTATGGAAAGAATTGATAAAAACAGTAAGGACCAGATATTCAGGGCGCCTTACTTACGCGGCCCATTGGGACAGGTATATGGATATCCGGTTCTGGGATATGCTGGATTTTGTAGGCATAAACGCCTATTTCCCGATGACAGAAGAGATGGCGCCGACATATGAACAACTTAAGGAAGCGTGGGGTAAGTGGGTCACGGAAATAGAAGATTTTTACGGCAGGGTTCAGAAACCTATTATTTTTCCGGAATGCGGATGTAACTCCGCTGATGGAGCGGCTATAAGGCCATGGGAGCACGCGCCGAGGAGAGAAGTCAACCTTCAGCTCCAGAGTGATTACTATAAGGCTCTTCTGGATGTTTTCTGGGACAAAGAGTGGTTTTACGGGCTTTATTGGTGGTACTGGGGGACTAATATTCACATGGGTGGTGAATATAACCGGGGTTTTACGCCGCAGAATAAACCGGCGGAAGCGCTTATAAAAGAATACTATTCTAAAAAAGTTTCGAGATAAAGGAGCGGCCGTAAATGGCCGATGAAAAATAATTTTATTTTTCGGCTCTTTTTAAAAGAGAGAAATTTTTATTATCGCGCGCGGGATTAGATTGTCCGGGCAGTTCCGCGCTCCGGGATGATCAAGGAGTACTCAGAATGAGAGATTTTATAGCGAGAGAAGACAGATTATCTGAAAAAGAGCGGAGAAATCTAAGTATTCTGGATTCTATAAGAAGAGCGGGAGAGATATCCCGCGCGGAAATCTCGAAACTCACGGATCTCAATATAGTTACCGTATCCAATTACGTCAGCAAATATATCAAGAAAAAGATAGTCTTCGAAACCGGTTTGGATATTTCTACAGGCGGGAGAAGGCCCGAACTTTTAAAATTGAACCGCCAGCACAGCTTCAGTATAGGGATCGATCTGGGGGCTCCACAGCTTACTGTGGACGCGTCTATTATAGGCGTGCTTATGGATCTTTCGGGTAAAGTAGTCGCGAAAGAAAAGATAGAAAAGCAGGCGGAATCGTTCGAAAAAATGTCGGATAAAGTTTTAAGTATAGCAGACGCTCTAATACGGAAATCCGGCGTAGCTCTGAGTGATATCAAAGGCGTGGGCGTAGGGATCTGGGGAGTTCTTGACAGATATAAAGGGATGGTGAGGTACGCGGTTGAAAATGAGCAGATAGTCAGTTATATGAACCTTTTGAACCAGCTTGAAAACCGCCTGGATGTACCGGCGATCATAGAACATGACGCTACATTAGCCGCTTTTGGCGAAAGATGGGCAGGGATAGGTGCAAGCAGTACCGCGGAAAATCTTATTTTTATTTGCTCGGATTCCAGTTGCGGTATGATCATAAGAGGTGAGTTGTATTATGGCGCCACAAAAAGCGCGGGTGAACTGAATTTGAACCCGCCATATTCCGGGGAACAAATCGGCTCTAAAAATTGCTGGGCAGGATATGATTATGGATGCTGTATGCGTTCCAGGGGGCTGGATTTAAAAGTACCGGATAATATGAAGGAGTACCTTAAAACCCATCCTGATGAATGTGAAATAATGCGGGGCATTTTGAATGAGGGTACGGAAAAAATCACTTTTTCGAAAGTTGTAGAGGCGGCGGATAGAGGCGAAGAGGCGGCGAAGCAGGTCATAGAGGAAGCGGGCGAATATCTGGGAACAAAAATAGCGTTTATGATAAATCTTTTTAATCCCGAAGTGATCGTCTTAGGGAGGGGAGTTGAAAACGGCGGGGACGCCTTTTTTTCAGCGATAAGAAGGGCTGTAAGAAAATGGGGTTATGAGGAATCCGTAAAAGTCGTGAAGATCCTTCCTACAAGCCTTGGAGAGGACGCTGTCGCTGTCGGAGCAGGCGGATTAGTTATACAGAATGTTTTCGCGCGGATCTAATGTGGAACGGTAGATACCGCTGACGGTATGCGCTAAAAAGTAAGGGGGAAGCTGAATGTTGATGAGGAAATTACTTGCAGTATGTTTGGTCGTTTGCGCCGCTTTTTCTTTTAGCGGATGCGGCGGTGGAAAAACGCAGAAAAACCAGGTTGTAATGTGGCTGGTAGGGTCGGAAGCCCAGGCCAAAACTATCATCTCATTGGGAGAGAAATTTACGGAAGAGACCGGTATAAAGGTATTGTGCCAGGCCATATCCTGGGGTGACGCGCACAGTAAGTATCTTACTTCCATAGCGGGTGAAGTTTCCCCCGATATAGGCACAATGGGGTTAACGTGGGGAATGGAATTCGGTAAGCTTGGCGCTATGGTTGACCTGAAAGAAGCCTTTCCTGAAGATGTAAATGCCATTCAGAAAAAGATATTTCCAAGTATTCTGGAATCTACCCAGGTCGGTGATAAAGTGTTCGGTATACCTTTTGACCTGTCAGAGCAGATCATTTATTACAGGAGCGATATAGTACCAACTCCGCCCGCTACATGGGAAGAACTTCTGCTAACAGTAAGAGATCTTAAAGCGCAGAATAAAGGGATGGTGCTTGACTGGGGGTCTCTGGAATGGATAGGCTACTCGCCTTTCTTGTGGCAGGCGGGAGGGAATTATTATGACGATACATATAGCAGGGTTACAGTAGACAGTCCGCAGGCTGTTGAGGCTATGAATTTCTTTTCTCTGCTTTATAAAGAAGGAGTTCCGAAAACCCAGGTACCCCTTGAGCAGGGGCTGCGTACAGGGGACTATCCATTGGCGATTTCCGGGAACTGGAAGATCGTAAGCCTTACTGTGGGAGCCCCGGAGATAAAAGGGAAATGGGCTATAGCGCCTCTTCCTAAAGGCCCTTCAGGTAAGCGTACCGCTTTCATAGGAGGGCGGCTGTTGGTTATTTTCACGCAATCAAAAATGAAAAAAGAAGCATGGGAATTCATTAAATTCCTGTTCAAGGAAGAAAACCAGATAAAACTTTATACCGATTCCCTGGAAACGGAAGATTCTTATCTTCCGCCTAATATGGACACATGGGAAGGCCTTCCCATGGATAAAGAGTTCAAAAAAGTCCTTGTGACTCAGGCAAGGGACGCGAAGGGCCCGCCTCCAGTACTTGCGTGGGATTCAAGCACCAGGTTTATCAATTACGCTATTCAGATGGTAGTGCTCAAGGGGGCCGACGCTCTGACTGAACTTAAAAAGGCCGCGAGTGAGATGCAGAAAGAACTTGATAAAGTGAGAGCGAAAAACTGAGATCGACTTTCGTAGGGGACGGGGGGAAAAGCCCACCCGTCCCCTGTTCCCGCTTCGCCCGTAGGGGCACATTGCATGCCTAAGCGTTACCCACAAGTAGAGACCGGCCGATGTGTACAGCCTGATAGATAATTGGAACAATTATTTTTTGGTATAATAACACGTCCAAAAAATATTTGTATTTGTAGGGGCGAAAAATTTTTCGCCCTGATTAATGATCAATAAATGATAATGGCGAATGATTACCGCTGAGAATTCTCGGAATTGTCGAATTTCTCGAAAAACCGTCCCGATCGTATTTAATTTTAAAAATGTTTTCGCGGGCGGATAGAACGGAAATATCCGCAATTCACACGCCCGTGACCGGGTTGAAATTCAAGCATTTATTTTATAAATGTGGGTAACGCGTCAAGCAGTGCAGGTGCCCCAACTACTTTCCGCGCTTCAAGTGGTATACAAGTTCAAGTTTATGAATAATCAGGCATAAAAAAAAGCCCTGTTTATTATATAAACAGGGCTTTTTTTATCTATTTGGATATTAGAACAATACCTGTACTTTGAAAATAAATTCCTGCACGGCTCCGACTCTGTCATCTCTGTTTGGCCATGTGGGATTACCTTTTTTAAGGTCCGGATCTCCTCTCCCGTAGAAAGACTGGCCATACAAAAGTTCTATGTTAATGCTGTTTTCTCCGCCTTTTTTGAAGCTGCTGAACCCTCTGCCGCCGAAACTGAAAATAGGCCCTACGCGCCAGATAGCGGAATCTTTCACCCGTCCTGTGCCGGGTATGGAGAAGTAACTGTCAATTTCACCTTTAAACATTAACCAGTCTAACGGGGCATAACCGCATTCAACAAAAACGGGGACGGTGTTAGCGTACTCGTTTTCATTAGGATGGCCTTTCATCTTTAACTTGAATCCGCTTTCCGCGGCTACGTAACATGTCTTTTTATTGATATTGAAAGATTTACCGACAAGGCCTCTGAATTCAACAGCATTGCCGTATTCCGAGATCTGCGGCTCCACGGACCTTTCGGTTGTCATCTGCATATCGATATAACCTTTTACCTGAACCGCCGCTACAACAGGTTTCTGGAGAAAGCGGTATTTTAACCCGACATTCAACTCTTTGAAACCTTCATTTTTCAGCTTTTCGTTATTACCGTGGACAACATAGTCATCTTTCCATGTGGTCCACGCGTAGGGGAGGCCGAACAGGAAGTTCACGTTATCGGAGATACCGTATTCCAGTTTGCCTTCCACATCCCAGGTATTTTGAAACCCGCCGTTATTCCACCGGCTTATATTGCCGTTTGATCCGTAGGCGTATTTTGACGTTGAATATCTGGAAAAAACTTCGGTCCACGCTTTTCCCTGTTTAAGTGTCCAGGGCCCCGCGTAAGAGTCTAAGGGCTGAGCTGTTACAATAACAAGCCCTGCCAGTAAAATGACTGCTATTTTTTTCATTCATCCCTCCCTTGAATTGAGTTGTATAAAAATGTCAGCGGCTCATTCCGAATAACGCGCAAAACCATGCCATGAGGCTGTCCTGTTTGTTCTGTTCCTCAAGGATCAGTTTTACGTCGCTTGGAGTGAGTATGCCTTTTTCAGTTAATATCGCGCCGATCTCTTTGTGGATTTTATGCATTTCCGAGTATTCCTGCTGGTATTTCAGGGCTTCTTTAACGTCTTTTTCGGACACGAGGCCTCTATTTATAGCTATTTCACCGAACTTTTTCACTTTTTTTCTCTTAAAAAAATCAAACATAAATCTTCTCCATTTATTTTTTAATAATAATCAAAGCCATTATATAGATTTTACCGTAAATAGTCAAGCGGCTTTAACTTTTGAGAAATAACCGCGGAAAAATAAAGAAGAAACGTATTGACTTGGAAGAAGGTTGTTATATATAATTCTATAAAAGTCAGTTATATGTGACATAATATTAAACCGATACAGGAAAAGATGAAAGATAAAATCAGTATTTCCTTTGTTTTGCCGATGTATAATGAACAGGCTAATATCGCTGATGCGATCAGCAATATTAAATCATTCGCGGGAGAGCTTAGCGATGATTATGAGATAGTTATAGTTGATGACGCTTCGACAGACGGGAGCGCGGAAATAGTGGCTGAAAAAATGAAGGAAGACCCCCGTATCAGGTTTTTCCGGCTTGAAAAAAATACCAGATTCGGCGGCGCTTTCGCGAAAGGCTTTAAAGAAGCGGGGAAAGACGTAATAATGTATATGGATTCCGATATGCCTGTGAGTATAGCCGATATAAAAGAGTCTTTTCCGCTTATAAAAAGCGCGGACATAGTAACAGGATTCAGCAAAATAAAAAAAGGCGATACCGCTTTAAGAAAATTCATCTCAACCGGGTATAATTTTTTAGTCAGGTCCCTCTTCGGGCTTGATATAAACGATATTAATTCCGGCTATAAAATAGTCCGCAGAGAGGTAATAGAAGGCCTGGATTTTGTTTCCAGAAGCCCTTTTGTGGATGTGGAGATCTTTCTGCACGCGAAAAAGAAAAACAAAAAAGTCCGTCAATTCCCCCTTATCTTCCGGTCGCGGTCCGGCGGTGAATCTCATATTTCCAGAATGCCGGTAATCCTGGCGACTTTTACGGATATGCTTAAAGTTAAGATCCGTTCCCTGAAAGGGTAAAAGCATGAAGGCATTGATAATAAACGCCGATGACCTCGGCTATTCCCCGGCCATTAACCTGGCGGTAAAGGAATGTTTCCTGAAAGGCGTTATTTCTGATACAAGCTTAATGGCGTGCGGGGAATATTTCAATGACGCCGTAAATATGCTTCACGGCATAGGGAAGAAAGAGGCGGGCGCGCATCTGGCCTTAACCGGCGGGTTTTCTCCCTGCGCTGAAAATGCCGGCGAAGTAAGATCCCTTATAACTGCTGAAGGCGTTTTTTTGCCCGGATACTGGGAATTATTTACGCGGTTTTTCTCCCGGAAAATCAGCCGGGAGGCCCTCCGCGCGGAGTTCTCCGCGCAGATAGAAAAAATACAGTCCGCGGGTATAGAGGTTACGCATATCGACAGCCATGAACATATACACATGCTTACCGGAATAGCGGAAATAGTTTCGGAGCTGGCCGATCGGTACGGCATACCTTACATAAGATTCGCGGGAGAACATGTTTCAGTCATGAGAAAAGATTTCCGGGTGAAAGACCTGATCCGGTATTTAAGCCTGAAAACATTTACGTCCGGGGCAAAAAAAGCTGTCGGAAGGGGGCGTGCCGCTTCAAATGATCATTTCTGGGGGCATTTCCATTCCGGACGGATCAGTGATGACGTGCTTTGTTATATACTGAAGAACATCAAAAACGGCGTCAATGAACTCGCGGTACATCCGGCGGTTGATTCCTCCGAACTGGTTAAGAAAAACCCGTGGTATAAGAACGCGTCCGGAGAGTTTGAAGCCCTCTTGTACGGGAAGTGGAGGGGCCTCATAAACGCGGCAGGGATCGAGCTGATCTCATATAAAAAGATCAGGCCCTGACTCATGGATTTTTTTATGGGTACTTAAAAAATACAGGAGCCGGGGCCTGATCAGAAAAAAACTTATTTTTCTTCAGATTTCAAAAAAGCGATCACAGCCAGCAAAAGTACGCATGCTGTAGCTGAGAACATACCGACAGCTGTAAACCCCTGGTTAAAAATCGAGATCTTTGAAAACCCCATAATGCTTTTTTCTCCTATGAATCGTGCTATGATCGTATAGCAGAATAAAAGCAACCCTATCAGAGACAGAAGATTTGCCAATTTTTTCATTTTACCTACCCCCTTGTGTATGTGTGGATTAAAAACTTTACCTTGCTGGAAAATATACCATGTGGGAAGGCCAAAGTCAAAAAAACAAGGAGTAAACAGTACTTAATAGAAAGGAATATTTGTGGTGCGGGTGAAGGGACTCGAACCCCCAAGGAGTTGCCTCCATATGGACCTGAACCATACGCGTCTGCCAGTTTCGCCACACCCGCATCAAATAACAATGAGAACAAAATATTTTTCGATTGCTAATTAGTGCAAATTATACTATAAAATATGATTAGCGTCAATTTAAAGACAAGGGAATTTACGATATTGTTGACATACCCCCGATTTATCAGGGCTGTAACCCGACGGGCGAGAGACTGGGATTGAAAAACGCAAGCTATTTTGGTATAATAACATATGAAGCCGAAAAAAGAATATACGCCTGTCATTTCAAACAGGCAGGCATTGAGAGATTACACTATCGAAAAAACCTTTGAGGCGGGTATACAGCTCAAAGGGAGTGAAATAAAATCACTTCGAGCGGCACTGGGTAATTTAAAGGGAAGTTTTGTGAAAGTTGAGGGCGAAGAAATTTTTTTATACGGCCTGCACATAACGCCGTATAAATTTTCAAGAGATGAAACGGAAACTCTCAGGATAAGGAAACTTCTGCTTCATAAAAGAGAAATAAAATACCTCGCCGTAAAGTCTCTTGAAAAAGGCTACGCGATAATACCGCTCAAAATATATTTCAGCCGCGGATACGCCAAGGTTGAGATCGCGATAGCGAAAGGTAAAAAACTTTACGACAAGCGCGCGGCGATAAAAGAAAAACAGGCTCAGCGGGAAATAAGCAGGGAGCTGAGGAACAAGAACAGATAGATAGAAAACGCTTTTTGAAAACAGAAAAACAGATAAAGACATATGGGGGTGACAGGACTCGACATAATCTTGATGATCCCGGAGCAGCATGCAGAGGTTCCAGGCGGCCTCTATAAAACCTGGGAAAAAATAAACGCAAACTACGATCCAGTAGCCGAAGCCGAGTCGATCTTGGCCCAGGACGCGTTAAATGTCTCTGCTATGGCAGGGACTGGTTCTTTAGTAAGCGCTCTGGCTTACTAATCAACCCACTGACCAGAGTCTCCCGCGTTTGGGCTTCTTAACCGCGGGCAGTATTAAGGAAGCTGCTCTTCATGATCGTCCCGTCTATCGGCGGCCATGAGGAAAAGATCAATAGGCAGACTAAGCATGTAGATACTCCCCGGTCAAAGATCATGGACCCGGGTTCGAATCCCGGCACCTCCACCAGTTGTTCCAAGCAGAAAGGCGATTCTGAATATAGAGTCGCCTTTTTTGTTGTAAATGCCCTAAAACACAGGCACATAGAACGGAAACTATATCCATGTACCGTCAGTTATGGTCAGGGCAAAAATGGCGTTTTTAGAAAAAATCGTGGTGGAATCCGGAAGATGTGTATACC